>JAZGBC010000160.1:0-45268 GCA_036444495.1 Kiloniellales bacterium
TGTCGCGGATCGCCGTGGCCGCCTCCTCCAGGGTCTCCAGGCGCCGGGTAACGAATTCATGGGGCAGGCGGGTCTGGTCGATGATCTCCACGCCCCAGCCGTCCCCGGCAAGCCAGATACTGCGATAAGCCTGCGCGCCCACTTTCATGGCTCTCGCCTCACCCGCCCAGAACCCGCCCCGCCACGGCGTCGAGCCGGGCGATCATCGCGGGATCGCGCGCGTCCGGTGACGTGATGAGCGCGTTGTCCAGCGCCCGGTGGCAGCCGGCGGAACAGGATTGGGCACGGCCGGCGAGCCTAGGCGCCACCTGCTTGACCAGCGCGCGGGCCTTTTCCGCGTTGTCCATCAACACCTGGATGATCTGCTCCACGCTGACGTGGTCGTGGTCCTCGTGCCAGCAGTCGTAATCGGTCACCATCGCGACCGTGGCGTAGCAAATCTCCGCCTCGCGGGCGAGCTTGGCTTCGGGCATGTTGGTCATGCCGATGACATCGCAGCCCCAGGAGCGGTAGAGTTCGGATTCCGCCTTGGTGGAGAACTGCGGCCCCTCCATGACCAGATAGGTCCCGCCGCGCCGGGCCGAGAGCCCCGCCGCGCGCGCCGCTTCCGCCAACTGCTCACCCAGACGATCGCAGACCGGGTGCCCCATGCCCACGTGGGCCACCAGCCCGGTATCGAAGAAACTCTTCGCGCGCGCGAAGGTGCGGTCGATGAACTGATCGATAATGACGAAGTCACCGGGCGCCAGCTCCTCCTTGAGCGAGCCCACGGCACTCACCGAGATGATCTCGGTGACGCCCGCGCGCTTCATGGCGTCGATGTTGGCCCGGTAGTTGAGCTTGGTGGGCGGCACCTTGTGTCCGCGCCCGTGGCGCGGCAGGAAGACCATGGCCTGTCCGTCGAGTTCGCCGAACAGCAACTCGTCCGAGGGCGCGCCGAAAGGCGAGTCCACATGGCGCCACTCGGTCTTTTCGAGACCCGCGATGTCGTAGACTCCGCTGCCGCCGATCACGCCGATCACCGGCGGGGTGCCCGGCTCGCTCATGCCCGCTCCTTCCCCAATCGGCCCTCACCGGGCCGGTCTTCCGGGTGTACTCGACACCGCGGCAGATGCCAAGGGCGGGAGCCGTAAAACGGCTCCAGAACTGACGAGATCACAGGATCGGTAACCATTTCTTGACTTCCGCCGAATAGTTGATTCTGTTCCGCCATAGAAACGGGGGACGGACCATGATGCACAAGCTTCACACGGTGGGATACGAACGCGCTAGTGTCGAGGACTTCATCGCGACACTGCGTAAAGCCAGAGTCAGTTGCGTGATAGATGTCAGAGCTGTTCCGGTGTCGCGCAAACGAGGTTTCTCAAAGAACATCCTCCGCACATCCTTGGAGGAACAGGGCATCGAATACCTGCACATCTCCGCTTTAGGCGATCCCAAACCCGGTCGTGAGGCAGCGAAGGCGGGTCGATATGCCGAGTTCAGGCGTATCTACAAAGCGCACCTCCGATTGTCTCAGACCAAGGGAGGGCTGGACCTCGCTGCGCGTGTCGCATCAGAGGTCAGCGCGTGCCTTCTTTGCTTCGAACGCGATCCGGTCGTTTGTCATCGAACTTTAGTGGCCGAGAAGGTATCATTCCTAACCGGGCTCGAAGTGAAGCATTTGACGGTTATAGAGGGGGCGGGAGCAGATCGGCACCGTGCAGTCAGAAGAAGCGCTCATCCTCGTCTTGGCCGTTCCCCGGCCCAGCCAGAGGCACGGTGAAACGGTCTGCTGCGCCGGAGTTACGATCGAGCGTAAATGGCGCCGACTATACCCCGTCCGATTCCGCCAACTAGGGGAAAACAGATTTAGCCGAGCGCAGTGGGTCCGCTACTCATGGCGACCACCCACGTCAGACCGGCGACATGAAAGTCGACACGTCTTCGAGGAAAGTCTCTCGCCCGGTAGAAAGATACCCGAGCGTGAGCGCGCAGAATTTCTGGAGCCGCTAATTGTCGGCAGTGTCCGCGAAGCCATGGATCGAGGCGACTCGCTGACACTCATCCGGCCGCGCGAAGCAAAGTTTAGTTGGAAGAAGAAATCTCCACAGGCAATTGAACTGGAGCGGACGGGATATGCGTCCGTCGCTAAGCAAAAGTCCTTCTTTGACAAGGGACTGGCAGCTCTTGAGCCGTCGCCATTCGAGTTTCGACTGCGGTTTCTTGATGAGGATGGCGAGCACAATCATTCTTGTTCGGACTGGGAAACAACGGCCGCTTTCTGGAATCTTAGTAAGAAATACGGACCCGATCATGCCCTGGCTCACCTAGACAACATGTACAACACCATTTATCGAGAGAAAGGCATGATCTTGGCGCTTGGAACGATGGCGAAGCGCCCCAAGACATGGCTCCTGCTCGGTGTAATCCGCCTTGATCAGCCGAGCGGTCCCCGGCTAATTCCCTAAAGCGCTTGCATCGCTCATTTGAACCCTGACAGAAGGGCCAAGAGAAAAGGCCGCCCGATGCGGGCGGCCTCGTTTCAGTGGTTCGGTGTCTCCGCCCGCTCAGTGCAGATCGGCCCAGACCTTGCGCTTGGCGGCGTAGAGCAGGGCGGTGAAGACCAGCAGGAAGATGATGACCCCGCGTCCCATGCGGATGCGTTCCTCCAGGTTCGGCTCGGCCGCCCACATGAGGAAGTTGGAGACATCCGCGGCCAACTGCTCGGCCGTGGCCGCCGTGCCGTCGCCGTATTCCACGTCGTCGCCGAAAAACGGCTGGGGCATGGCAACCTGGCCGCCCGGGAAGTAGCCGTTGTAGCTGGTTCCCTCGAGCAGCTCGACGCCCTCCGGCGGCTCCTCGTAACCGATCAGGAACGCGTGAAGATAGTCCGGCCCCCCCTTGCGCGCCTTGGCGATCAGCGAGAGGTCGGGCGGCACCGCGCCGTTGTTGGCCGCGGCCGCCGCCTTGTCGTTCGGGAAGGGCGACGGGAAGCGGTCCGAGGGGATGGCCGCGCGCTCGAACATCTCGCCCTCGTCGTTGGGGCCGTCCACGACCGTGTATTCGGCGGCGAAGGCCTTGATCTCCTCTTCGCCGTAACCGAGGTCCGCCAGATTCCGGAAAGCGATCAGGCGCAGGGAGTGGCAACCCGCGCAAATCTCGCGGTAGACCTGGAAGCCGCGCTGCAGCGCCGCCCGGTCGAAGGTACCGAAGACCCCGGAGAAGGACCAGTCGCGCGCCGAGATTTCCTTGCCTTCGGCGGCCACGGCGGCGCCCGCATGAAGGGTGATGATCGCGGCAGCGGCGCTGATTATGAGCCTCTTCATCGCGCCTTCTCCATCGGCTTGGCCGCGGCGCCTGCGGGCGTGCCACCGCCTTTCAGGACCGGCTCGCTGATGGAGCTCGGCAAGGGCCTCGGCCGCTCGAAGAAGGAGAGCAGCGGCAGCAGGATGAGGAAATGGAAGAAATAGTAGGCCGTGGCCGCCTGGCCGAAATAGAGGTAGGGCGGCTCGGCCGGGTTGGCGCCGACCCAGCCCAGCACCACGCAGTCGGCCAGCAGGATCCAGAAGAACTGCTTGTAGATCGGGCGGAACTTGGCGCTGCGCACCGGCGAGCGGTCCAGCCAGGGAATGACAAAGAGGATCAGGACCGAGCCGAACATGAGTAACACGCCGATCAGCTTGGCCGAGAGGAACCAGATGTCGAAGGTGACCGAGCGCAGGATCGCGTAATAGGGCAGGAAGTACCACTCGGGCACGATGTGCGCCGGGGTCACCAGCGGGTTGGCCGGGATGTAGTTTTCGGGCTCGGCCATGAGGTTCGGCGCGAAGAACACGACCGCCGTGAAGAGCAGCAGGAACACGCCGACGCCATAGGCGTCCTTCGCCGTGTAGTAGGGATGGAAGGGGATCGTGTCCTGCGGCCCCTTGGTGTCGATGCCGAGGGGATTGTTCGAGCCGAAGCGGTGCAGCGCCCAGATATGCAGGAGCACCACGCCGACGATCACGAAAGGTATAAGGTAATGCAGGGCGTAGAAGCGGTTGAGCGTCGGGTTGTCCACCGCGAAGCCGCCCCACAGCCAGGTCACGATCCAATCCCCGACGAGCGGTATGGCCGAGAAGAGGTTGGTGATCACCGTGGCGGCCCAGTAGCTCATCTGCCCCCAGGGCAGCACGTAGCCGGTGAAAGCGCCCATCATCATGAGCACGAGGAGGGCCACGCCGAGTATCCACAGGAGTTCGCGCGGCTCCTTGTAGGAGCCGTAGTAGAGGCCCCGGAAAACGTGGATGTAGACCACGATGAAGAAGAACGAGCCCCCATTCGTGTGCAGGTAGCGCAGCAGCCAGCCGTAATTCACGTCGCGCATGATGCGCTCGACCGAATCGAAGGCGTAATCCACGTGCGGGGTGTACTGCATGGCCAGCATGATGCCGGTCATGATCATGATCACCAGCGCCAAGCCGGCCAGCGAGCCGAAGTTCCACCAGTAGCTAAGGTTGCGCGGGGACGGATAGCCCCTGCCCACCGCATGGTCGATGAAGGAGAAGATCGGAAGCCTGTACTCGATCCACTTGATCGTGCCGCCAACCATCCTCACGAGGGGGTTGTTCGCTTTGCCGTCGCTCATGCTCATTCCCCCCTAGCCGATCCTGATGACGTTGCCGTCGAGAAATTCGTAGGGCGGGATATCCAGGTTCCTGGGCGCCGGGCCCTTGCGAATTCGCCCCGAGGTGTCGTAGTGCGAGCCGTGGCACGGGCAGAACCAGCCGCCGAACTCGCCCTTCGGGTCGCCGGCGCGCTGGCCCTTGGGGATGCAGCCCAGATGCGTGCAGATGCCGACCATGACCAGCCACTCCGGCTTCTGTACTCGGTCCTTGTCGGACTCGGGATCGGGCAGATCGTCCAAGGCGACCTTACCGGCGTCCTCAATCTCCTCCGGCGTCCGGCGGCGGATGAAAACCGGCTTGCCCTGCCAGACCACGGTGATCGCCATGCCCTCCTCGATCGGCGAGAGGTCCACCTCGGTCGAGGACAGCGCCAGCACCTCCGCCGAAGGATTCATGGAGTGGATAAACGGCCAAGCCACGATCCCCGTGCCGATGGCGCCCATGGCGCCGGTCAGCAGGTAGAGGAAATCGCGCCGCGCCTCGCCGTCTCCCAAATGACCGGGATTCGCGCTGTCTGCCATCTTTGTCGTTCCCCTATGGTCCAGGATGCGGAGGCCCCGGCTTCGCGTTGTCCCCAGCGACCTCTTGCGGGCCCCGCTTGTGTCGCAGCACGCATATAGAGGAAAATTTCCGCGAAGGCAAAGCCCGAAGCCGCACTTTTCAAGGACGGAATTCCCTACTATGCGCCTGGCCCTTTTTGAACCCGACATCCCACAGAACGCAGGCGCGATCCTGCGCCTGGGCGCCTGCCTGGGCCTGCCCGTGGACATCATCGAGCCCTGCGGATTCCTGTTTGACGACAAGCGCTTGCGCCGGGCCGGTATGGATTACCTGGACCAGGTGGAGATGACCCGGCACGATTCCTGGGCCGCCTACGCGCGCGCCCGGACCGGCCGGCTTCTGCTGCTGACCACCAAAGGCCGCACGCGCTATACGGACTTCGCCTTTCGCGCGGACGACACCCTGCTGCTCGGCCGCGAGAGCGCGGGCGTGCCAGAAGAAGTGCATGCCGCCGCCGATGCGCGCCTGGTGATCCCGCTGCGGCCCGAGGCGCGATCCCTTAATGTCGCGCTGGCCGCGGCCATGGTATTGAGTGAGGCCCTGAGACAAACCGAGTCGTTCCCGGACACTGCCCCATGAGCCCATCGACCGACGAACAGAAAGCCCGCGCCACGGCTTGGTTCGAGGAGCTGCGCGACAGGATCTGCGCCGCCTTCGAGGGCCTGGAAGACGCCCTCGGCGAGAAGATCGCCGACGGCCTGCCTATCGCCGCCGAGCTGCGCGATACCCCCCCCGGTCGTTTCGAGCGCAAGGCCTGGAGCCGCGTGGAAGGCGACTCGGCCCAAGGCGGCGGCGGGGTCATGTCCGTCATGCGCGGCCGCCTGTTCGAGAAGGTGGGGGTCAACGTCTCCGCAGTCTTCGGCGAGTTCACGCCCGAATTCGCCAAGCAAATCCCGGGTGCCGAGGAGGACCCGCGCTACTGGGCCGGCGGCATCTCGCTGGTCGCCCACCTGCGCTCGCCGCTCGTGCCCGCGGTGCATATGAACACGCGCCACATCAACACCACCAAGGGCTGGTTCGGCGGCGGGGCGGACCTCACGCCCATGTTCCCGGACGAGGCCGACACGGCGGCCTTCCATGCCGCCTTCAAGGCCGCTTGCGACAAGCACGACCCGGAGTACCACCAGCGCTTCAAGGACTGGTGCGACGAATATTTCTACCTCAAGCACCGGGAGGAGCCGCGCGGGGTGGGCGGCATCTTCTACGACTACGTGGATACGGGGGACTGGGAGGCGGATTTCGCCTTCACCCGCAACGTGGGGCTCGCGTTCCTGGAGACCTACCCCAAGATCGCGGCCCGCCACATGGCCGAACCCTGGAGCGAGGAACAGCGGCAGGTTCAGTTGGTCAAGCGCGGGCGCTACGTGGAGTTCAACCTGCTCTACGACCGGGGCACCATCTTCGGCCTCAAGACCGGCGGCAACGTGGAGGCGATCCTCATGTCGCTGCCGCCCGCGGTGGCCTGGCCTTAGGCGCCCCTACCCCTATCCTTCCACAATATCGTTGATCCAGGAGAGCGCGGCCATGGCGGCGGGGAAGCCGAGCGTGGTGATGGCCAGCGCCGCCACCTGACGCAGCTCCTCGGGCGCGATCCCCTCGTCACGGGCCTGGCGCGTGTGGGAGTGCACCGCGCCCTCCGAGCGCGCGCCGATGGACAGCGCCAGCTTGATCAGGCGCCGGCTGTGCGTATCCAGTGGCCCCGATTCGGCCGCGGCCTTGCCCAGGGCTGCGTAGGCCTCCCAGGCTTGCGGGAATTGCTCGGCGAAAACGCCGGCGCCGGAGGGAGGAAGCTTGCTCATGAGACTCTCCTGCTTGTCTTCGGGTTCGGGTTAGGGATCTCTCACACGGGCGAATGACCGGGCCACGGACTATCCGAAATACCCGACCGCTGAAAGGGAAATTAGCGGATTTCAGTGGGGGCTGGGATCGGCGCCGTTGCCGACGCGGCGCGTGACGTCCTGGTGCTCGGTCTCGATGAAGTCCCGGGTGAGCGCGGCAAGCTCCCGGTAGAAGGGCGAGTCCGTCTCGGCGAGCACGCGCTCACAGAAGGCGGGCGTCCAGCCGGCAAGATGCTGGTGCAGGAAATCACGCTCGATCTGCAAGCAGCGGCGCGCCTCTGCCTCATCGCCCTCGGCCCAGGCCAGGGCCTCGCGCCGGGTCAGTTCCTGCATCAGCTCCAGTTCCACACTGATATGGTCCGGCAGGCCGTGGTAATCGGGGTCGTAGGCAAATCCGCAACGCCTGACGAAGGCGACGGTCTCGCTGGCCGCCTGACCGCAGAGCGTGCCCTCGCGCTGTACGCTCTCGTAGGGTGGGATGTGCTTGCCCGGCCCGATGAAGAGACGCGTGTATTCAACCGCCAGATCGTCGGCAAGTTCCTCGGGCGGTCTATCGAGATAGCCGGGCTCGAAACGCACCCCCGCGTCCTTGAGCGATGCAAGCACGTTCTCGTCGCGGATGCGCCGCAGGAGCTCGGGAGTGGGTTCGGCGCGATGGATCGTGGCCAGGAAGCCGTAGAGGTTGCTGCGCTCTTCGGCGTTCCTGGCCAACTCGCGGGCCGTATCAGGGGTTCCCTGCGCGCTCATTTCAGACCACCAGGGCCTTGGATACCTGGACCACCGTGTCCATCCAGCGCTGCTGGCCGCTGATCGGATCCGGGCTGTTCGGAATGATCCAGTTGGGGTGCGCGCCGAAGTTGGTCCACCACTGGCCGTCATCGCCGACCTCCCCGCTACCGTTCACGGCCTTCTTGCCGGAGGCGTAGCGACCGTACTCCCAGTGCCCGCAGTGGAAGGAGATCGCCACCACACCCGGAGCGATCGCCGGCGTGACCCGCGCGTGAGTCTCGAGCTTGCCAACCGCCGAGCGCACGATGATGGCGTCCCCGTCCTCGATATCCCGGGCCGCAGCGGTCTCGGGGTTAATCCAGGCCGGGTTGTCGTGGTAGATTTCGCTCAGCCACTTGCAGTTCTGGGTACGCGAGTGGACCTGCACGTTGACCTTGTAGGTGGTCAGAATCAGCTCGTCCTCCTTCATGGCCTCGTGCTCGGGGATCGGCTTGTAGCTCGGCAGGGGCGCGAAGCCCTTCTCCTCCATAATCGTCGAGTAGATCTCGAAGTAGCCCGACTTGTTGACCGCGTCCGGTGGGAAGCACTTGTAGACCGCCGCGCCGATCATCTGGCCCACATAGCCCTTGTAGGCCTTCTTGCTGTGGGCGTAGCCCTTGGCGAGCGCCTCTTCCTCGCTCTTGGCCTTGGACTTGTGCCAGTTCCAGTAGACGCCGGTCGCCTCGTCGAAGACGACGCCGTCCTTGGCCAGATCCTCGGCCTTCACCTTCTTGGCGTAGGAGAAGTATTTCGGCTTGGCCTCGGGGTCGTGCCAGACGCCGTTGGCCTTCATGTATTCGAAGCCACCGGCCTCCTTGACGCCCGGAGTCTTCTCGCAGGACTCGCGGACGAAGGCCTCCTTGGACTCGATGCCCAGCGGCATGCCCATGCGCTCCGCCAGGTCGATGCAGACGTCACCGAAGTCCCGCACCTCGCCTAGGGGCTTGATCAGGGGCTGGCGCAGGTAATACTCCGGTACCTGGTTCGGCGACACCATGTCCTCCCAGTCCCAGCGCTCCAGATACGTGGCGTCGGGCAGGATCATGTCCGCCAGCGAAGAGGACTCGTCGTAGAACGGGCTGACCGCGACGGTGAAGGGAAGCAGCTTCTCGTCCTTCAGCACCGCTTCGTTCTCCTTGCAGTCGCCGTTCGAGTAGACCGGCTGATAGCAGTACCACATGTAGACCTCGGGCCTGCCGGCACTGCCATCCTTGATCATCCTGAAGATTTGATTGCTGACATGGTGCGTCGGCAGCACCACTTCACCCTTGAAGCCGTCGAGGATTTTCAGCTTCTTGGCCTTGGGCTTGTCCTTCGGGCCCTTGGGGTATTTCCACTTGGCGCCCACGGCCTTGCACCGGCCACCGGGGTTGTCGACGTTGCCGGTGATCGCCGCCAGCGTCTGGATGGCCCGCTCGGTCTCAGCCCCATAGTAGTGCGCGACCGCGCCGCGATAGCTGATCAGGCAGGCCGGACGGGTGGTGGCAAACTCGCGCGCGATGCGGCGGATCGTCGCGGCGCCGACCCCGCTCACCCCTTCGGCCCATTCGGGCGTGTACTGGGCGAAGTGCGCTTTGAGCGCGGCCACCTTCTCATCGGTCGTGGCCTCACGCTCGGAGGTCGCCTTGCAGAACTCGAGGAAGGCCTCGCCCGCGCCGCGGTGGAGGTCCTCGCTCATCACTACGTTGCACATCGCCAAGACCACGGCCAGGTCGGTGCCCGGCCTGATCGGCACCCATTCCGTCGAGCGCGTCGCGGTGTTCGACAAGCGCACGTCGAAGGTGACCATCTTGACCCGCCGGTCGGCGAGCGCCCGGACCAGCCGATGCGCCACCGAGGTATGGTTGGTGTGCGCCTCGAGGCAGTTGGAGCCGAAGTTGAGCACGTACTTGGTGTTGTCGAAGTCCCAGTTATCGTAGTGCTTGCCCCAGGTCAGCTCCTGCGCGGTCCACTTGCCGCCCTCGCAGATGCTGGTGTGGTTGCCGACCGTGCCGGTACCGTAAGTCCCCAGGAAGACGCTCTTGATCAACTTACTCGAGCTCGCCTTCATGCGGCCGTAGTGGAACATGAACTTCTCGGGATGGCCGTCGTCGCGCAGCTTCTTGAGCCGGCCGGCGACCTCATCCAGCGCCTCGTCCCAGGTAATCCGTTTCCACTTGCCCTCGCCGCGCTTACCGGCGCGCTGCATGGGATAGAGAATACGGTCGGGATCGTAGACCTGGTTGATGCCCGCCTGGGCTTTGGCGCAGACCAGGCCCTCGGTGCGGATCGAGTTGGGCTGACCCTCGATCTTGGCCAGGCGGCCGTCCTCCACATAGCCGATGATGGAACAACGGCTGACGCACTGCCAGCAGGCGCTCGGCACCGCCCTGCGCTCCTTGCCGGTGCGCGGGGAGAAATCCTTGCCGCCCTTGATCCGGGCCTCTTTCGCCTCGGTGAGGGCGCCTGCTCCAACGGTCCCGCCCGTCGCGGCAACAGCAGCGCCGAGCAGCAGGAAATTACGTCGGTTCAGCATCATTCCCTCCTCGATTCAAATTCCCACCGGGCCGGTAACCTGACCCGCGATTACCACCACGTAGCGCAGCAGGAAGCCGCCGATGAGCACCGCCACCGAGACGACGATGTCGACGTACCTCGGCGACGCGAACCCGCGGTGGTAGAGCAGCTCGGGAATCACGTAATAGAGCTCGATGAGCGCCGGGATCAGCAATCCGATCAGCACGACGCCCAACCAGAACAGCGGCGCCAAGTCGCCTCCCGGCAGGATGACGGACATCGCCTCCTTGACGTTGCCGATGGTCAACTGGGCGTACATGAGGAACAGGAAGATGACCATCAGCTCGAAGCCGATCAGCATCACGTCGGTCGCCGTCAGCAGATAGTCGCTCTCCTTGGCCGCCTGCTCGGCTTCCGGCGTGGACGTCCGGTGCAGAAGCGCCCGGAATAGCAGGATCACCGCAACCCCGGTGGAGATCGACGAGAGCATGAACAGCAGCGCCAGGATGGGCGAGTTCCAGAACGGCCGCGCCGGCATGGCGCCCAGCAGGATGCCCGTGTAAATGGCGGTCGCGATGCCGAGCGGCACGCTGACCCATGCCAGCATAACGCGCAGCGGCCTCTGCCACTCGCCCAGGAAGGGCGCGTTGGGCACGAAGGTATATGCGTAAGCCATGCTCACCATGATGAAGAAGGAGAGCAGCCAGGTCCCGATGGACATGGGCGAGAGGTTGATCGTCATGTAGAGGTTGATCCAGCGGAACCAGTTTCCGACCTCGAAGGAACCCAGTTCGAAGATCAGCGCCAGGCAGCCAACCATCACCGGAAGCGGCGCGAGAAATGCCCCGTAGCGGGCGATCTCGACATGCGACCCGCCAAATCCGCCACCGCCGCCGCGCAGCAGTACCGAAGCGCTCGCGGTCAGGGCCCCAGCGCCGACACCGGCCAGGAAAAGGTACAAGATGACGGGCATGCCCCAAGTCAGTTCGGCGGTCATGACTACCTCCTTTCCGCTTGCCGGCGATGGGTCTCGATCCTGATGTACTCCCCATGCGCGTGCGAGGTATGCGGGTCGGAATGATCCGCGGCGATGTAAAAGACATTGGGTTGAGTGCCCATTTCCGGCCGCAACACGGTCACCGGATTATTGGCGATCATCCTGGAGATCTCGCTCTCGGGATCGTGCAGATCACCGAAGATCCGCGCCCTGCCGATGCAGGTCTGCACACACGAGGGCTCCAGCCCCTTGGTGACGCGGTGCAGGCAGAAGTCGCACTTGTCAGCGGCGCCGGTCTTGGGGTTGAGGAAGCGGGCATCGTAGGGGCAGGCCTGGATGCAGTACTTGCACCCGATGCAGATATCGGGATCGATGACGACAATGCCGTCTTCCTTGCGCTTCCAGGTCGCGTTCGTGGGGCAGACGCTGACGCACTGCGGCTTGGAGCAGTGGTTGCACAGCCGCGGCAGGAAGCTGCGCCTCACGTTGGGATAATCGCCCTTCTCGATGTATTCGACCCACGAGCGGTTGACGCCCAGGGGAACATCGAACTCGGCCTTGCAGGCGACGCTGCAGGCATGGCAGCCGATACACCTGCGTAGGTCGATCAGCATTCCGTAATGAGGCTTGAGCGCCGTCACGGCTGCTCGCGTCGATTCGGCACCGGCCGCTACGCCCACGCCGGCCGCCGCGACGGCGGCCGTGCCCTTGAGAAACGCTCTGCGGTCGATCGAGGATGAATTATTTGGATCGGTCACGGCGGCCCCCTCGACTCTGCTTGGTTAGGGAACACCGGGACAAATCTCACTTTTCGTTGTTCGCCGCATTGACCTGCATCAAGCCAACCTGACATCGGACGCAAGCCTGGGCTGCGCGGGGGACCTGGGTCGAAGGAGGGAGATGGGCGCCGAGCACGGCCCTCAGCCGGCGGTGATCATCTCGCGCAGCCGATCGAGGCATTCCTTCCTGCCGGGCGCAAAGCCCTGCTCGACCCACCAGTCCTCGACCTCGTCGAGCAGGCGGCCCAGGTCGGGGCCTTCGGGCACGCCGAGGGCGAGCGCATCGGCGCCCTTGAGCGGAAAGGTCTTGCCGGCCAGGAACCCGGCCTCATCGAGCGCTCCCCACAGGGCCTCGCCGGGGAACTCCTCATCGCTCGCATGCGCCCGGGCCCAGGTCAGAAGCAGCAGGTCGCGATAGAGCGGCACGCCCAGCTCGTGCAGCAGGCGATGGCGGTCCCGCGGGGAAAGACCGGCCTCCGGCCGCCGCGGCGGGGCGGCCAGATTGAGCAGCGCATGACGCTGCCGGTTGGACAGGCGCAGCCGGTCCGCAATCCAGTCCGCGCCGCCGCGATCGGGCTTAATCACCGCCGTCAGGCGCAGGACCGGGTTGGGCGGCTCGCTCCCTATCTCGGCGCGCATCAGGGCCCGCAACGCCAGGGTATCGCCGGCAGCAGGCAAGACATGCTGCAGGATTCCCCTCTCCAGCATGACATCCAGAACCGGCGCCGGATCGGACGCCAGGAAAAGCTTGAACAGCTCTTCGCGCACCCGTTCGCCCGACAGACGCTCCAGCTCGGGCGAGAGCTCCGACGCAATGTCCAACACCTCCGGCTCGGGCGGCTGCTTGCCGAAATGCGCCTGGAATCGGAAGAAGCGCAGTAGGCGCAGGTAGTCTTCCTCGATGCGCGCGCGCGCGTCCCCCACGAAGCGCACGCGCCCCGCCGCAAGGTCCGCCTCGCCCTCGAAGGGATCGTGGAGCGTGCCGTCGGGCGCGCAGGACAGGGCATTAAAGGTGAAATCCCGGCGCGCGGCGTCAGTCGTCCAGTCATCGGTGAACTCCACCTTGGCGTGGCGGCCATCGGTCTCCACGTCCTTGCGCAGGGTGGTGATCTCGAAGGGCTTGCCACGGGAAACCGCGGTCACCGTTCCGTGCGCCAGGCCGGTCGGCACCGCCTTGAGGCCCGCCGCGGCGAGCAGGCGCATGACCTCCTCGGGTGGCAGAGGGGTGGCGATATCCACGTCCTTGACCTGGCGCCCTATCAGGGCGTCGCGCACGCAGCCGCCCACGAAGCGCGCCTCCGCGCCCTCGGCGTTGAGCGCCTCGATCACCGCGTGGGTTTCCGGCGCACGCATCCAGTCTTGAACGGGAATCCTGCGAACCGGCGGCATGGAACCCGGGGTCCTTATACCAAGGAGCGCTGATAATGACCCGTAGAGACGGCTTCCCAAGGTTTTCGGCCAGGAGCGCGTGGTGCGGCGATGCGGGACATCGGAAGCCGCGCGCGACGCCGCCCGAAAGCCTTGGGAAGCCGCCGTTCCGGTCGCGCGGGCGATCCGCCGGAGGGCGTCGGAAAACCTTGCCGATGCACCACATCGCCTGCGGCTTCCCTCCTACCCGGCGGATCGCCCGCACGATCTCTATGGGTCATTATCAGCGCTCCTTGGTATTACTCGACGACCCGGCTGGGCTGAACCTGGCCGTCGATGAGCCGCGGGGATTCGAGCTTGGTGCCCGCCGGCACGCCGGTCATGAAGCGCCAGGTAAGCAGGGCCGCCAGAACCAGCCCGGCACCGCCGAGGATGACCCAGGGCCAGGGCCCCTCCTGCCAGCGAGGCAGCGAGGTCTCGCCCGCTATCTGCGCCCGGCGGCGCATGAGCGACATGTAACCGAAGTAGGCGATGAGCGGCAGCGCGATGGGTAGGACGATGGTGAGCAGAATGCGCAGCATGATTAGCCTCCCTGCCCGGGGGCGAGAATTTCCGCCAAGTTGACCAGCATCCCGGCGGTGGCGCCCCATATGTAATAGTCGCCGTAGGGGAAGGCATGGAAATAGCGCTCCTTGCCCTCGTAGAAGCGGCTATGGCGCTCGCAGTTGCCGGGATCGAGGAAAAAGCCCAGCGGCACCTCGAAGATCTCGGCTACCTCGAAGCTGTCGGGCGCCAGATCGAAGGGCGGTGTGACCAGCCCAACCACGGGCGTCACCTCGAAGCCGGTGCGCGTGACATAGGTATCGAGCCGTCCGATCAGGCGCACCCGATCCCGCGGCAGGCCCGTCTCCTCCTCGGTTTCGCGCAGCGCGGCTCCCTCGGGCCCATCGTCGCCCGTCTCGATCCGCCCGCCGGGAAAACTGATCTGCCCGGCGTGGTCGTCCAGGTGGTCGGTGCGCTGGGTCAGCAGCAGGGTCAGCTCCGCCTCGCGCTCGACGATGGGCACCAGCACCGCGGCATGTATAAGTGCCCGATCCGGCTCGTAGAAATCCGGGTTGAGGTCGTGGTCGCCGCGCGGCCGCCCATCGGCCAACTCGGAGCTACGCCGCCCCGGCGCCGAGCCCTCCGTCAAACGGCGCTCGACCTCCGTCGCGCTCAGTCCGGGCTGCCGAGGGGAAAGAATGTCTCGTTGCTCCATACACCTAAAACCGTCTTGGCCCCGTCCCGCCGCTCCTCGGCAAGTTCCACCAGGTGATAGTAGACCGAGCGCAGGATCAGCGCCTCCAACCCGTCCCGTACCAGGATATAGGGACTCGGCTCGCCGCTGTCAGGCGCCAGCGCGACCCGGATGGGATGCTGGGGCCCGGCTTCGACCCAATCATCCACGTTGGTGCGGAACTTGAGCACCTGCCCCGGCCCGCTGCCGCCCGCGGAAAGTTCAACGGCCGTAAAGGGCGCATCGTCCACGATCACCCGGCCGCGCTCCACGGGGGTGACCAGCCAATAGTCCCCGTCGTCCTCGCGGCGCAGGACGCTGGAAAACAGCCTGACCAAGGCTTTGCGGCCGATCGGCGAGCCGCGATAGAACCAGGTCCCGTCGCGCGCGATGCGGATATCGAAGTCGCCGCAGAACGGCAAGGTTTCGGCCCCGGGCGGCTGGCCAGAAGGGTCCGAAATGCTTATGTTCTGCACATCGCTGGCCGGGCGTGACGAATCTTTGGTCATGGCCTGCCGTTTTTCACATCCATATCAGGAGCCGCACCGCGTGACAGCCAGCCCCACCGCATCCATCCAGGAAGCGCCCGACGCCAAGCTGGCCGACGAGATCGAGGCCCTCGGCCATCGCCTGAACGCCGTGCGCGAGAGCATCGGCCGGGTCATTTTCGGCCAACAGGCGGTAATCGATCAAACCCTTATCACGTTGCTCTCGGGCGGGCACGCGCTGGTTATCGGGGTGCCGGGCCTGGCCAAGACACTACTGGTGGAGACGCTGGGCACGGTTTTCGGTGTCGAGGACAAGCGCGTGCAGTGCACGCCGGACCTCATGCCCGCCGATATCCTGGGCTCGGAGGTGCTCGAGGAAAGCGAGACCGGGCGCCGCTCGTTCCGCTTTATTCCCGGGCCGGTCTTCTGTCAGCTTCTCATGGCCGACGAGATCAACCGCGCCAGCCCACGCACCCAATCCGCCCTGCTCCAGGCCATGCAGGAGCAGCGCATCACCGTGGCCGGCGAGACGCACGAGTTGCCCAGGCCCTTCCACGTGCTCGCGACCCAGAACCCGCTGGAGCTGGAAGGCACCTATCCGCTGCCCGAGGCGCAACTCGACCGCTTCCTGATGCAAATCGATATCGGCTATCCGGACCTTGAGGCCGAGCGCCGCATACTGATCGAGACCACCGGCGCCGAGCAGGCCGAGGCCGTGCCGGTGATGTCAGCCGAGGAGTTGATGGCGGCCCAACGCCTGGTGCGCCGGATACCGGTCGGCGAAAAGGTGGTCGAGGCCATCCTGTCGCTCGTGCGCTCGGGCCGGCCCGAGGAAAGCGAGCTGCCGGAGGTGCGCGGCCAGGTCGCCTGGGGACCGGGACCGCGCGCCAGCCAGTCGCTCATGTTGGCGATACGCGCCCGCGCCCTGCTCGACGGCCGCTTCGCGCCGTCCATCGACGACGTTCTAGCACTTACCGGCCCGGTACTGCGCCATCGCATGGCACTTAACTTCGCCGCGCGGGCCGAAGGCAACACCATCGACGGGATCATCGACCGGCTGTGTGCACCTTTCGCGTAAGTCATAGGGCCTGTGGACAATTGGGTTGCGGGCTTTGGTATGAGCGAAATCGTCAGGCTTCTAGGAGCGAGGACGAAGGACATGCCGGGCATATTCGAGGACGAGCGACGCGGAAGCGGGGCGATTTCGCCATATCCCCTTGGGACGGGGCGCATTTGGGCCAGGGGCGGCGTCGAGCAAGACTTGTGGTGGTTGGCACCACGGCGCCTTACTCTCCTGGCCCTGACCCAAATTCGCTCCCGCCAAAGCCGTAACCTAATTGTCCACAGACCCTAGTTCAGGTTCGCGACGCCCATGTCCGCCAGTCCGCTTTATCTAAGGCAGCGGGCCGAAACGCTCGCCGCCACCTTGCCGCCGCTTCTGGTCGCCGCCGAGCGGGTCGCCTCGACGGTGGCCCAGGGCGTGCACGGACGCCGGCGCGTCGGTCAGGGCGAGACCTTCTGGCAGTTCCGGGACTATGACTATGGCGATCAGCCGCAGTCCATCGACTGGCGCCAGTCGGCCAAGTCGGACCGCGTCTTCGTGCGCCAGATGGAGTGGGAGGCGGCACAGTCGGTCTGGATCTGGCGCGACACCTCGGGCTCCATGGACTGGCGCTCCAGCGAGACGCTGCCGCACAAGCGCGAACGCGCCGATCTTTTGGCCCTTGCGCTCGCCGGCCTGTTGCTGCGCGGCGGCGAGCACATTGCGCTGCTCGGCTCGGGCCTGCGCCCGGTCGGCGGCCGCACGGCACTCGGCCGCCTGTCGGCCCAGATGGAGCGGCAGGATGATTCCGGCCCCGACCTGCCGCCCGTGGTTCCCCTGCCGCGCAATGCGCAGGTCGTCTTCATCGGCGATTTCCTGGCTCCGCTGGATCAGGTCGACCGCATGGTCCGCGGCTATGGGGAAGCCGGCCTGAGCGGGTTCATGTTGCAAGTTCTGGATCCGGCCGAGGAAAGCCTGCCTTACGGCGGCCGTGTGCGCTTCGAAGGGCTCGAGGGCGAAGACTCCTGGCTCCTGTCGCGCGTCGAGTCGATACGCGGCGATTACAAGTCGCGGCTTCGGGCGCAACGCGCCGGGCTGCAGGCGATTGCGCGCAACGCACATTGGAACTTCGCCGTGCACCACACGGATCGACCGCCGCAAGCGGCCTTGCTCACCCTCTATACGGCACTGGCACAGATACCGGGACGCTGAGGCAATGTTGACGCTCGGACCCCTGGCCTTCGCCCAACCCTGGCTGCTCATGGCGCTGGCCGGCCTGCCGCTTATCTGGCTCCTGCTGCGGGTCACGCCGCCGGCCCCGCGCCGTCTCAGCTTTCCAGCCATCCGTCTGCTCTTCGGCCTGCACCCGCCCGAGGAAACCTCGGCACGCACGCCGCCTTGGCTGATCGCGCTGCGCATGGCAATCGCGGCGCTGGTCATCCTGGGACTCGCCCAACCGCTGCTCAACCCGGCGAAGCGGCTCACCGGAAGCGGCCCGCTGCTGCTCTTGATCGACGACGGCTGGGCCGCCGCGCGCGGCTGGCAGAGGAGGCAGGCGGCGCTGGATTCCCTGCTCGACCAGGCCGAGCGGGACGGCCGCCCGGTGGTCGTGGTCACCACCGCGCCCGATTCCCTGGAGCGGCCGCCCGCACCCTCGGGCATGCTTTCCGCCGGCGAGGCGCGCCGACTGGTCCAGGGCATCAAGCCGAAGCCCTGGCTCACCGACCGGGGCGCGGTGCTGGCCGCGCTCGAGGGCCTGGCGCTGCCCGGTTCGACCCACACGGTCTGGCTATCGGATGGTCTGGATGCGGGCCAGGCGCAGGCCTTGGCCAATCACCTGCAGGACTATGGCCGCCTGGATATTCTGCGCGACCGGCCGGGCGCACAGGCGCGCCTCCTGCTGCAGCCGGAAAGCGACGGCTTGGCACTTGTCGTGCGTCTCGCCCGCGCGGACCCGCAGGGCGCGGACAAGACCGCGATTCTGGCCACCGCCGATGACGGCGCCCTGGTGGCGCGCGCCGAGCTGACCTTTGCCGACGGCGAGAGCGAAGCCCAGACACGCCTGGATCTGCCGGTCGAGTTGCGCAACCGCATCGCGCGCATCAGCGTCGAGGGCGAGGGCTCGGCCGGTGCGGTCGTGCTACTGGACGAGCGCTGGCGCCGCCGCCCAGTGGGACTGGTTTCGACCGGCCCCTTGGAAAACGCCCAGCCCCTGCTCAGCGAACTCTATTACTTGCAGCGCGCCCTCGAACCTTTCACGGAGCTGCGCCGCGGCACCATCAGGGAGCTGCTGGGCCGCGAGATCGCGGTGCTCATCCTGCCCGATATCGGGGCTCTCCCCGAGGAAGAGCGCAGCCTTCTGCGCGACTGGATGGAGAAGGGCGGCCTGCTGCTGCGCTTCGCCGGGCCGCGCCTGGCCGAGGGAAGCGGCGCGGGCAGCGCCGCGGCGCAAGCCGACGATCCGCTCATGCCGGTGCTCCTCAGGGTCGGCAACCGGAACCTGAGCGGCGTGCTCACCTGGGACCAGCCGGCGCGGCTCGCGCCCTTCGGCGAAGATAGTCCCTTTACGGGCCTCGCCTTATCCGAGGAGGTTCTGATCGGACGCCAGGTCCTGGCCGAGCCCTCGCTCGACCTGGGCGGGAAAACCTGGGCGCGGCTCAGTGACGGCACGCCGCTGGTCACCGCCGCCCAGCGCGGCGAGGGCCGCATCGTCCTGGTGCACACCACCGCGAACACCGATTGGTCGAACCTGCCGCTGTCGGGCCTCTTCCTCGACATGCTGCGCCGGATCGTCGGCGTCAGCCAGGGCGTGGCGAGCGGGGATTCGGCCCAGGGCGCGCTGCCGCCGGTCGAAACGCTGGATGGTTTCGGGCAGCTCGGGCCGCCGACCGCGACCACCCTGGCGCTCGGCCGCGAGGCGTTGGGTGAAGGCCGCATCGGCCCGCGTCATCCGCCCGGCTACTACGGCAGCCAGGACCAACGCCGGGCGCACAATCTGATCGCGGCGAATCCTCCGTTTACGCCGATCACCCAGGTTCCCTTGGGCGTCACCCTGGGCTATTACGCCAAGGACAGTGAAACGGACTTGAAGCCCTGGCTCTTGATGACCGCGTTCCTGCTGCTGCTTGCGGATTTCCTGGTCGCGCTGGCCCTGCGCGGTCTGCTCGGCAACCTGTCGCGTACGGGGGCGCGGGCGGGCGCAGGCGCACTCCTGCTCGCGCTGCTGCTGCCCTTTGGTGAAAGCGCCGCGCAGACGAACGGCGCCGCCACGTCCGATGCGCGGGCGCTGGAAGCGACCCTGCAAACGCGCCTGGCCTATGTCGTGACCGGCGTGCCCGCGGTGGACGAGGTCAGCCGGGCGGGTCTTAGCGGCCTGACGCGGGTGCTCTATCAGCGCACCTCGATCGAAGCGGGCGAACCACTCGCGGTGGACGTGGCGCGCGACGAGCTGGCCTTTTTCCCGCTGCTCTACTGGCCGGTCACCACGGAGCAGCGCGACCTGCCCGAGATCGCCGTGCGCAAGCTGAACGCCTATATGAAGAACGGTGGCACGATCCTCTTCGACCTGCGCGATCCGGGCGGCGGCGCACAAATCCTCGGCCGCGGCGGGCGCGGTACCCAGGCCCTGCGGCGCCTGACCCGGGACCTGGAAATTCCACGCCTGGCGCCGGTCCCGCCGGACCATGTGCTGACCAAATCCTTCTACCTGATGCAGGACTTCCCGGGCCGCTTCTCCAACGGAACACTCTGGGTCGATGCGGGCGAGGAGCGGGTCAACGACGGCGTCGCCTCGGTGATCGTAGGCAGCAACGATTGGGCAGGCGCCTGGGCGGTCAATGAATTCGGCCGGCCCAGCTTCGCCGTGGTGCCGGGCGGGGAACGCCAGCGCGAGATGGCCTACCGCTTCGGCGTGAACCTGACGATGTACGCCCTGACCGGCAACTACAAGGCCGACCAGGTGCATATTCCCTTCATCCTGGAGCGTTTGGGACAATGAGCGGCGCGCTGTCCATCGATTGGGCCCCCTTCTTTCCCTGGGCGCTGCTCGGGATCTTCACCCTGGCCGCGCTCGCGACACTCGCACTCGCGCTCTGGCGCCGGGCGCGCGGGCTGTGGTGGCGGGCGCTCGCGCTCACCTCCCTGCTCCTGGCGCTGGCCAACCCGACGCTCATCCGCGAAGAACGCAACCCGCTCAACGACATCGCGCTGGTCGTCATCGACGAAAGCCCGAGCCAGCGGATCGCGCCGCGCGAAACGCAGACCCTTGAGGCGGCACGACACGTGATCGAGGCGATCGAAGGGCTTCGGGACACCGAAGTGCGTGTCTTGCGCGCCGGTGGCGGGGCGGGCCGCACCGAGGAGGACGGCACGCGCCTTTTCACTACGCTGCGCCAAGGACTCTCCAGGGTCCCGCGCCAGCGCGTGGCCGGCGCCATCATGATCAGCGACGGCCAGGTACACGACCTGCCCGAAAGCCTGGAGGCGCTCGGGCTCAACGCACCGCTGCATCTCCTGCTGACCGGCGACGTCGATGAGGCGGACCGGCGCTTGAGTATCACCCAGGCGCCGAGTTTCGGCATCATCGGGCGCAAGCTCACCCTGAAACTTCTGATCGAGGATCTGCCAAAGACGGGCGGCAAGGGCCTGGCGCGCGTCACCCTGCGCCGCGACGGCGGCGATGAGCGCATCCTGCAGGTGCCGGTGGGAAAGGAGCGCGAGGTCACCTTCGAGCTGGACCACCGCGGCCCGACGGTGATCGAGATCGAGGCCGAGGCGGCGCCGCGCGAGCTGACGCTCGCCAACAACCGCTCGGTCGTGGTGGTCAACGGCGTGCGCGACCGCCTGCGGGTGCTTCTGGTCTCGGGCGAACCCCACGCCGGCGAGCGCGCTTGGCGCAACATCCTCAAATCCGACCCTTCGGTCGATCTGGTGCACTTCACCATCCTGCGCCCGCCGGAAAAGCAGGACGGCACGCCGATCCGCGAGCTTTCGCTCATCGCCTTCCCGACGCGCGAGCTGTTCGAGGTCAAGCTGGAGGAGTTCGACCTCGTCATCTTCGACCGCTACCGGCGCCGCGGCGTGCTGCCCGGCATCTATCTGGACAACATCGCGCGTTACGTGGAGGACGGCGGCGCGCTGTTGGAGGCCGTCGGCCCCTCCTTCGCCACGCCGCTTTCGCTGTACCGCACGCCGCTGGGGCGCGTGCTGCCGGCCGAGCCGAGCGGCGCGGTCTTCGAGCAGGGCTACCGCCCGCGCGTCACCGAGTTGGGCCTGCGCCACCCGGTCACAGCGGACTTGGCGGGCGCCGATCCCAAGTCCGAGCCCCGCTGGGGCCGCTGGTTCCGCCAGGTGGACGGCGACACCAAGAGCGGCGCGGTGGTCATGTCCGGCATCGAAGAACGGCCGCTCCTGATCCTCGATCGTGTCGGCGAAGGCCGGGTCGCGCAATTCATGAGCGATCACATGTGGCTCTGGGCGCGCGGCTTCGAGGGCGGCGGGCCGCAGGCGGAGCTGCTGCGCCGCGTCGCCCATTGGCTCATGCGCGAGCCCGACCTGGAGGAGGAGGACCTGCGCGCCTCGGTCTCGGGCGGGCGGCTGGAGATCCTGCGCCGGTCACTCACGCTCGAGCACCCGGAAATCGAGATCACCCTGCCCTCGGGCAAACGCGAAACCGCCACGCTGGAGATCGAGCAGGGCGGCCGCGCGCGGGGTTCCATAGCGGCTGCGGAAGGCGGGCTTTACCGGGTAAGCGACGGGACGCGCACCGCCCTGGCCGCCGCCGGCCCGCTCAATCCGCGCGAGTTCGAGGACGTGCGCGCCAGCGCGGCGCTCCTGCGGCCGCTCATCGAGCAAAGCGGCGGGACCGTGGTGACCCTGGCGACGCAGGACCTCCCCTTCCTGCGCAAGGTGAACCCGGGACGGGACAAGCACGGGCGCGGCTGGATCGGGCTCACGGCAAACGGCGGCTACGTCGTAACCGGCGTGGATCAGATCCCGCTCTTGCCGGGGCTGGCCTTGCTGCTCCTGGTCCTCGGCGCCGGTCTGATCGCCTGGTACCGCGAGGGGCATTAGAGTTGGTTCTAGGGCCCCTTACCGTGTCCTATGCGGCGCTGCCGCCCGATCTAAGGGAGTCTCCTGCGCCTGCTTCCTCGGCCCGGCCGACGAGGCCGCTTACGCCATCGAGGGCAGCAGGGACGATCTCCAGCACCTGGAAGCGCCGCGCCTCCACCGGTCCGGGCAGGACGAGCCCGGCCGCCCCGGCGTTCACGAAGCCATAGGGGCCGTAATACTCCGGCTCGCCCACCACCAGGCAGATGCGCTCGCCCAGGCGCTTGGCCGCGGCCAGGCCGTGGCGCACCAGCGCGCGGCCGATGCCCAGGCCCTGCAGCACCGGCTCCACGGCGAGCGGGCCCAACAGGATCGCGCGCGCCTCGCCGATCCGCACCGGCCAGAAACGCAGCGAGGCGAGCAGCCCGCCATCGGGCGCAATAGCGGAGAAGGAAAGTTCAGCCATGGGCTCGACGCCTTCGCGCAGGCGATAGACGGTCTTGTCCAGCCGGTCGAAGCCGAAGGTGCGGTCGAGCAGGGGATTGAGGAGCGCGGCGTCGTCGGGCCGCTCAGGGAGGATTTCGAATTGCATGGTTTCTCGGGTCCTGACGGCCCGGGACTAGTCTTCCGGACCGGATCGTTGCTGTGTCATGTCAATGTTTGGGGCCGCGGTCGCGGCGACGGGGCCCTTACGCGCGGAGCGCAAAGGTTCTGATACGTCTTCGCCGTAGAGCAGCCCGTTGGAACATTGGCCAGACCCCGCCTCGATGGGTTCGGATCCGAGAAACGCGCCCCGAATAACACAAGACTTGTTAACAAACCAGTGCCTTCAGGGCTCCTTCACGCGCCGGGCCCGGAGCTCCGGCAGGGCCTCGGTGACGCCGGCCAGGATGATCAGCACACAGCCCGCCCCCTCGCGCCAGCCGAAGGGCTCGTCGGTCAACAGGCTGGAGCTGATGGAAGCCACCACCACCTCGAGCAGCAGAAGGATCGAGACGCGCCCGGGTTCGAGCTTGGAAGCGGCCCAGAGCACGGGCCAGGTGGCCGGCAGCACGAAGAAAACCGCGATGACGAAGGCGAGCGGCAGGCCCTCCAGCACCAGGCGTCCCGTGGCCGGCGGCGAGGCGCCGAAGGCGATCAGCAGGAACGCGGTCAGGGTGGCGGCAACGAAGGCCACGAAGGTCTTTTCCAGACCCGCGACCTCCTCGGAGTCGCGCGCCAGGGTGGCCGAGACGGCGAAAAGCAGGCCCGAAATCAGGCCCAGCCAATCGCCTTCGGAACGCGGCAGGGGCAGGCCCTCCTCCACACCCAGGATGATCGCCGCACCCGTCAGCCCCAGGATCACGGTGAGCGCACGCAGGGGCCCGACCCGCGTCTTGAGAACGAAGATGGCGAGCAGCGTGGCCCAGACCGGCGCCAGATAGAACAGCAGCACGACGCGCATGACCTGGCCGACGAGGACCGCATGATTCCACAGGACCAGCACCACGCCGAACAGCAGGCCGCAGAGCAGCAGCGTCCAGCCGCCCGCGTACAGCCGCCGCCGCCGCACCCAGGCCACGGGCAGGAGCACGCCCGCACCGATGGCGAAGATGGCCAGGCTGGCCCAGTCGCCCGGCAGGCCGCGCTCGGCCAGCCAGCGCAGGGGCAGCCACCAGAGTCCCCACAAGACCGCGCAGGCCACGACGGCGAGCGCCGGCAGGGCGGCCCCGCCGCCCATCGTGCTCAGGCGCTCAGTTCCTCGTCCCAATAGGGTGTCCCCCCGAAGCGTTCGGCCAGAAAATCCACGAACACGCGCACCTTCGGCGAGAGGTGCCGCGCGGCAGGATAGACCGCGTAGACCGCGGTGTC
Source organism: Kiloniellales bacterium (assembly GCA_036444495.1). Taxonomy (GTDB): domain Bacteria; phylum Pseudomonadota; class Alphaproteobacteria; order Kiloniellales; family J153; genus JAZGBC01. The sequence continues at coordinate 24,162 of JAZGBC010000160.1, forward strand.
TGCCGGCTCGCTCCATTCGGGCAGGATATGCACCAGGCGCCCGGCGCGCAGGTCTTCGCCGCAGATGAAGGTGGGCAGGAAGGCTATCCCCAGACCGCCAATGGCCGCGGCCAGCAGGGCATCCCCATTATTGATGCGCAGGCGCCCGGTCACGCGCAGGCGCCGCTCGCCGCCCGGGCCGCACAAACGCCAGACATCGCCCGCCGTCTGGTAACTGTAGAGCAGGCACTCGCGGTCCTGCAGGTCATCAAGGGCGGCCGGCTGCCCGCGCTCAGCCATATAGGCGGGCGCGGCGCAGAGCACGCGCCGGTTGGGCGCCAGACGCCGGGCGATCAGACTGGAGTCCTCCAGCTTGGCGATGCGCACCCCCACATCGAAGCCCTCCTCCACCAGGTCCACGAATCGGTCGTTGAGCGTCATCTCGACCGAAAGCTCGGGATAGCGCGCCATGAAGTCCGGCAGGGCCGGGCCGACGCGGCGCACGCCGAAGGACATGGGCGCGTTGACCCGCAGCCGCCCGCGCGGCGCGGCGGCCAACTGCGTGACCGCCTGCTCGGCGGCCTCGGCCTCGGCCACCACGCGTTGACAGCCCTCGTAGTAGGCGGCCCCCGCCTCGGTCAGCGACAGGCGCCGGGTGGTGCGGTTGAGCAGGCGGACGCCGAGCGCCTCCTCCAGTCGGCTCACCTGTTTGGACACCGCCGACTTGGACAAGCCCAACTCGCGCGCCGCCTGGGAGAAGCTCTCGGCCTCCACGACACGGGCGAAGACCGCCATGGCATCCAATCGTTCCATATTCCAGCCCACCCCCGGGAAAGCGGGAACCTATTGTTTCTATATAGAAACAATAAATTTCTTCAAGGGCCTATTATAAATACTCTAGAAACCGCCTATCTTTCCGGTCGAGACAAGAGCATGCGCGGGCGCGGGCCCTAGGGGCGCTGGGCGCCAGGCTGGGACGGAATGACGGGAACAAGGAGGTCCTTATCATGATCGAGGTGCGGCGATTCGACGCACTCGGCCGGTTCGACAACGACTGGCTGTCGGCGCGATATCATTTCAGCTTTGCGGGCTACCACGACCCGACGCGCAGCGGGGTCGGCCCGCTCTTGGTCTGGAACGACGATACGATCCAGCCGGGCCGCGGCTTCGACCTGCACGGCCACCGCGACATGGAGATCGTCACCTACGTGCGGTCCGGCGCCATCAGTCACGAGGACCACTTGGGCAACCGGGGGCGCACCGAGGCTGGCGACGTCCAGGTCATGTCCGCCGGCACGGGCATCCGCCACGCGGAGTTCAACCTGGAGCCGGAGATCACCCAGATCTTCCAGATCTGGATCGAGACGGCGGAACAGGGCCTGGCGCCCCGCTGGGAGCAGCGCCGCTTTCCCAAGGCCGAGCGCGAGGGGGTGCTCACTCCGCTCGCCTCGGGCCGAGCGGGCGATGAGGGTGCGCTCAAGATCTATCAGGACGCGGCGATCCTGGGGGCCACGCTGAACGAAGGGCAAAGCGTCACCCATCGCCTGGACGCCGGCCGCCGTGCCTATCTCGTGCCGGCGCGCGGAAGCATCGAGGTCAACGGCACCCGGGTTGAGGCGCGCGACGGCGTGACGATCACGGACGAAACGGAGATCACCATCGGCGCGCTGGAGGACTCCGAAATCCTGCTCGCCGACTTGCCGTAAAGGCGGATGCGGCGATCACGCTAAGTCACGAAGGAGGAAGAGTTATGACCGATACAACCAGCGAGCCCCGCCTGATCGTCCCGGCGCTGGGGCCGCTTTATGCGAATCTCTCGCGCTGGAGCTATCCCATCATCCGGTTTTTCACGGGACTCATCCTCGTGCCCCACGGGGCGCAGAAGCTGTTCGGCTGGTTCGGCGGCTACGGCCTGGAAGGCACCGGCGGTTATCTTTCCAAGAGCCTGGGGCTCGAGCCGGGCGTGTTCTGGGCGGCGCTGGTGGGCGGCACGGAGTTCTTCGGCGGGCTGCTCCTGGCCATTGGCCTGCTGACACGACCCGCCGCCGTGGGCGTGGTCATCGTCATGGCAGTGGCCGTCTTCGCCGTGCATCTGCCGAACGGCTTCTTCTGGGGCGCGGGCGGCTACGAGTATCCGCTGCTCTGGGGCCTACTTGCTCTAGCCATCGCGTTCCGGGGCGGGGCGGAGATGTCGCTCGACCGCATGATCGGCCGCGAGTTCTGAACGAAAAAGGCCGGAGCGAAGATCATGGGCCTTTTGGTCGACGGGGTTTGGCAGGACCGCTGGTACGACACGAGGAAGACCGGCGGGCGCTTCGTCCGGCAACGGACCGCTTTCCGCAATTGGGTGACGCCGGACGGGGCGCCGGGCCCGAGCGGCGAAGGCGGCTTCAAGGCCGAGCCGGGGCGCTATCATCTCTACGTCTCGCTCGCCTGCCCTTGGGCGCACCGCACGCTGATCTTCCGCAGGCTCAAACGGCTGGAGGAAATTATCTCCCTCTCGGTCGTGCACTGGCACATGGGCGAGCAGGGTTGGGAGTTCCGCGACGGCCCGGGCTGCATCCCCGATGACGTAAACGGCGCGCGCGCCCTGCACGAGGTCTACACCAAGGCCAAGCCCGATTACACGGGCCGGGTGACCGTGCCCCTGCTCTGGGACAAGGAGCGCCGGACCATCGTCAACAACGAGTCCTCCGAGATCATCCGCATGTTCAACTCGGCGTTCGATGCCTGGGGCGATGCAACGCTGGACTTTTGCCCCGAAGAGCTGCGTGCCGAGATCGACGCGATCAACGAGCGGGTCTACGACACTATCAACAACGGAGTCTACAAGGCCGGCTTCTCCACGCGCCAGGAGGCCTATGAAGAGGCCGTTGACGCGCTCTTCGACATGCTCGACGAGCTGGAGGACCGACTGTTGCGCCAGCGCTACCTGACCGGCGATCGCATCACCGAAGCCGACTGGCGCCTGTTCACCACGCTCCTGCGCTTCGATCCGGTCTACCTGGGCCACTTCAAGTGCAACAAGCGGCGACTCATCGACTATCCCAACCTCTGGGGCTTCACGCGCGAGCTCTATCAGGTGCCCGGCGTGGCCGAGACCGTGAACCTGCACCACATCAAGCAGCACTATTACGGTAGCCACAAAACCGTGAACCCGAGCGGCATTGTGCCCAAGGGCCCGGAGATCGATTTCACGGAACCTCACGGGCGCGAAAGACCAAAGAGGAAAGATATTGAGACATGGGAGGTGACAAGAGCATGAACCGGCCCGCCGTTGCCGATACAAAGCCCAAGGCGGTCATGCTGGAAGCCGGCCAAGACTATCACTGGTGCGCCTGCGGCCTGTCGCGAAACCAGCCCTTTTGCGATGGCTCGCACCGGAACACGCCCTTCACGCCCCTGGCCTTTACAGCCGAAGAAAGTGGCGAGGCCCATCTCTGCATGTGCAAGCGCACGGGCAATGCCCCCTATTGCGACGGCGCGCACACCAAGCTGGACAGCGAAGACGCCAAGGCTCCGGAACCGTCCACCACCTCGGGCGACTGGCCGCCTGAGGCGGTGCCCACACCGGAGGAACCTACCCTTAAATACATCCACGACCTGGCGCGCGACGGCTTGAACAAAGTCGGCGGCCATGGGGAGATGGGAGCCATGGGCGTGCCGCGCTCGGCGCTGCCCCTATGGGACGACATCCAGATCCTGGCGGCGCAGTTCGCAACAAAACCCTTGATGGACGATGCCGCGGTGGGCACGGACCTGGTCATCGGCCCGAACGCCAGGAAGCCCCTTCATCTGAAGATTCCGCTGTTCGTCTCCGATATGAGTTTCGGCGCACTGTCGGAGGAAGCCAAGATCGCCATGGCCAAGGGCGCCGAGATTGCGGGGACCGGAATCTGCTCCGGCGAGGGCGGCATGCTGCCGGAGGAGCAGGCGGCCAACAGCCGCTATTTCTATGAACTGGCCTCGGCGAAGTTCGGCTATAGCGAGGAACACCTCCCCCGGGTCCAGGCCTTCCATTTCAAGGGCGGCCAGGGCGCCAAGACCGGCACCGGCGGCCACCTGCCCGCGAGTAAGGTGACCGGCAAGATCGCCGAGGTGCGTGGCCTGCCGGAGAGAACGGCCGCGATCTCGCCACCGACCTTCGCGGGCCTCGAAACGCCCGCGGATTTTCGAAGCTTCGCGGATCGCGTCCGCGAGATTACCGGCGGCATACCGATCGGCTTCAAGATGTCGGCCAATCACATCGAGCCTGACATAGATTTCGCGGTTGAGGCGGGGGCCGACTACATTATTCTCGACGGGCGCGGCGGCGGCACCGGCGCGGCCCCTCTCCTATTCCGCGACAACATCTCGGTCCCGACCATACCGGCCCTGGCTCGCGCCCGGCATCACCTCGACAAGGACGGGCGCCGGGACATCACCTTGATCGTGACCGGCGGGCTTCGCGTTCCCGCGGACTTCATCAAAGCCTTGTGCCTGGGCGCCGACGGTATCGCGCTCGCCAACTCCGCAATGCAGGCAATCGGCTGTGTGGGGGCGCGAATGTGCAACAGCAACAACTGTCCCGCCGGCGTGGCGACACAGAAGCCGGAACTCCGCGCCCGACTGGACGTGGCGGAATCCGCCGCCCGGCTTGCGCGTTTCCTGCAAGCCTCGGTCGCGCTCATGAAGGTGATGGCCCGGGCCTGCGGGCATAATCACCTGAGGGACTTCAACAGGGACGACATCACAACCTGGAAAAGGGATATGGCGGACCTCGCCGAAATCTCCTTTGCCGGCTTCGACCCGGCCCGGTAGCCACACTCGCAGCCGAAGGTAGCAGCGCGCGCCTAGGTTCTGGCGGCGCGGCGACTCTGTGATATAGAGGGCACGCCCGTGCCACCCAATACGGATTGACGCAAGTGTCCATTCGCGTTCCCGCCGGATTCCTTCTTCTACTCTCGATCCTCTGGCTGGCCGGCTCCGGGCCTGCCCAGGCTCAACAGACGAGCCGCCCCTTCGGCAAGGTGGTCGAGGAATGGAATCGGGCCTTCGACCTGGTGGCCGGGGAGACCGCCGGGCCGGAACTGACCGAACCGCGTGCCGAAAAACTCAAGGACCGTCTCGCCAAGATCGAAACCGAGGCGCGCGAGATCAAAGCCACGGCCCAGGTCGAAATGGAGCCGATCCAGGGACGGCTCGACGCGCTTGGGCCGCCGCCCGGCGAAGACGACCCCCCTGAAGCCGCGGAGATCGCAGAACAGCGCCGCAAGATCGGCGAGGAAATCACGTTCTACGAAGCCCGGGTCAAGCAGGCGGACCTAGCCCTGGCGCGGGCCCAGGAACTCCACCAGGAGATTATCTCGCGCACCCTGGCGCGGTCGATCGAGCAGCTCTCCGAAAGGTATCCCTTCCCGCTCGCGCCGGACACGCTCGCCACGGCGATACCGGAATTTTTCCAGATCTTGGCGCTCATCGCCCGCTCGCCCGCGGAATGGTGGGGCTCGCTGAGCGAGGCACAGAAAGAGCAAGTCGTCTTCTACCGCTTTGCCTTGGTCCTCCTGTTCGCCGTCATTTTTGGCTGGGGAATCCGGCGCGCCCTTTTGCGTTGGTTCGGCCGCGATCCCGCGATGCAGGAGCCGAGCTACACACGGCGCCTGACGGGTGCCATCGCCGACGGCTTGGCGCACGGGATCGTGCCGTCGCTGATCCTGGCCGGGTTCCTGGCGCGCGTGTTGAGCGGCGAGTCCTTGATCAGCGGCCGCTTTGCCGAGGTCGTCGTCAACTTCTGCGCCGTCACGATCATGTTTATCCTGGCCTGGGCCCTGCCCCGGGCCGTGCTCGCCCCCGACTTGCCGGCCTGGCGCCTGATCCCGATTAGCGCGCCCAATGCGCGTAGGCTCAGCCGTCGTGTTACCTTTCTCGCCGCGGTCTTTGCCGTCGACCTGTTTCTCGCGGCCTCGACCCGGGACCTGGTCCTGTCGAAGGAGTTGGTCTCCCTTTACACGCTGTTCAGCAAGGTACTGGAAGCCGGCCTCATCCTCGCTCTCATGCAGGGGCATCTGTGGGCCTACGACGAGACGGCGGCGCCGGACGAAGCCGAAAGAGAGACCGCGAGGAGCGCGGGCGGTTGGGGCTTTTGGGCCACGATTAGGCGGGCGATCAGCCTGATCGCGGCAGCGGCGGCCATTTCCGCGCTCGGAGGATACGCTAGCGCCAGCAACTATCTCGCCGAAAATCTCGTTATCAGCGGGATGATCGTCGGCGCCCTGGTGTTGCTGCGCGGACTGCTACGCGAGCTCATAGGGGTGGCGCTACGCTCGGGGCTGCTTCAGGCGGCCCTGGCAATCCCGCACAAGGCGCGCAGCCGCTACAAGTTCTGGCTTCGCGGCCTGCTCGACCTGGGGATTTACCTGGGCGGACTGGTCCTGATCCTCATCGTCTGGGGCGTGGCGCCCCGGGACATCTGGAGTTGGGCCGGAAAAACCTGGCGCGGCGTCACCATCGGCAACGTCACAATTTCGCTGGGCGACATTCTGGTCGCGATCGCCGTTTTCGTTGTGACACTGACCGTAACCCGCATGATTCAGCGGTTCCTGACCGAGCGGGTCTTTCCGCACACCGACCTGGACATGGGCGTGCGGAATTCGCTCTCGACCGGTCTGGGGTACACAGGGCTGGTGCTGGCCCTGGCGTTGGCCATCGCGGCGGTCGGATTCGATCTGTCGAATATCGCGATCATCGCCGGCGCCCTGTCGGTGGGTATCGGCTTCGGCCTGCAGAATGTGGTCAACAACTTTGTCTCCGGCCTCATCCTCCTGATCGAGCGGCCGATCAAGGTCGGCGACTGGATCATGGTGGGCGGAAACGAAGGCTACGTCCGGCGAATCAACGTGCGTTCCACCGAAATCGAGACCTTTCGCCGCGCCGCCGTCATCGTGCCAAACAGCGAGCTCATTTCCGGCGCTGTAACCAATTGGACCTACAAGGACCGCTTCGGGCGCGTCGAGGTTCCCGTCGGGGTTGCCTATGGTTCGGACGTGGCCCAGGTCATGGACGTACTTCAGCGCTGCCTGGAGGACCACGAGTCGATCCTGGCCCAGCCCGAACCCTACGTCCTGTTCAAGGGTTTCGGCGACAGCTCGCTCGATTTCGAAGCCCGAGGGCATATCGCCAACGTGGAATACCGGGTGGTCGTGCAAAGCGATCTGCGCTTCGCTATCTACCAGGCCTTCGCAGAGGCCGGGATCGAGATCCCCTTCCCCCAGCGCGACTTGCACATCAAGGGCGTGGAGAATCTGAACGAGGAGATCGCAGGGCGGACGCCCGGAGATGCGGACGCTCCCCGAAGCGGTGCAACGCCCACGACGCACCGGGTCCGGACCGGCCCCAGCGGCGCGGAGGAATAGAACCGGTCATTGAGCTTATACCTCGAACTCGGCGACGAGCGGCGCATGGTGCGACGCCGGGCCCGCGTCGAGATCAAAGAACCTAATCCCGCTCGGCGAGGAAGGCCTCTTCCTCGGGCCTGTTCTCGCGCCCCAGGATGGCGTTGCGGTGGGGGAAACGGCCAAAGCGGGCGATGATGTCCCGGTGATGCACGGCCCACTTGTGGAAGTCTGGGTTGTCGGTCAGGGGGCGCGTGAGCTCCACCGCCAGCTCCTTGTCTTCGAGTGACTCGCTGTGCAGGAGCGGCAGGTAGAGGATGCCGCGCTGATTGTGGGTCAGTTTCCGGTCGAAACCTTGTTCGATCGCGTGGCCGGTAATCGCGCGGGCCATCTCGTCGGTAGCATAGGTCCGCTGATCGCCGCGGAAAATGTTGCGCGGCGTCTGGTCCAGCAGCACGAGGAGGGCAAGGCAGCCTTCCGCGCTGTCCCGCCAGGAATCGAGCTCGCCAGCCGCGGCCTTTTCGTGCAGCGCGCCGAGGCGCTCGCGCACCTGCCGGTCAAGGTCCGTATCCTGCTCGAACCACTTCTCCGCCATGCCCGGCGCGAACCAGAAGCCCAGGATGTCGTCGATTTCGGACATGGGGCATTGTAACGCCGAGCGATGCCCCGTCCATGGTCATGGCGGCGCGCGCTCATCGATGCGCCCCGAAATACCTCCGCCAAATCGGCCCGCTGCGAGTTGGGTTACACCAGCGTGCGGCCGCCATCGACGTAGATGGTCTGGCCGGTGATGAAGGCGCCCGCCGGTGAGGCGAGCAGCAGGACCGTTCCCACCAGATCCTCGACCGTGGCGAAGCGGCCCAGGGGGATGCGGCTCATCTGGTAGTCGTACTTGCCGGTCTTCTTGAGAAACTCCTCGACCAGCGGGGTCGCGATCACCGCCGGACCGATGGCGTTCACCGTCACCCCGAGCGGGGCCCATTCCAGCGCCAGCACGCGGATCAGATGCGAGAGCGCCGCCTTGCCGCTGGCATAGGCCGCGTATTCCGGGTTGACCACCTGGCTGGAGACCGAGGCGAGGTGGATCATGCGCCCGCCGCCCCGATCGGCCATGACCCGGGCCGCTTGGCGGGAGAGGAGAAACGCGCCGGTCACGTTGGTCGCCAGCGTCTCGGCGAAGTCCTCCGCCGGAAGCTCGAGTGCCGGGGCGGTGCGGAAGATGCCCACGCTGTTGAGCAGAAGGTCCAGACGCCCGGTCAGGCCAAGCGCCGCCTTAACCGCGGCCTCGCAGGAGGCCTCGTCCCGGACATCGAGCGGGCAGGAGCCGTGGCCCTCCCCGGGCAGCCCCCCGGCCACCCCGCGCGCCGCCGCGGCGTCCTGGTCCGCCACCATGACCCGCGCCCCGCGCTCGGCCAGCGCCTCGGCCAGCCCGGCCCCGATGCCGCCTGCAGCCCCGGCGGCGAGCACCGCCCGCCCGGCCATATCGAACAGCGGATCGGTCATGGCGGCGCCGCGTTCCCGAAGCCGCCCGCGATCAGACCGCGGGCCGAGGCTGGGGCGATGCCGGCATGTGCAGCATCTCGCGCGCCTCTTCCGGACTGGCCACCTCGCGCCCCAGCTCTCGCACGATGCGCACCGCGCGCTCGACCAGTTGCGCGTTGCTTTCGGCGAGCCGTCCGGGGCCGTAGTAGACGTTGTCCTCCAGCCCGACGCGGATGTTGCCGCCCATCGCCACCGCCATGGTGCTGAGCGGAAGCTGGTACTTGCCGATGCTCACGATCTGCCAACTGGAGCCCTCGGGAATGGCGTCCAGCATGGCGAGCAAATTGGCGGGGCTGGCCGGGATGCCGCCGCGGATGCCCATGACGAAGCTGAAGTGAAGCGGCGGCTCGAACACGCCTTTCTTGGCCAAATCGAGGACGTTTTCGATGTGGCTCAGGTCATAGACCTCGATCTCGTTGGCGATGCCGCGGTACTTGCAGCCCTCGATGAACTCGGCGTTCCATTGCTTCGAATTGGAGAACAGCCACTCCTGACCCTTGTGGTCGAAGTGGAAGGTGCCGGCGTTCACGGTCAGCATGTCCGGTTGCGGCGCGATGTCCAGCAGCGCCGTACGCTCCTCCTGCTTGAAGGGCTGGCCGATGCCCTCGTCATCGAACCAGATGCCGATGCCGTTGCCCACCTGGGTGATCATGCCGGGACAGCGGCTCATCACGCCGTCGACCACCTCGCGATAGATCGACAGGTCGCTGGAGGTGCGCCCCTTGGGGTCGCGCACGTGAATGTGGGCCACCGAGGCGCCGGCGTCGTAGCAATCGTGAAAATCGCTAATGATTTCCTCCGGTTGCTCGGGCAGGGCCGAATTCGCCTCCTTGCCGTGCAGGCCGCCGGTCGTGGCGATCGTGATGACGGCTTTTCCCGGGTTGGTCAGGTTCGGTTTCATCATCGGCCTCCCGTTCTCGTTACCCCGTTTCCCGGAGTTTCGCGGCGAAAACGGCCGGGACCCAGGAGTCCGGGCGCGACGGCTTCGCCGGACGTCAATCATGTTCGCTACGGAAAATGAAATCAATCGTATTGCATACCGGAACGGATGCGCTAAAGTGAATTGGCATAAGAAAAATTGCAGAAACGCGCACCGGAAGCGGGCCCCGGCGCTTAAACGGGCTCAACCGCATGAGGTGCCAGGGAGGAACGAACCATGCTGAGACGAGGAGTCTTGCGCGCCCTTGCGGGCGCAATCGCCGTCCTGTTGCTCGGGGCGGCGGGTCTTCCGGCCTATGCCCAGAGCAAACCGATTGTCGTTCCCATCTTGAGCTGCCCCTTCGGCTGCGGCGTGGTCACCGGCAACACCTTGTTCGGCACCGTCATGGCCAAGGGCGGGGAACAGCTCATGATCGCGGCCCAGGAAACGCCCGGCTACATGTACAACGTGCGCGCCATGGCGGCCGAAAAGCGCTGGAAGACCAACGTTTTCGGCACCGAGGACGTGATCATCCAACTCGCGCTCCAGGGCGGCACGCCGGAGCTCAAGGAGTTCCTTCCCGAGCCCGTGCCCATCAAGTTCCAGCTCTTGCACGGGGAGGCCTATTGGGCCCAGGGCAAGTTCTTCGTGACCACGGACCCGAACATCAAGTCCATCGCCGACATGAAGGGCAAGCGGGTCTCACTCGGCCTGCGTGGGCAGAGCGATTGGGGCGTTTACCCGCGTCTCATCCTCGAGCACGCCTATGGCATCACGCCGGACAACACCGACATCCGGCACATGACCCCGGGCGCGCTGACCCAGCAGTTGATCGACGGCACGACCGATGTGGCGGTCACCGGCTTCGGCACCGAGCCGAGCCAGACCTTCCACCTCATCACCGGGCCGCTGCGCAAGCTGCAGGCCTCGGGCAAGAAGATCTACTACATTCCCATCGAGCAGTCGGCCATCGACAAGGTGAACAAGAAGTTCCGCACCACCTTCGTGGCCAAGACGGTCAAGGCGGGCACCATGCCGCAGCAGGACAAGGACCTCCTGATCGGCTTCGTGCGGGGCTACAAGGCGGTGCACCCGAACTTCCCCGAGGACGTCGCCTATCAGTTCGTCAAGGCGGTGCACAAGTACTCCGGGGAGATGAAGAAGCTCCACCCGCTCTGGGGCATGCTGACCCCGGACATGATGATCGACGGGTTGACCGAGGAGAACACCCACCCCGGCGCCATCCGGGCCTACAAGGAGATCGGTATCTGGGATCTCAGGTTGAAAACGATCCCGGTCACCTATCCGGAATAGGCTAGGCTAAACGGCCTTCTTGTCCCCGGCGTGGCGGCGCGGCCCGCGCCGGGGACTTCATTCTGAGACGAACGTGGCCCGGACCGCGCAGCCGCTCGGCCGGGCCACTTCTATGGCGGGGGCGGGGCGATGGAGCAAACCTGGAAGACGGTCAGACTCGCGCTCAGCGTGCCGTTCTGGGCGGCGGGCGCGGTGTTGACCTTCTACATCGGCCTGAACGTCTTCGGCTTCATCCGCAATTCCTCGGAGCACTACGCCACCTTCGTGCTGGCCATCGTGGTCATGACGGGGCTGCTCGCCCTGCGCAACGCGGTCGACAGGCAGGGCGGCCGGGCCCCGGATTGGCGTTTCTGGGCGCGCTTGGCCGCCGCATTGCTGGGCTCGCTGCTGGCCACCGCGGGCGCGGGCTTCGTCCTGCTGAATGCCGTGCGTTTCGAGATGATTCAGCCCTTCTTCGAGCCCTTCGATGTCCAGATGGGGCTGGTGCTCGCGGCGGGCATCCTGATCCTCACCTGGATCCACTGGGGACCGCTTCTGACCGCCATCGTGGTCGGCGCGATCGTTTATTTCTTCTACGGCCATCAGATCGGGAACGTGCTGTTCGCCCACCCGGAGTACGACACCAACTTCGTGATGAACTACGTCAGCCTGGGGACCAACCAGGGCTTCTACTGGCTGGCGCAGGTGGCCGCCGACAGCATCTATTTCCTGATCTTCTACGCCGCCATCCTGCTCGGCCTGGGCATGCTCCAGATGGTGCTCGAGATCGGCAAGGTAAGCGGCCGCTACATCCATGGCGGCGCGTCCTTCCCCGCCATCGTGGGCAGCGGCATCGTGGCCTCTGTCATGGGCCAGGCGGTATCCAACGTGGTGCTGACCGGCCGTTTCACCATCCCCATGATGAAGGAGAACGGCTACCGCGCTTCCATGGCCGGGGCGATCGAGGCGGTGGCCTCGACCTCGGGGCAGATCATGCCGCCGATCCTGGGCCTGGCCGGCTTCATCATCGCCTCGTTCCTCAACGTGCCCTATATCGAGGTCGCCCTGTCCGCGCTCATCCCCGCGTTTCTGTTCCTGAGCGGCGTTACCATTGGGATCCTGATCTATGCCCGGCGCTATAAGCTACCCAAGCTGGAGACGCGGGCCGACCGCAAGCTCATCCTGCGCATGCTGCCCGCCTTTCTCGGCTCCTTCATCGTGGTCCTGGTACTCCTGCTCAATTACCACTCGCCGGCCTTCGCCGGCCTGGCCGGAACCGCCGTGGCCCTGGTGCTCTGCCTCTTTCAGGGCCGCTACCGGCCCAAGCTGAAAAAGTTTCTCGAATCCGTCGAGGACGGGCTGGTGCTCATCGCCCTGCTCTCGCTGCTGCTCATCGCCATCGGGCCGCTCGGGCAGGTGATCCTGACCACCAACCTGTCCGGACGGCTGGGCGCGGCGCTGGTGGGTATCCTGCCCGACATCAAGGTGGTGCTGCTGCTCGGCGCCATGGTGGTGTCGCTGGTACTCGGCATGGGGCTGCCGACGCCCGTCGCCTACGTGGTGGTGGTGCTGGCGCTTTCGCCCTTCCTTCAGCAGTTGGGCGTGCCGGCGCTGCACGCGCATTTTTTCGTCTTCTACTTCGCGGTCTTCTCCACCCTGACCCCGCCCGTTGCGGTCAGCGTGTTGGCCGCGGCCAAGCTGGCCAACGCCCGCTTCCTGGACACCGCCGCCGACGCCATGAAGCTGGCGGTGACCACCTTCCTTATTCCCTTCGCTTTCGTCTTTCACCCCCAGCTGCTGTCCTTTCCCAACCTCACCTGGTCGGTGATCCCGCCGGTTGTTCTCCTGCTCGTGCTGCAATGGACGGTCTCGGTCGCCGCCTACGGCTATTTCCGGCGCAATCTCGGGGCGGTAGAGCGCACGGCCTTCACGCTCGTTTCCCTGGCCGGCTTCCTCGCCATCGTGACGCCGGGAGCCACCACCAAGCTCCTGTTCGCCCTGTTGCTGGTCTTGACCATGGGTTGGATCCTGCTGGCGCCCGCGGGCCGCGCCGCCGCCCTGGCCAACACCGAGCCCCGACGTAACGAGGAATCGTCGTGATCCTGATCGGCCGGTACTTTTCCCCTTTCACCCGGCGCGTAGCCGTCACGCTGCGCCGAGTCGCCGGCCTTCGCCGCGACCCAGCCGGAGCCCGGTTGAGCGCGAAGCCGCGTAACTGGCCGCTCAGGCCGGCTCGATGACGAAAAGGGCCTGGTCGTATTCCACCGCGGTCGCGTTCTCGACGGCGATCTCCACGATGCGGCCGGCTTCCTGCGCCTCGATCGTGGTGAAGAGCTTCATGACCTCGATCATGCAGACGGGATCGCCCGGCTCGACGCGGTCGCCGACTTCGACGAAGGGCGGGTCCTGGGGGCTGGGCGCGCGGTAGAAGGTGCCGACCATGGGCGCCCGGATCGTCACCAGGCCGTTGCTGTGCGCCGCCGCTTCCCCCGCCCCCTCGGCGCGCCGGGCCACGGGCGTAGTCTCCGACCCCCCCGTCTCGAAGGCCGCCGCAGTGCCTGCCGCCGCCTTTTCGCTATCGCTATAGTCCGCCTCCGCCTGCCCGTCCGCGCCGCGCCGGCGCACGACAAGCCGCATATCGTCCAGCTCGACGATCAGCTCCTGGCAATCGCTGGCGTCGATCAGCTTGATGATCTCGGCCACGTCCTTGTAGCTAAGGGCCACCTTGTTTACCCATTCTCTCTTGCCTTCGCCGCCGCCTCGCCCATTACATTTCCTCGGCGAAGGTCTCGGAAAGCTTTTCCGCGGCCTCGCGCAGCAGCGGCACCTGCGCGCGCGCCTGTTCCAGGGTCATGCGCGCCTCGGGCGCCGAAAAGGCGATCCCGGCGCAAAGGCCCCCTTGGGGCCCGGTGACCGGCACCGCGAGGCAGACGACCCCGGACATGAACTCCTGATTGTCGGTCGCGTAACCTCTGCGGCGAATGTCTGCGAGTTCGGCGAGCAGGCGATCCCGCGCGGTGATGGTGTTCTCCGTATAGCGCTTGAGCGGCAGCGTCGTGAGAGTCTTCTCGAGCTGCGCCTCGGGCAGTTTGCTGAGGAACAGCTTGCCCAGCGAGGTGCAGTGCAGCGGCACCCGGCTGCCCGGCTCGAAACGCAGGCCGAGCGGCCAGGCGGCCTCGACGCGATCGAGATAGACCACCTCGTTGCCGGACATGACGCCCAGGTTGCAGGTCTCGCCGATCTCCTCGGACAGGGCCTTGAGGATGCCGTGGCGCGGGCCGCGCCGGGCGGCCGCCTGCAGCACCTGAAGGGCCAGCTGCACGAGCCGCTTGCCCTCGACGAAGCGCCGGCTGCCCGGCTCGCGCTCCAGGTAGCCCAGGCCCTCCAGCGCCGTGCCGATGCGGTGCGCCGTGGGTTTTGACAGGTGCAGCATGGCCGAGAGCTCCGCGATCGAGACCGGGTGGCCGTCGCGCACCACCGCTTCGAGGATCCTGAGCGCCTTGCCGGTCGACCCGGCGCCCTCTTCGGCGGCGGGGGCGGCCCCGGGGCGTTCCCCGCGAGGTTCGATGGGTTGTTGCGTCTGGATCGTAGGCACGCGGCAATTCCGGCTTTCTTGACAGGGAATAGGGTGTGGCAAATTATGATTGCTGCAAAAAATGAAATCAATCGTCTTGCATGTCGGAATTCACCTCCCAGGCCCCAGGGGGACCGGAAGTGCCTAGTCCGCGACGCGTGCGCCTGATCGACGTCACCCTGCGCGACGCCCACCAGTGCCTCTGGGCGACCCGCATGACCACCGCCATGATGCGGGATATCGCGCCGCTTCTGGACCGCGCCGGCTTCGAGGCCATCGATCTGGTGGGCGGGGCGGTCTTCGACGTCATGGTGCGTTACCTGCGCGAGGACCCCTGGGAGCGCATGCGCATCCTGAGCGCCTGGGTGACCGAGACGCCGCTCATCGTGCACCACCGGGGCCAGAGCCTCTTTACCTTCGAGTTCTTCCCCGACGACGTGGTCGAGCGCACGGCCGAGCGCATCGCGGCCAACGGCATCCGCTATCACACGCTCTACGATGCCTTGAACGACATGCGCAACCTGGAGGTCCCGGTGCGCGCGGCCAAGAACGTGGGCCTGCACACCGTGGGCGGCCTGGTCTACACCCACAGCCCTGTCCACACCGACCAATACTATACCGGCAAGGCGCGCGAGCTGATCGCGCTCGATGTCGACGGCGTCTTCATCAAGGACCCCAGCGGCCTTCTCACGCCCGAACGGGTGGCGACCCTGGTCCCCGCGCTCAAGGCGGTCTGCGGCGAACTCCCGCTACAGCTTCATATGCACTGCCTGACGGGGCTCGCGCCCTATGCCGCGCTGCAGGCGGTGGAGCACGGCGTCGAGGTGGTGCACACGGCCACCTCGGTCATCGCCAACGGCGCCTCCCACTCGCCCACCGAGCTGTTCACGCGCAACTGCCGGCGCCGCGGCCACGAGGTCTCGATCGACCTGGAACCCGTGGAGCAGGCGGCCGAGAAGCTCGCCTTCATCGCCGAGCGCGAGGACAAGGCCCTGGGCCGGCCGCTGGAGTACGAGGAGTTCCATTTCCACCATCAGGTTCCGGGCGGCATGGTCTCGAACCTGAAATACCAGTTGGAGACCATGGGCATCGCCGAGCGCCTGGAAGAGATACTGGAGGAGGCGGGGCATGTGCGCGCGGACCTGGGCTATCCCATCGTGGTCAGCCCCTTCGCCCAGTTCATCATCACCCAGGCGGTGCTCAACGTCATGGGCAAGGACCAGGGCCGGGAGCGCTACGCCACCGTGCCCGACGAGGTGCGCCGCTATGTCATGGGCGGCTATGGCGAGATCGCCGGGACCATCGAGCCCGATCTCTACGACCGGATCGCGCGTGGCGCGGAACCCGCCACCGAACGCCCCGGCGCGCTGGTGCCACCGGCGCTGGAGCGCATCCGCAAGGAGCGCGGTCCCTTCGAGTCCGACGACGACCTGCTGCTGGCCGCTTTCTACGGCGAGACGGAATACGGCGCGCTCAAGGCCGCCGGCCCGATCGATACCGACTACGCGCTCGGCCCTTCGCCACTCGTCACCCTGGTCAAGGAGATCGCGGCGCGCCCCGACATCAAGTCGCTGCGCATCACGGGCCGCAACGGCCGGAGGCCTCGGGTTGGTGCCGCGGGCTAGACGCCGCCCCTCTCGCAGGAGCCGGCCAGCCTGCCCTGCCCCTCCGCTTTCATACTGCCATGGATTCCCCGGACGAAGTTTTCAGAAACCACACCGGTACCGCGACAAAATGCTAGAATTTCTGCGGTCGACGGAGTTTCCCGGCAGGGACAGCGTATCCAAGGAATACAATCGACGCCGTTTCGTGCGTTATCTGCAAAATGTAGGTTGAAAGAGATCGTATTATGACCGCCAAGACGACTTACTCCTCGTGTTACCAGTGCGCTTACGATTGTCCGATAACCGTGATTAGCGAGGGAGAAGAGGTCATTTCTGTCGCACATCCCGATTGTGTGCGGGCGGAAGCGATGCTTGAGCAACGGGATAGCGAGAGACGCCTGATCCGGCCACAGATTCGCGCAAGCTCCAGTGATGATTGGCGGAACGTGTCATGGCGCGATGCGATCTCTCACGGTGCGAAAAAACTCCGGGAAATCCGTGACCGTTACGGCCCGGATGCGATCGCCTTCGCGGTTGGCTACACCAAAGAGGTGCGACCGTATTTACAACGGCTCGCCTATTCCTTCGGCTCTCCCCATTACATCACCGAATCCAGTTGCTGTTTCGGAGCGGGCTATGTGGCTGCCGCGATCACGTTGGGCGAGGAGTACAGTTATTACCTCGGCCCGAGCCGGGCCAACGTTCCGGAGAGCCGGTGCCGGCTCGTTTGGTCCAATAATCCAACCGAGAGCCAGTTGCCCTTTGATCGCCACCACCTGATTACCGGGGCAGCGAAGGTGCCGACGATCGTGGTTGATCCGCGCCGCAGCCCGCTGGCGGAACGTGCGGCCATACACCTGATGTTGCGCCCCGGAAGCGACGGAGCGCTGGCCTTGGGGCTGGCCCACGTCATTTTCGAGGAGGGCTTGGAGGACGAGGACTTTCTGGCCAAGCACGCCCACGGGCTGGAAGAGTACAAGCGCTATGTGAAAGGTTTCACGCCCGAGTTGACAAGCGAGATCACTTGGGTTGCGAAGGAAAAGATCATCGAGGCGGCGCGGCTCTACGCCTCATCGCGCCCGGCGCAGATCACCATCTCGCCCACAGCCACCGTCCACCACAGCAATGGTTTCCAGAACCATCGCGCCGTTCTCCTGCTTTCGGCTATCTGCGGTAATTTGGACATCACCGGCGGCAACAAGCCATCTGGAAACCGATTGCTGGGGAAGAACGTCTCCTTGCGCGAGGAAAAGTTGTCAGAGCACGGCAAGGAGATGGGCGAAGCGGAGTTCCCCGTTTTCACCAAGCATTACGGACAGGGCCAGGCTATGGCGCTAGCGGATTACATCGAGTCGGGCAAAGTGAAGGCGGTCTTTTCCGTCGGCATGAACCTGATGATGTGGCCGAATTCCAAAAGGTTGGAGCGGGCGCTTCATTCCCTGGAATTCTTCAGCACCAGCGATTTCTTTCCCACCCCCACCGTCGAGGCGGCGTCGATCTTCTTTCCGGCCGCCACCCACCTGGAACGGCAGTCGCTCATCATCGACGCCAAGGGCCGGGTGCAATACCGGCCTGCCGCGGTTCCGCCACGCGGGGAGGCAAAGGGGGATACGGAACTGGTTTTCGACATGGCGGCGGCGTTGGGGCTGGACAACATGTTCTGGGGCGGCAATATCCACGCCAGTTTCAACGAACGGCTGCAACCCACCGGCCTGTGCTTCGACGATCTGCCCGCGGATGGAAAAAGCGTCCCCGTCGAGGTGCCGGCCATCCCGGATCTCAGTTACGAGCAGAATGGTTTTGGCACACCAAGCGGCAAGGTCGAATTTGCCAGTACGACCTTGGAAAAGGCCGGTCATAATGCTCTACCCGTTTACAAGGAACCGTACTGGAGTCCGATAAGTACGCCGGAGGTCGCCAAGGACTTTCCGCTGATCCTCACCTCCGGTGGCCGTAGCGCCAACTACACCCACTCGCAGGGGCGGTTTCTGGCAACGCTGAGAAATCGCGAACCTGGACCTCGCTTGCAATTGAATCTTGATGACGCCAGGGAGCGCGGCATCGAGGACGGTGACCGGGTGGCGGTTACCTCGCCGCTCGGCAAGATCGAGATGAACGCATGGCTGACGGAAATCTTGCCTCCCGGCGTGGCGCACGCCTTCCACGGATGGGCAGAGGCCAATATCAATGACCTTATTCCCGATCAAGGCCTTGATCCGATCTCCGGCTATCCCCCTTTTAAGTCTAGCCTTTGCGAGGTTTCCAAGAGTTCTCGAACCTTATCGTAGCGCTTTTCCCGCCGTCACCGGATCCGGAAAAACTGCGGGAATCGGAGTTTTCTGAAGCGACAGAACAGCCATCATGACGACCGCCCAGGTCTATGATTCGTGGAAGCCCCTGCCTTCCTTTGCCAGCCGTTCGAGGAGCGGCGCCGGTTTGAGCATCTCCCCCTGTGTGTCACAGAGCTTGCTCATAACATCGTAAATCGCCTTCGTGCCGACGCTGTCGGCGTAGAACAGGGGACCACCGCGGTAAACCGGAAATCCGTAGCCGTAGATCCAGATGACATCGATGTCGCCGGGCCTGAGGGCGATGCCTTCTTCGAGTATCTTCGCCGCTTCGTTGATCAGCGGGTAGAGACAGCGCTCCAGGATCTCCCGGCCGTCTATCTCGCGCCTCTCGATGCCAAGTTCCGCGGAGATTCCGACGATGAGCTTTTCGATGTCCGGGTCCGGGATCGGGGTGCGGCTGCCCGGCTCGTAGCGGTACCAGCCGGCACCGGTCTTCTGGCCGAAACGGCCCATCTCGCAGATGCGGTCGGCGATCGGCGAATAGCGCTCGTCCTTGGGCCGTGCCTTGGCCCGGCGCTGACGAATCGACCAGCCGACGTCGAGCCCCGCCAGATCGCCCATGGCAAAGGGGCCCATCGGGAAGCCGAAGTCATAGATTGCCTTGTCGATCTGCCGAGGCAAGGCCCCTTCCTCCAAGAGGAAATTGGCCTGTCGTGTATAAGCGTGGAGCATGCGGTTGCCGACGAAGCCGTCGCACACGCCGACCAGGACTCCGACCTTGCCGATCGTCTTGGAAAGCCGCATCACCGTGGCGATGGTTTCCTTCGAAGTCTTCGCGCCGCGCACGTTCTCCATCAGCTTCATCACGTTCGCCGGGCTGAAGAAGTGAGTGCCCATCACCTTTTCGGGCCGCTCGGTTGCGGCGGCGATCTCGTCGACATCGAGGGTCGAGGTGTTGGTCGTAAGAATGGCCTCTGCTTTGCACGTCCCATCCAGGGTCCGGAACACCTCCTTCTTGATGTCTATGTTCTCCAACACGGCTTCGATAACGATGTCGGCATCGGCGATGTCTCCGTAATCCAGGGTACCGGCAATCAGCTCCATACGCGCGTCCATATCGGCCTGCGAGATCCGGCCCTTGGACATGCTGGCGGCGTAGTTCCTGCGGATCATGCCGAGGCCCTGTTCGAGCGCGTCGTGCGACACTTCGAGGATGCGCACCGGAATGCCAACGTCGGCGAAGTTCATGGCGATCCCGCCGCCCATTGTGCCGCAGCCGATGACGGCCGCCTCGCTGATCCGTGCAGCCGGAGTGTGGGCGGAGACATCGGGAATCTTGCTGGCCTGGCGTTCGGCGAAAAACAAGTGCCGCTGGCCCTTGGATTGCTCGGACTCACGGCACCGGGCAAATAAAGCGCGCTCTTCCGCCAGTCCCTGGGCAAAGGGCAACTTCACCGCGTTCTCGACGCTCTCGATGCAGTGGTAGGGGGCGATCAGCCCCCTCGCCCGCCGTTCGATGCCCTTGCGGGTCCGCTCGAAAAGCTCGGGCGCGTCCCGGGCCTCGCGAAGCTTATCCTGCATCTCCCGGGTCTTGCGCAGCGGCCGCTGCTCGGCAATCAGCCTCGCGGCGAAGGCCACGGCGCCCTCGACGAGATCGCCCTCCACCACCTCGTCGAGAAGGCCGAGCGACAGCGCCCTTTCGGCTGGCAGTTGTTCGCCGCTGAGGATGATCTTGAGCGCCGGTTCGACACCGATCAGCCGGGGCAGGCGCTGGGTTCCCCCGGCGCCGGGTATGAGGCCCAACTTCACCTCCGGCAGCCCCAGCCTCGCGGACGGCATTCCGATCCGGTAATGACAGCCCAGTGCCAACTCGAGCCCGCCGCCCACGGCCGCGCCGTGGATTGCCGCGACCACCGGTTTCGGGCAGTCCTCGACCTTATCGACGATCTCCGGCAGGCCGGGTACGCCGGGTTTCGGCAGCCGGCCGAACTCGCGGATATCCGCACCGCCGGAGAAGCAACGCCCGGCTCCGGCCAGCAAAAGGACCTCGACGTCCGGGTCGCCCGCGCCCTGCGCAAGACACCTGACAAGCGCTTCGCGAACCGGGCCGCCCAGCGCGTTGACCGGCGGGTTGTCAAGGAGGATGACGGCGACCGTTCCGCGCCGTTCGTATCGGACCAATTCAGCCATGGGCGCCGAAGGCCTCCGCCAGCGCTACGAAATTCGGGTTTATGAGATCTGTAGCGACGACCCTTCCGGGGTAGACCTCCTACTGATGCAAGCGGATCGTACCGTAACCACCGTTGTTGGCAACAAATAGCCGCACCCGGGCGTTGTACTTCATCGCGGCGGCCGACTCGTTGCCCGTCACGAGACCCGCCCCCGTCACCGGCCAGCGCCATCACCTCACGACCCGGAAGCCGCAAGGCTGCGGCGGCTGCCGCCGGCACGCCCAGGCCCATCGCCCCGAACTTCCTTGCGTTATGGCGGCTGTTGACCACCGCATCGAAGGCAGATCTGGGGCAGATCTGAGCC
>JAZGBC010000161.1:0-4564 GCA_036444495.1 Kiloniellales bacterium
ACAATGCAAAGACTATACCGATCATCCTGCGTTCTCAATCCCGCGCCGTCGCCCACGGCGGTGCCCTCGTGCTCCCTCTCGCGTTGGCCTGGGTCTATTTCTACGAGGGAGAGGGCGCGGATGTGAACTCCGCAGATACGGGCAGCTCCTCGTCCAGGTGCAGCCAAGGCAGCTTTTCGGAGGCCCAGTCGTGGTGGTCGGCCGGGTGGCGCTCGGGATGGTCGAGGGTGCCCACCGAGACGTCGATCTCCTCGGGCTTGCGCTCGTACCAGAAGGTGAGCGAGGCGCCGCAACCGGCGCAGAACTGGCGCTTGGCCGTAGCCGAGGAGCGATGGGTCCTGGGCTCGCCCCGGGTTATCTCGAACTGCGTCAGCAGCACGGTGGCCCAGGTCACCGCCACCGCGCCGACGGAACGGCGGCACATGGTGCAATGGCAGTGTCCGACGCGGTCGACCGGGCCGCTGATGCGGTAGCGCACCGCCCCGCAGAGGCAGCCGCCTTCGTTGATTTCGGGCGCCGGTTCTTGTCTCGCGGTCATGACCTTTCCTCCAGTTCGCACCAGATGGGCGTGTGGTCCGACGGCTTTTCCTTGCCGCGCGGGCCCCTGTCGATTTCGCAGGCCGTGAGGCGGTCGGCGGCCTGAGGTGACAGCAACAGGTGATCGATGCGCAGGCCCTGGTCGGCGCTCCAGGCCACGCCCTTGTAGTCCCAATAGGTGTAGGCCCCGGCCCCGCGGTGCAGGGCGCGGTAGGCATCGGTCAGCCCCAGGTTCAGGACCGCGCGGAAGGCGCGCCGGGTGTCCAGCCTGTAGAGCGCGTCCGCTTCCCAGCCGGCCGGGTCGAAGACGTCCTCGGGCGCCGGGATCACGTTGTAGTCGCCGCCGAGCACGATGCTCCGCTCGCCGGCCAGCAAGCCGGCCGCGTGTTTGCCCAGGCGCGCCATCCAGGCCAGCTTGTAGGGATACTTCTCGCTGTCGGTGGGGTTGCCGTTGGGCAGGTAGATGGAGGCCACGCGCAGGCCGCAGGTCGTGGCCTCGAGATAGCGCGCCTGCTCGTCGTTCCCGTCGCCGGGCAGGCGCTCCAGCAAATCCTCCAGCGGATGGCGCGAGAGGATGGCGACGCCGTTGTAGGCTTTCTGGCCCACGACGGCAGCCTTATAACCCGCGGCCTCGATCTCCAGGTATGGGAAGTTCTCGGCCACGGTCTTGAGCTCCTGCAGCAGCAGCACGTCGGGCCTGGCCTCGGCCAGCCAGTCCAGCACGTGCGGCAGACGCACCTTGATGGAATTCACGTTCCAGGTCGCGACCTTGACCATCGGCGGAGCCCGGGCTTGTTGCGGCAAAGAGAAAAGCCCGCCAGAGGGCGGGCCATCGTTCTAGCAGATTATGGAGAGATCGGTCAGATCGAAAAGGAGGAGCCGCAGCCGCAGGAGGAGACTGCGTTGGGGTTCTTGACCTGGAAGGAGGCGCCGATCAGTTCCTCCACGTAGTCGATCTCCGAGCCGTTGAGCAACTCCAGCGATGTCTCGTCGATCACCGCCGTGACGCCGTCGCGCTCGAAGGTGCGGTCCTCCGGGTTGACCTTGTCGTCGAAGGAGAAGCTGTACTGGAAGCCCGAGCAGCCGCCGCCGTTGACCGAAACCCGCAGCATGTGCCCCGTTTGGCCCTCCTGCTCGAGCAGCCAGGCGACGTGCTTGGCCGCGCTCGCGCTCAAGGTGATGCTCCGTTTCTCGACAGCGCCCATCGAATCGCCCATGTTTGCCAAAGACCCGTGGCGGGATTATAGCACATTTTCCGCCGGCAATCTCTATGTGGGGACCGCCGGCGCCCGGGCAAGGCCCTTTCCGGGACCGGGTGGGAATTGTTAACCATGAGCCGACCGGGAGTGACGGTGCTCGACTCCCCCCGAAAGCCGGGGCTCACAACCGTGCCTGACCTTCGCGCCCCTTATAGCTATGCGCCTTACGCCTGCCGGCCGGACGAGAGCCGGGGCCGCCGCCATGCGGAGCCGGAAAGCGCGACCCGCTCCTGCTTCCAGCGCGACCGGGACCGGATCATTCATTCCGTGGCCTTCCGGCGCCTCATGCACAAGACCCAGGTCTTCGTCTATCACGAGGGCGACCACTACCGCACGCGGCTCACCCATTCGCTGGAGGTGGCGCAGATGGCGCGCAGCATCTCCCGGGTACTGGGCCTGAACGAGGACCTGGCCGAGGCCCTGGCGCTGGCGCACGACCTGGGGCACACGCCCTTCGGCCACATCGGCGAGACGGCGCTGGACGAGGTCATGGCGCCCTACGGCGGCTTCGATCATAACGAGCAGACATTCCGCGTGATTACGCTGTTGGAGCGGCGCTATCCGAAATTCGACGGCCTGAACCTGACCTGGGAAACCCTCGAAGGCCTGGTCAAGCACAACGGCCCGCTGACCGGCCCGGGCGCTACTCGGGACAAGCCGGTCCCGGCCAGCATCGCCGCCTTCGACCGGGATATGGACCTGAAGTTGCAGAGCCAGCCCAGCGCCGAGGCCCAGGTGGCGGCGCTCTCCGACGACATCGCCTACAACAACCACGACGTGGACGACGGACTGCGCGCCGGGCTGTTCACCCCCGGCGATCTCGATTCCCTGCCGCTGGTCGGCCCCCTGTTCCGGGAGGTGGCGGAGAGCTATCCCGGGCTGGAGCAAAGCCGCCTGATCCATGAGGCGGTACGCCGGCTGATCGGTTGCATGGCGGACGATCTGCTCGAGGAAACCAGGCGGCGCCTGGCCGACGCCGCGCCGAAAAGCGCCGCGGAGATCCGCGGGCTGGAGGCGCCCATGGTTGCCTTTTCCGAGGAGATGCGCGAGAACGACCGCGCGCTCAAGGCGTTTTTGTTCCGGCACATGTATCGCCACGAGAAAGTGAACCGCATGGTCGCGGCGGCGCCCGGCATCGTGCAGGACCTATTCAGTCGATACATGAGTCATCCTGCGGAGCTGCCCGAGGAGTGGCAGAAGTTGACGCATCGCAAGGAGGAATCCGGCCGCGCGCGCGTGGTGGCCGACTACATCGCCGGCATGACCGACCGTTTCGCACAGAAAGAACACAGCAGACTCTTCGGTGGCGTTAACAAAATTTAACGATTTGTTGCGTAAGCCGGGTGTGTGGAATGCGTTTTTGTCTGTATCGGGACCACGATTTCCCCTCCGCGACTGCTGGACGGGGGGCGCCGAGGCTTCGGGTTTTCGGCAGTTAGGTTTTTGTTGCACCTGATGAATCCCTTCAAGGATTTGAAGTCGCTCGTCGTCGGCGAGCTGGAAGCGCTGGCCGACGAGGGCGCGCTGCCCCGCGGCCTGGATTACACCCGGGTCGCCGCCGAGCCTCCGCGCGAGGCGGCTCACGGCGATGTGGCAACCAATGCGGCCATGGTGCTGTCCAAACCGGCCGGGAAAAAACCGCGCGAGCTGGCCAAGGTGTTGGTGCCGCGCTTGCAGGCGTTGGAGCAGGTCACCGCCGTCGAGGTGGCCGGCCCCGGCTTCATCAACATGCGTCTGGATCCCGCCTTCTGGCAGACCTGTCTGGCCGGCATCCTGCGCGCGGGCGACGACTATGGAAGCTCCGAGTTGGGCGCTGGGCGCAAGGTCAACGTGGAATACGTCTCGACCAACCCGACCGGGCCGCTGCATGTAGGACACGCGCGCGGCGCGGTGGTCGGCGATGCGCTCGCCGCGTTGTTCGAGAAGGTGGGTTACGACGTGACCCGTGAGTATTACATCAACGATGCCGGCGCCCAGGTCGAAAAGCTTGCTTACGCAGCTTACTGGCGGTACCTCGACGCACTCGGTGACACAATTTCCAAAAAGGTTGTCGAAGACTTTCTCGCGGATACCGATCTGGAGTATCGGGGCGACTACCTCGTTCCCGTTGGCGAAGCGCTGGCTAAGAAGTTCGGCACGAAATTCGTCGATATCCCATCGGACGAATGGCTACCTATCGTGCGCGATTACACCATCGACGCGCTGATGGACCTGATCCGCGCCGATCTTGCGGCGCTCGGCATTCATCAGGAGGTCTTCGCCTCGGAGCGCGCCCTGGTCGAGGCCGGCGCCATCGAAGAAGTGCTGCAATCCCTCGAGGCCCGGGGCCTGATCTATACCGGCGTGCTCGAGCCACCCAAGGGCAAGAAGCCCGACGATTGGGAACCGCGGCCCCAGACCCTGTTCCGCGCCACGGATTTCGGCGACGACGTGGACCGGCCGCTCAAAAAATCGGACGGCAACTGGACTTACTTCGCCACCGACATGGCCTATCACCTGGACAAGTACCGGCGCGGGGCGGATGCCATGATCAACGTCTGGGGCGCGGACCACGGCGGCTACGTCAAGCGCATGGAAGCCGCCGTCAATGCGCTGACCGAAGGCAAGTGCGGCCTCAAGGTGCTGATCTGTCAGCTCGTCATGCTGTTGCGCGCGGGCAAGCCGGTGAAGATGTCCAAGCGCGCGGGCACCTTCCTCACCCTGCGCGAGGTCATCGACGAGGTCGGCAAGGACGTGGTGCGCTTCATCATGCTGACGCGCAAGAACGA
>JAZGBC010000162.1:0-3042 GCA_036444495.1 Kiloniellales bacterium
TGCTGACCCAGCAGGTCGCCATAGGCCCCGGCGGCGGCCGGGTCGCGCGCGCGTAGCCGCTGGTAGATCAGGTCTTCCTTGGGGTGGTGGTAGAGGTCCTGGTAGCTCAGGCAGTAGTCGAGCACCCCCTGGATGATATCGTAGTCGGGCTGGCCGCCCTCCTCGAACACGGCGAGCTGCTGTTCCAGGACGTCGAGCAGCTTGCCCAGGTTGGCATGGTCCCGCAGCAACGAATCGAGGATTTTCGCCATCCCGACCTCCTTGCTCGTTTGTCGGAGGCGCCTGACCGTTACTGGTCCTATCAGATCGGCGGCCCGGCCGGAATGACATGGCTCAAGGAGCCGCCCGGTAACGCGGCCGGCTCGGCGGCCGCTTCGCGCAAATTATTGAGGTTTGACAAGATTTTGGCGGCACTTCCGCGCCCGGAAGTTAGGTATTGTTAACCATTCCCTGCGAGGGTACAAAATGTCAGGTTTTCCGGGCTTCCGGCCTTAACGAGGGCCGGCCGGAGCCAAGTTAAAAACGCGAACCTGCTGGTAAACCATGTCGAGCACGAAACGAATCAGCATGACGGCGAGGCGGGCCCTAGGGCCCGGCGCGTCGCGGCTGTGTGCTCGGCCGCTGGCCCTCTCTCTTTCCCTCTCTTCCGGCAACAAGGCTCTCCTCCTTAGCTGCCCCTGAACGCCATGGCCGCCTAGGCGGCGAGCGGGCAGGGGTATCAGCAAACAGTCGAGGAGAAACCGGTAACCGGATTGAAGAGGGGCTTGTAGTTATGGGTATGGTTAGTAGCGAGACCAACGAGCAGGGCGCGGAGCGCGTCAGAATTTTCGACACCACCTTGCGGGACGGCGAGCAGTCTCCGGGCTGCTCCATGAATCTGGAGGAAAAACTCCAGGTCGCCGCCGTCCTCGAGGAGATGGGTGTCGATATCATCGAGGCCGGCTTCCCGATCGCCTCCAACGGCGACTTCGAGGCCGTGCGGGCGGTCTCCAAACAGGTCAAGAATTCGTCGGTGGCCGGCCTGGCGCGCGCCACGACGAAGGACATCGACCGCGCCGCCGAGGCCCTCAGGGGCGCCGCGCGGCCGCGCATCCACACCTTCATCTCCACCAGCCAGCTGCACATGAAATACAAGCTCCAGATGGAGCCCGAGGCCGTGCACCAGGCGGTGAGCGACAGCGTGTCCCACGCACGCAACCTCTGCGATGACGTGGAATGGTCGCCCGAGGACGGTACCCGCACCGAGCACGACTTCCTGTGCCGCTGCGTGGAGACCGCGATCAAGGCCGGCGCCGCTACGATCAACATCCCCGATACCGTGGGCTATACCGTGCCGGCCGAATTCCACGAGCTCATCACCATGCTGATGAACCGGGTGCCGAACATCGACAAGGCGGTCATCTCGGTGCACTGCCACAACGACCTGGGATTGGCCGTGGCCAATTCCCTGTCCGCGGTCATGGCGGGCGCCGGCCAGGTGGAGTGCACGATCAACGGCATCGGCGAGCGCGCCGGCAACGCCGCCCTGGAGGAGATTGTCATGGCGTTGCGCACGCGCCCGGACGTGCTGCCCCGCTCGACCGGCGTGAAGAGCGAATTGATCACCAAGGCCTCGCGCCTGCTTTCGGCGATCACCGGCTTCTCGGTCCAGCCGAACAAGGCGATCGTCGGGGCCAATGCCTTCGCCCACGAAGCGGGCATCCATCAGGACGGCGTGCTCAAGCACAGCGGGACCTACGAGATCATGACCCCGGAATCGGTCGGGCTGACGCGCTCGACCCTGGTCATGGGCAAGCACTCCGGGCGCCACGCCTTCAGGGCGAAGCTGGAGGAGCTGGGCTACGGGAATCTCTCCGACAACGCCGTTCAGGGCGCGTTCCAGCGCTTCAAGGACCTGGCCGATCACAAGAAGGACGTCTACGACGAGGACATCCTGGCGCTCGTGGACGATACGGTGCTGCGCCGGAACGACCGCATCCGCTTCCTGTCGCTGCAGGTCGTTTGCGGCTCCAAGGGGCCGCAGACCGCCGAGTTGGAGCTCGAGGTGGACGGCGAGGTGCAGACCGCCAAGGCCGAGGGCAACGGCCCGGTGGACGCGACCTTCGAGGCGATCAAGCAGATTTTCCCGCACCAGACCAAGCTGCAGCTCTATCAGGTGCACGCGGTGACCGAGGGCACCGACGCACAGGCGGTGGTCACGGTGCGGCTGGAAGAGAAAGGCCGGACGGTAAACGGCCAGGGTGCGGATTACGACACCCTGGTGGCTTCCGCCCGGGCCTATGTCAACGCGCTGAACAAACTTTTGCTCAAGCGCGAGAAGACGGCTCCTGCCGCGATGTCGGCTTGAGCCATAGGGAGTTGGATTGAACCGGCCGCGGCCGGCCGGGACGTGAAGGTTCATGCCGGCCGCAGCCAGACGCAGACGTGAGGGGCTGAGAGGTTTCGATGTTTTCTGGATTGCTTGGAATGCTTTCCGCCGATATGGCGATTGATCTTGGTACGGCGAACACGCTGGTTTACGTCAAGGGCCGCGGCATCGTCCTGAACGAGCCGTCGGTGGTCGCCATCGCGGAGGTCAAAGGCAAGAAACAGGTTTTGGCTGTCGGTGACGAGGCCAAGCTGATGCTCGGGCGCACGCCCGGCAACATTCAGGCGATCCGGCCGTTACGCGACGGTGTGATCGCCGACTTCGATGTTGCCGAGGAGATGATCAAGCACTTCATCCGCAAGGTGCACAATCGGCGAAGTTTCGCCAGTCCACAGGTCATCGTCTGCGTGCCCTCGGGCTCCACGGCCGTCGAACGGCGCGCCATCCAGGAGTCGGCCGAAAGCGCGGGCGCGCGCCGTGTGTTCCTCATCGAGGAGCCCATGGCGGCGGCGATCGGCGCCGGCCTGCCGGTCACCGAGCCCACGGGCTCCATGGTGGTCGACGTCGGCGGCGGCACGACCGAGGTGGCGGTGCTCTCGCTCGGCGGAATCGTCTATTCGCGCTCGGTGCGCGTGGGCGGCGACAAGATGGACGAGGCCATCATCGCCTACATC
>JAZGBC010000163.1:0-2207 GCA_036444495.1 Kiloniellales bacterium
GGTGGCCATCGCCAAGAGCCGCGTGGAGCCGGTGGAGGAGATTCGCGCCCGCCTGCAAGCCGCGCTCGATCATATCGAGCCCGAGCGCCTGATCGCCGCACCCGACTGCGGGTTGGGGCTGCTCGGCCGGGACCTGGCGCGCGAGAAGCTGAGAAACCTCTGCGCGGCCGCGCGCGGCCTGTGACGCAATAGCTCGGGTGATTTATCTTTAGCCGGAGTCGCCCGCGCCGTTCTGCCGGCGCCAAGCGGCGCGTTTGGCGGTCACCGCGCCGTAGGTCGCCACGCAGTAGGGAACCAGGTAGGTCAGGGCGACCTTGATGTAGTCCGGCTGCTCGCCGGCCAGGATGACGTCGCCGTGGTTGATGGCGGTCAGGATCGAGCCCACGACGATGCCCATGATCAGCGCATGCCCGGGCGTGCCTTCGGACGTGGCGAAGTGCCACCAGCTCGGGGTTTGATTAACTTGCTCGGTAATCTTTTTCGTTCCCCATTATGTGGTGGCCACCGGGCCAGATGCGGGCCGCGCCGCGGCCCCGGGGGGCGGATCAGGGCCCCTAAGATACGCATAATGAAGATTTAATATAGAGATTTTCGTGGCTGGCCCTTCACGATTCCGGGAGCGGCCGCGACCAGACCCTCCTCTGGTTTGGTCATTTTTTCAGGCCGTCTGACACGGCGACGTGAATTGCGCCGGCTTTGGCGAAACCGATATACTCGTGGGTCGCTAAAAAAAATCGCGGGCCGTCCAGGGGGAAAGATGGCAAAGATCCTGCTCGTCGAGGACAATGAAATGAACCGGGACATGCTCTCGCGCCGCCTGACGCGCAGGGGCCACGAGGTCGTTGTCGGCGTAGACGGCGAAGAGGGCTTGGCCATGGCGGCCAGCGAGGGCCCGGATATCATCCTCATGGACATGAGCCTGCCGGTCGTGGACGGCTGGGAGGCGACGCGCCGGCTCAAGGCCGCGCCCGGGACGGCCAAGATCCCGATCATCGCTCTCACCGCCCATGCCATGGCGAGCGACCGGGAAAAGGCCCTGGAGGCGGGCTGCGACGATTACGACACCAAGCCGGTCGAACTCGACCGCCTGCTCGGCAAGATCGACGCCCTGCTGGGGACGGGCGGCTAGGGCCCTTTGGACATCCCTTTGGGCCCGGTCACGTCACGCGCGCGCGTTTTTTCTTAGGCGTCTTCTTGGCGGCCTGCTTCGCTCCGTTCAGGAAATAGGCCTTCAGCACGCCCTTTCCCTTGACCCGGATCGAGCCCCGCGGCTCCACCTCGAAGCCGCCGCCGAGTAGCCCGGCCGTCGCCTCGGAGATCTGAATACGGTTGGCCAGGCTGTGGGATTCGAGTCGGCTGGCCACATTCACCGTATCGCCCCAGACGTCGTAAAGAAAACGATGGGTGCCGATGATGCCGGCCACCACGGGCCCGGAATGGATGCCGATACGGGCCTTGAAGGGGGTATCGGTCTCGCGGTTTTCGCGCTCGACGATCTCCATCATGGCGAGCGCCATGCGGGCGATGGCCTGGGCGTGATCGGGGCGCGGCTCGGGCACGCCGGCGACCACCATGTAGGCGTCGCCGATCATCTTGATCTTCTCGACCCCGAGTGCGTGGGCCGCGGCGTCGAACTGGGTGAACAGGCGGTTCAGGTAGTCCACCAGCCGGGCCGGCGGCATCTCGGTCGAAATCTCGGTGAAACCCACCAGGTCGGAGAAGAGCACGGAGACCTCGTCGAAACGGTCGGCGATGATGGACTCCCCGCTGTTCAGGCGGCCGATGATCTGCTGCGGCAGGATGTTGAGCAGGAGCCGTTCGAACTTCTCCTTCTCGTCCTCCAAACGGTCGAGATAGAGCCGTTCGCGCTCGTGCCAGCGTTTCTTCTCGATCCCGGCGTTGATTCGCGCCTTGAGTAATATCGGGTTGAAGGGCTTGGGCAGGTAGTCCTCCGCGCCAGCCTCGATGCAGCGCACAACGCTGTCCATCTCGTCCAGCGCCGAGATCATGATCACCGGAATCCGGTGCAGCCGCGGGTCGGCCTTGATCCTGGCGAGGACCTCGAAGCCGTTCATCTCCGGCATCATGAGGTCGAGCAGCACCAGATCGAAGTCGTCGATCTCCAGGAGGCCGAGCGCCTGGCGCCCGCCCTCGGCGGTGGTGACCCGATGCCCGTCCCGGGTCAGGCGGCGCGACAGCAGGGTGCG
>JAZGBC010000164.1:0-20111 GCA_036444495.1 Kiloniellales bacterium
ACATTAGCGCCGTCTTTGCCTGAAGCTGTCGTAGATCCGGGAAAAGCCGCTCAAAGAGATCGTCTTGTCCAGGATCAGTTTCGATCCCCGGGCGGTGACCGAGATGCGTGCGGCACGGCCTTTCTTGAACTGTTTCAACAGGGTCGAGGAATTCTTTAAGTCGAAATAGCACATCCCGGTCTCGCACTTGCCGGCCTTGAGCGGTTTCCGGTCGTCGACCTGAATAGCGAGCCCAGAGAACTCGTCCTCGGGGCCCGTGAGCACCAGAGGATTCTTGCCGTTCTTGTTGTGCACGAAATAGATCAGGAAATCCCGCAGGCCCACGGTCATGAACAGCTCGGTCGTGCAAAACTCCGGGCCCTCGTTCTCCCCCTCGTTGGACATGCACTGAAACATCCAGACCTCGTGCTCGTCGGCGCGGGCGCTACCGTGCAGTGCAAAGAGCGCGAGCAAACAAGCGAGCAGGGGGTCGCTGCGTTTCATGGTTTCGGTCAATCCTCTCCGCCAGGTCTTATACCAAATCTCGCTGATAATGACCCATAGAGATCGTGCGGGCGATCCGCCGGGTAGGAGGGGAGCCGCGGGCGATGTGGTGCATCGTTAAGGCTTTCCGACGCCCCCGGCGGTTCGCCCGGGCGACCGGAACGGCGGCTTCCCAAGGCTTTCGGACGGCGTCGCGCATGGCTTCCGATGCCCCACATCGCCGCGCCACGCGCTCCTGGCCGAAAACCTTGGGAAGCCGTCTCTATGGGTCATTATCAGCGAGACTTGGTATTAGCCCGGGCCGCCGGGGCGTGGGCCCAGCCTACGCCAGAATTCGGGCTCGGGTGTCCGGCGATCTTGGGATTTTGCAGCTAGGCCAGCCATTTGCAAAGAGCCCTGCTTGGGCCGCGCCACGTTAAACAACCATAAAGTAAAAAGAAAATAACCATCGCCTCTTTGGCTAGTATTTACAATTTTATATTAAATAATGTCTAAATATATCTCCTAACTGTAGTTAATAATCGGTTATTTACTATTGAAATATTGTGACTAAGGCCCCATGTATTAAATCGGATTGGCGATGTTGCGGGGCGTACGCCCCAGGAAAGGGAAGGTGGCCTGAGTGGCGGGACGATTGTCTGTTATGGTAAGGGCAATCTCTACAAAACTCGCCGAGTTAAGGCGGGACCGCTCGGGTGGCATGATGATCTACATGGCGGTTCTCGCGCCCGTCATCTTCGGCTTCGCAGGCCTTTCGGTCGATATCGGCTACTGGTACGCCAACGCGCGCATGGCGCAGAACGCCGCCGATTCGGCGGCCATTGCGGCGTCCCTCGAGGTCCTGCGGTCGAACGGGGATTCCGACCTGGTTAACGCCGCAGCTGTGACCCAGGCGTCCAACAGTGGCTTCAGTACGAGCAGTGGGGATTCGGTCGTGGTCAACTATCCCCCGGCCTCGGGCCCGAACGCGGGCAGTCCGGATTTCGTCGAAGTGGTTATCACGCGCCCGGCGCAGACCTTCTTCGCTCAAGTCCTTTACCAGGGTCAGACGAACATTACGGCGCGCGCCGTCGCCAAGGCGGCCAGCACCGATACCTGCGTCTGGGCCCTGAACCCCAGCACCGCGGGCGCGGTCACCGTGTCCGGCGCGGCCGAGGTCGAATTGTCCTGCGGCGTTTACGTGAACTCCACCAACGGGAACGCCTTGAGGCAGATGGGCTCGGGCTGCCTGACGGCGAGCAAGATCAATGTGGTCGGCGGCTATTCCGTCAACTGCGCCTCGCCGGAACCCATATCCGGTGTGATCGCCGCCGTCGATCCCCTGGCGGCCCTGCCTCCGCCGGCCACCGGCAGCTGCGATTACAACGGGAACGTGACGGTCAGCGGCGGGCAGAACCGGACGCTCACCCCCGGCACCTATTGCGGCAACATTCAAATCAACGGCAACGCGACGGTCACCTTCGACGCCGGATTGTACGTCATGAACGGGGGCGGCTTGCGCATCAGTGGCCAGGCCACGGTGAGCGGGGTGGAGGTAAGCTTCTATCTTACCGAGAATTCGGGAACGAGCGACAGCATCACCATCAACGGCGGCGCCGTTGTGTCGTTCAGCGCGGCAAGCGATGGGCCCCTGCCGGGGATCCTTTTCTATCAGAACCGGAACGCGCCGAGCAACGTGACCCATCGGTTCAACGGTGGCGCCGAGATGAATCTGGACGGGACCCTCTACTTCCCGAATCAGGATCTGCAGTTCGCTGGCGGTTCAGATCTGCAGAATTCGGCGGCCGTGATCATCGCCGATACGGTCAAATTCACCGGGAACACCGAAGTCGACATCGATACCACTGTGGGCGACGCCAACCCCCTCCTGTCCGAGGCCACGTTGGTCGAGTAGTCCTCCTCACGAATCCTCCCTTCGCCCCTGTGGGCAGGACGCCAGGCAACCGATCGCCTGGCGTCTTCGCGTGAGGGGTCAGGCCTCCCGGCGCAGGATCAGCGAGAAATTGTTCGCCGGCATGTCCACGCTCCGCTCCAGGACCAGTCCCTGGCCGGCCGCGCAGGCCGCCACCTCGTCCATATCCCGCACACCCCAGGAGGGGTCGCGCTGCCGCAGCGAGGCGTCGAACTCGGCGTTGCTGGGGGCGGTGTGCTCGCCGCCCCGCTTATAGGGGCCGTAAAGGTACATCAGACCGCCCGGCGCGAGCAGGCGGCCCGCACCCTGCATCAGGCCTTCGCAGGCGGCCCAGGGAGAGATATGCAGCATGTTGATGCAGAGCAGCGCGTCGAACGGACCGCCGGCCCCCTCCGCCCAGCCGGCCTCGGTCACATCCAGCGCCAAGGGCGCCAGGATATTGGCGAGGGCGGAGTCCGCGGCCCAGGCGGCAATGCTTTTTCGCGCCTCGGGGCTCGGGTCGCTCGGCTGCCAGTCGATTTCGGGAAAGGCCGGCGCGAAAGCGGCCACATGCTGGCCCGTGCCGCTGGCGATTTCCAGGGCCTTGCCTGCGTCCGGCAGGATGCCGCGCAGGACCTCCAGGATCGGTCCGCTGTTGCGCTCCGCCGCCGGCGCGGCCTGGCGTTCCCGATTGCGCGTCTCGTCATCCACGGCGACCAGATAGGGCGAGTGCTCTTGCCGGCGCTTTTCCTCCAGGTCGCGAGTCATGGCGTTAGTATCCTGCCATCAGCAGCAAGACCTCATTCCGGCTGCAAGGTTTCGACAAAAGCGATCAGGTCCTCGATGTTGTCCTGCGTGATCTTGAACTCGACCACGTGCGAGGGCAGCTTGGTCCAGCGGTCGACACCGGGCACGCGCACGAAGACCGGGTGCGGGCGGCGCTCGTAGAAGGTGGCGAAGCGCTCGAGCCAATCGCCGCGCTTGGCCAAAAGCTGGAAGGAAGGCGTGGAGCCGATCCCGCCATAGGGATTGAAGTCGCCGACCACGTGGCAGCGCGAGCAATGCTGCTGGGCGATCAGCCGGCCCGGCCCGGCCGCGCCGCCGGCATTCGCTTCCGGCGCAATAACGAGAAAAGAGGCGGCCAGGGTTCCGAACAGCAGGCGGCTTTTCATGCGCGCAAGCCTAACGGGTCGCGCCGGGAATGAGAAGGTGTCGCCCGGGGCGGGGCTTAAGCCGAATGGTCCGACTGCCCAGAAAAAAATCGGATAGCGCGAGAGGGACGGGCGCTAAGCCTCAGCCCACCGAGGAGATTCGCTTGGGTGCCGGCTCTTCCGCCGCCAGGTCGTGCTGCTCCCATTCGACCATGTAGTCGCGGGTGATCGGCAAAGTATCGACCGATTTCGTCAGCTGTATCTGGGCGATCATCTGGCCCCAATGGCGGAACGTGACCTCCGAGCCGGCCAGGTAGAACTCCCACATACGGCAGAAGCGCTCGTCATAGAGCTCGGCGGCCTTGTCCCGGTTGGCCAGGAACCGCTCGCGCCAATGGTGCAGGGTCTCGGCGTAATGCAGGCGCAGGATCTCGATATCGGTCACCCAGAGGCCGCAGCGTTCGATGACGGCCAGCACCTCCGACAACGCCGGACAATAGCCGCCCGGGAAGATATACTTGCGCAGCCAGGGGTTGGTGGTCGCAGGCGGGTCGCAACGCGAGATGGTGTGCAGCAAGGCCACGCCGTCGTCAGGCAGGAGATCGTAAATCTTGCGGAAGAATTCCTTGTAGTGCGGCACGCCGACATGCTCGAACATGCCGACCGAGACGATGCGGTCGAAGGTCCCCGTGACCTCGCGGTAATCCCGCAGGTGGAACTGGACCCGTCCGGCCAGCCCGGCCTTGGCGGCGCGCTCGCCGGATAGCCTGTGCTGTTCCCTGGATAGCGTCACGCCGGTGACTTCCACGCCGGCGGTCTCCGCCAGATAGAGCCCCAACCCGCCCCAGCCCGAGCCAATGTCCAGGACCCGCTGTCCCGGTTCCAGGCGGAGCTTCGAGGCCAGGTGCCGCTTCTTGGCTTCCTGGGCCTCGTCGAGCGAGGCCTGTGGCGAAGAGAAATAGCCGCAGGAGTACTGCCGGTCCGCATCCAGGAACAGCTCGTAGAACTCCACGGAAAGATCGTAATGGTGCGCCACGTTCTTCCGAGCCTGGCCCAGCGGATTGGCCTGCTGGAAGCCGCGCCAAAACTTGCTCGCCCGCAGGGTCCAGAGGTCCCAGCGGTTGATCGGATCCAGGCCCATGTTGAGGCCTACAAGGTCGAGGTAATCGTAGATCGTGCCCTTTTCGACCGTAAGGGTCCCATCCATGTAGGCTTCGCCCAGGTACAGGCGCGGGTTTAGCGCCAGCTTCCAGTGCAGACCGCGATCATGCAGCCGCACAATCACCGAGGGTTCAGCCCCATTCTGTCCGAACTGATGTGTCCGGCCAGCGGCGTCGATCAGGACGAGTTCGCCTTTCTTGATAAAGCCCCAGATGAACCGTGCCAGCAGCATCAAAGCCCCGCTAAGCCCAGTTTCTTAACGCATTCCAAGACCCTGGAATTATACCTCCTCCCCGCGTTTCCCATCAAGTAACCCTAGCGCGTAGGCCGAGGCGGGGAGCCGGGGCAGATATAGGGGGTTCAGGTGCCTAGAACCGCTCTAGGTGGGGACCTTGCGGCGGCTTGCCCCGATTCCCTGCTATGCCTATAAGTTCTCGCCGGAGGGGGGGGGCCGCGCCGCGTCACCGGGCACCCCTGCCCACAAGAGCGAACAGGCGGAAATGCCATGAATCGGGGTGTTCTCATCGCGCTTATGCTGGCTGCCATGGCTGGCCTCGCGGCCTGCCAACCGGGCCGCTACGAGGCCGGCAGGCAGGCGGCCGAGCGGGGCGATTACCTCAAGGCGGCCAGCCAATGGCGGCCGCTCGCCGAGGAAGGGGAGCCGCTAGCCCAGTTCAACCTTGGGGGCCTCTACGCCGAAGGCAAGGGCGTTGCCCTGGACCCGAAAGAGGCGGTCCGCTGGTACCGCCTTGCCGCCGATCAGAGCTTGGCCGAGGCGCAGTACAGCCTGGGCCGCATGTATGCGGCGGGCTCGGGGATCGAACAGAGCCATGAGCGCGCCGCCGAGTGGTACCGGCTGGCCGCCGAGCAGAGCTTACCCGAGGCCCAGTTCAGCCTGGCGGCGCTTTACGCCGACGGCCAGGGGGTCGAGCAGTCCTTCATCAAGGCGGCCGAGTGGTACCGGCGAGCCGGTGAGCGGGGCCACGCGGAGGCCCAGACGACCCTGGGCGCTTACTACGAGAAGGGCCTGGGGGTAACGCAGGATTACGGCCAGGCCGCGGTCTGGTGGCACAAGGCCGCAGCCCAGGGCCATGCCGAGGCGCAGTCCACTTTGGGCGCGCTCTACGAGAAGGGGCTAGGCGTGCCCCAGGATTATACCGAGGCGGCCAACTGGTGGCGCCAGGCGGCCGAGCAGGGGCACGGCGAGGCCCAGACGAACCTCGGGTTCCTCTATTCCCGGGGGCTCGGCGTGCGTCAGGATTACGCCCAGGCGGCCGATTGGTGGCGCAAGGCGGCCTTCCAGGGCGTGCCGGCCGGCCAGACCAACCTGGGGGTGCTGCACGAGAAGGGCCGGGGGGTCCCCCAGAGCTATGCCGAGGCGGTTCGCTGGTGGCAACTCGCCGCGGCCCAGGGTTACCCCGACGCCCAGCACAACCTGGCCTACATGTACGCCAACGGTCAGGGCGTGCCCAAGGATTACGCCGAGGCGGTCAAGTGGTGGCGTCTCGCCGCCGCGAAGAACCTGCCCATCGCCCAGCACTACCTGGGCGTGATGTACACCAGAGGGCGCGGCGTGCCGCAGGACTACCGCGAAGCCGCTACTTGGCACTTCAGGGCGGCCGATCAGGGCTATGCCGAGTCGCAGCTGGAGTTGGCCGTGCTGCATCAGAACGGACGCGGCGTGCCGCGTAGCAAGGTGCTGGCCCACGTCTGGTTGAATCTCGCCGCCGCCAATTTCCCGCCGGGCGAAAACCGGGCGATCGCGGTGAGCCGGCGCGACCGGCTGGCGAGGCAGATGTCGGCGATGCAGCTCGCCGAGGCCCAGAGGCTCGCGCGCCAATGGCGGCCGAAGACACCCTGATCGGGGTGCTGTGCCGCTTCGCCTGAAAAGGATGATAGACAAGTGGCGGCGCCACGGTTTTGGCCGCGGCGTGGGACGGGCCAAGGCCTCGCTGAATGGGCGCGACCTTCTGGACAGGTTGGGTAAAGCATCGATCCTTGCGCTTGCGGGTGGGCGGCGCCTCGCAGCAGCTTTGGCCGAGCGCGCCCGCCAGGCCCCCGCGGCGGCACTACTGACGGCGCTGTCGCTGCTCCTGGGACTGGTGGCGCCCATCGTGGTCGCGCTTTTGCTCGTCGTCGATGTCGGCCTCTCCGGGCCGCGCCGGGTCGGCGATGTTATCGCGCGCTTCGAACGTCTGGACTACGACCTGCGTGCCGTGACCGCGCCGGGCTCTCCGGTTCCCCGGATCTTCCTCAAGCGCCTGCCCCAGGACTGGCGGCGGCTGGCGGAGGCAGAGCCCCGCAAGCGCGCCTTCATCATGATCCTGCTGCCCCTGGTGCTCCTGGAGAACGGCCGGGTTTTGCGCGATCGCTCGCGCCTGCTCGAGATCAAGGCCCGCCGGACGGGCGGGCAGCCGGTCGCGTCGCGCGACCGGGCCTGGCTCGAGCGCCTGGCCCTGGCTTACGGGCTCGAGAGCGTGGACCTCAAGGAATTGACCGGGCGCGTAGACGCCGTTCCCGCTTCGCTTGCCATTGCCCAGGCGGCCATTGAGTCCGGCTGGGGCACCTCGCGCTTCGCCGTGCAAGGCAACGCGCTCTTCGGTCAGTGGGCCGACGAGGGCCGCCGCACCATGGTGCCGAGCCAGCGGGAGGCGGAGCGCCGCCACGCCATCCGCAGGTTCAAGACCCTGGGCCATTCGGTCCGGGCCTATCTAAGGAACCTCAATACCCATAGGGCGTACCGCGCCTTTCGCCTGCACCGCGCGAAGCTGCGGGCAGGGAACCTGCCGCTCGACGGCGTCGCTTTGACGCAAGAGCTGATCTCCTATTCCCAGCAGGGCCCGGCCTACGTGCGGGCGCTGCACCGGCTGATTGTCAAGAATGACCTGGCCGCCCTGGATGGCGCCCGGCTTCAGCCTTAGGAGCTACGTCAACCGGAATGCCCTGGCAGGATGTCGCGCGGGAGGATCTGGGTCAGGTAGGGGGCCGTGGTCGTCCAGAAGGTTTCCTGATTCATCGCATACCAGGGCACGTAGTGCCTGTATCGGGCGTGCGAGAACACCTGGTCGCTTTGGTTGTCGAGAATCAGGATATCGTCGTTTGCCAGGACCGCGAGCACGGCGTGGCCCACGCCGCGGATGCGATCGTAGAGCACGATAATGCGCAGCGCCTCATCCGGGTATCCCAAGGCACGCAGCGTGAAGTACTTGGCGATCGCGAAATCCTCGCAGTCGCCCGCGCGCGCCATGAACTCGGCCGGTGTGGCCCAGTACTCCCGAACCCCGTAGAGGGCACGGTCCTGCTTGTAGGGCCAGCGGTTGAAGAAGGTGTTGACGGCACGCAGCTGCGTGTCGCGGTTGTCCGCCGCTATGTCCTCGACCAAGCCGCGCCAGCGCTCCAGCTGCGGTGACGTGCAATCCGCCGCATCGCTCCAGCAGCGGGCCAGCGACCCCGGCGCCTCGTCCATGCGTGAGAGTAGCCGCGTCCACTGCGGCAGCACGCCCAGCTCTACCGCCCTGAGCTCGTTCGGCCCAAAGATGTTGAATAGCTGCAGCCCCGGTTCCGGCTCATGAGTGGCCCGGTTCGCGCCTGCCGGACCAGCCGGCGGCAGGACGATAGCGAAAACCAGGGCCACGATCGTAACGCTCAGTCGTCTTTTTTGAAGCACGGGGACGGTCCTCGACCGCAGGCATGAAACCGAACATCTACGAGGACCAAGATAGGGCTGGGCGGCTTAAGAACCGGTGAGTCAAAAGTGTCCATTTTGTGGCAATTACAACCGCACGTTTTGTGCGAGAAATGGCCGGGCGAGCCACGCCCGGACGGGTTTGGCCGGCCCCTTTCCCCGGCGGCCCTGTCATACCAAATCTCGCCGATAATGACCCATAGAGATCGCGCGGGCGATCCGCCGGGCAGGAGGGGAGCCGCGGGCGATGCGGGATATCGGCAAGGCTTTCCGACGCCCTCCGGCGGTTCGCCCGCGCGACCGGA
This sequence comes from Kiloniellales bacterium, assembly GCA_036444495.1. Taxonomy (GTDB): domain Bacteria; phylum Pseudomonadota; class Alphaproteobacteria; order Kiloniellales; family J153; genus JAZGBC01. The sequence goes on from JAZGBC010000164.1 coordinate 8,677, forward strand.
ACGGCGGCTTACCAAGGCTTTCGGACGGCGTCGCGCATGGCTTCCGATGCCCCACATCGCTGCGCCACGCGCTCCTGGCCGAAAACCTTGGGAAGCCGTCTCTATGGGTCATTATCGGCGAGACTTGGTATCAAGCTCGGCGGGACCCCAGGATCGCCGCATTTCGGACATGCTTTCGGCGGCTTCCATGCCCATACAAGGAGCCGTGGGGGCCGGAGATGTTTTGTTATGGAAACAAAATTAAAACTCGAGCCACAAAAGCCTCAGGCCCGCCTGCGCCGCTGCCTCCTGTGCGGCGGGAAATTTCCCTCCGACGGCCCGCACAACCGCATCTGCAAGCGCTGCAAGAGCTCCCAGGTCTGGCGCCAGGGCTGAGACCAATAGCGCAAGGATTGCCATAATACCAACTCTCGGGGCGGGGGGCCGTGCGCCCGGCCGCCAGATTTCAATTGCCCTGCGGTGCGGTCGCGCTATAAAACCGGCTCCTGCCTCCGGGCAAGGCGGGCGCTCCGAAACGGGCGGCTGTGGCGGAATCGGTAGACGCGCAGCGTTGAGGGCGCTGTGGGGGAAACCCCGTGGAGGTTCAAGTCCTCTCAGCCGCACCATCGCCCGCGCTGGATAGGATTGAGACACTCGGGCCGGTCCCGGGGAGGTGGATGAGCCCGCGGCTGTGGCGGAATTGGTAGACGCGCTAGCTTCAGGTGCTAGTTCTCGCAAGGGAGTGGAGGTTCGAGTCCTCTCAGCCGCACCATCCTTCGACCCATTCGATCGATTCGATCCATTTAGATCATGTGATGCCTGGGTCCCTGGGCGGGCCTGATTGGGCCGCTCCGGGCTGCTTCCGGCCCCTGTTGTAAGCTCCGGCTCGATGCGGCATGATTCGCGGGCGCGAATCGGGCCGCGATTCCCCGGGGAGATCAAAGACCGCCTATGTCTGATGCCGGCGAAGACGAAGTAGCAGGTGGGGCGAATATCGTCCCGTCCGAGCTGGACGAGAACACCCACGCCGAGCTGCGCATGCTGTATCAGGACTCATCGAACAGCCTGCGCTTCGCCCGGGAGCGCCAGTGGAAGCTGGTCGGCGGGGTTCTGTTGCTCTTCGCCATCATCATCGCCCTGCCGGAGATTTTCTCGCTGACCTCGTTCGCGGGACGGGGCCTGGCGCTGGCGAGCATTCTGGTCAGCGCCGCCTCAATCTACATGCTGGTCATCTTTCAGGTGTCCCAGAATGCGGACCTCAAGCGCCAGCGGACGATCAGCGAACAGTTCTCCAACATATTCGCCGAGTTGGGTGGCGAGCGCGTCAAGCGCGAAGCCAAGAGCCACGGATTAATCATCCAGCTCCTGATGATCCTCGCCATCGTCGTGAGCAACGCCGTGGTCGTAGCCGTCCTGGCGCCTCTCTATCAGTAACTCTCGGCCCATCACTCGCGGCCGGCGCGCAGCGGGGCCAGCGCGGCCTCCTCCACACGGATGCGCCAGGCGAGCAAGGCCCCGTTCAGGACCGAAAACATCAAGGTGATTTCCCAGGCCCCGAAAGCCAGCGGCAGCAGGGCGATCTCGGCGGCCACCACAAGGTAATTCGGATGGCGCATGAAACGGTACGGCCCGCCCGCGACGAGCGGCGCTTGGGGCAGCGCAATGACCCGCGTGGTCCAGCGCTCGCCCAGGCTGGCCATGACCCAGTAGCGGCCCACCTGGAGCAGCAGATAAAGGCCGATGAGCCACCAGTTCAGCGCCGCCTCGGCCGGCACCAGGAGGAACAACACTGCCAGCCAAGCGCCGTGCAGCAGGAAAAAGAGAGGATAGTGCCGCGCCCCGTGTTCGACGCCGCCGGCAGCCAGCAGCTTCCTCGCGTTTCTTTGGCCGTAAAGGACCTCGGCCAGGCGCTGCAAGGCGACCAGCAGCACGATGATCTGCGGCAGGCTCACGGCGCCTCGAGCAGTAGAAAAGCCGCCGTGAAGCCGGGCCCCAGGGCGGAGACAAGCTGGCGCCCGTGCAGGCCCTGGCGCAGCGCGCGCGCCAGCACGAAGAGGACGGTGACGGCCGACATATTGCCGTAATTGCGCAGCACGGTCCGGGCCTCGGTCATGCCGCCGGGCGGCAGGCCGAAGACTTCCTCCAGGGCGTCCAGCACCTTGGCGCCGCCGGGATGGCACAGGGCCCCGGCCAGGTCGCCCCGCCTCAAGCCCTGGCGCGCCAGGAAGGCATCCAGCGCCGCGCCGTACTGGGACCGCACGATGGCCGGAATGTCGCGCGAGAAAAGCACGCCGAAGCCGTCTTCCTCCACGCGCCAACCCATCACGTCGAGCGATTTGCTCCAGGTGTATTCGCCCCAGCCCGCGATCTCCGGCGCCGCCTCGTTGGACGCGCAGGAAACCAGCGCGGCCGCGGCCCCATCGCCGAACAGCGCCGTGGCGATCACGTTGCTCTTGGACGTGTCCCGGTTGCGGAAGGTCAGACCGCAGAGCTCCACGACCAGGAGCAGCACGAGACTTCCCGGTGCCGCGCGCGCCAGGGCCGCCGCGCGCGCTAGGCCGAGCGTGCCGCCGGCGCAGCCCAGGCCGAAGATCGGCAGGCGCTCCACATCGCGCCGGAAGGGCATGGCCTCCATCAAATGCGCGTCCAGGCTGGGTGTGGCGATTCCCGTGGTGGAGACCGTGACGATCGAGTCGATCTCCTCTGGCTGTACGCCGGCGCGCGCCAGGCAATCCTCCGCGGCCTCGCGCAATAGGCTGACTGCGTGCTCGATGAACAGGCGGTTGCGCTCCTTCCAGCCGGCCGGACGCTGGTACCATTCCAGCGGCACACAGGAATAGCGGGTCTCGATCCCGGCGTTGTCGTAAACCGGCAAGAGGCGCGTGATGTCGTTGCCCTGCTCCTGGAACAGAAACCGCGCGCAGTCCTCCACCTCGCGCTGCCGGAAGGCGAAGGGCGGCACGGCGGTGGAAAGCGAAATCAGGTGGGCCGGGCTCGGCATACGTTCTCACCCTCCCCGGAAGTAGGTTAGTCTAGCTTAGCGCCTTGCGCGCCCAATGCCAGAAGAGGAGGATCACGTTCCCGTGCTCGAGGGCTTCGAACAACTGCGTATCCCGGCTTCGGGCACCGAGATCAATCTGCGGAAAGCGGGGCAGGGGCCGCCGCTGCTCCTGCTGCACGGCTACCCCCAGACCCATGTCATGTGGCACAAGATCGCGCCCCGCCTGGCCGAGCGCTTTACCGTGGTGCTGCCCGACCTGCGCGGCTATGGCGACAGCGCCAAGCCGCCCGGCGGCGCGACTCACGAGGCCTACGCCAAGCGCGCCCTGGCCCAGGACCAGGTGGAGGTCATGGCCGCGCTCGGCTTCGAGCGCTTCGCCGTCGTGGGGCACGACCGGGGGGCGCGGGTCGTCCACCGCATGGCGCTCGACCATCCCGGGCGCGTGACCAAGGCGGCGCTGCTCGACATCGCGCCCACGCTCACCATGTACGAGGGCACCGATCGGGTGCTGGCGACCGCCTATTACCACTGGTTCTTCCTGATCCAGCCCTACGATCTGCCCGAGCGCCTGATCGGCGGCGACCCGGACTATTACCTGGAAAAGAAAATCGGGGCCTGGAGCAAGACCGAGGGCTGCTTCACGCCCGAGGCGGTGGCCGAATACCAGCGCTGCTTCCGCGATCCGGCCACCATCCATGCGACCTGCGAGGACTACCGGGCCGCCGCCGGCATCGATCTGGAGCACGACCGGGCCGACCTGGAACGCAGGATCGCCTGTCCGCTTCTGGTGCTCTGGGGCGCCAAGGGCGTCATCGAGCGCTGTTATGACGTGCTCGCCGTCTGGCGCGAGCGGGCGGAGACGGTCAGCGGCAAGGCGCTGCCCTGCGGTCACTTCCTGCCCGAGGAGGCGCCGGAGGAGACCTTGGCCGAGCTCTTAACTTTCCTGTAACGAGGCTGTGTCCGTATAGGGGCGGATGGTTTGGCTTGCCCACTGCGGCTGGCCAAGGTGCGGCGTCACCCCATATAGTGGAAATGATGCGCGGACCCGCGAACCAGGGGCGAGAGAGGTCATGAACGGGCAGCAGGACGGCCAGCCGAGGGCCAGCAAGCCCGAACTGGATCCGATCCAAAAGACCGGACTGGGGCGCATGCGTCTTAGCAAGCGGCTGCGCAACTATTTCCTCGCCGGTATCCTGGTCATCGCGCCCATCACCATTACCTTCTGGCTGGCTTGGAAGTTCGTCAGCTTTATCGACAATCAGGTCCGCCCGCTTATCCCGCCGGGCTGGAATCCCGAAACCTATCTGCCTTTCGCGCTGCCAGGTTTCGGGATGGTCATCGCGGCAATCGCCCTGACGCTCGTCGGTGTCCTGGCGGCGGGCTATTCCGGGCGCTTCCTCATGGATATGAGCGAGCGCCTGGTGGCCCGTGTCCCGGTGGCGCGCAGCGTCTATAGCTGGACCAAGCAGCTTTTCGAAACTGTCCTGTCCCAGAAATCCACGGCCTTCAGGGAAGTGGTGCTGGTGGAGTTTCCGCGGCGCGGCATGTGGGCCATCGGCTTTCTCACGGGCAAGACGGTAGGCGAAGTCCAGGACCTGACCGATTCGACGGTCTTCAACGTCTTCATTCCGGCCACGCCGAACCCGACCACCGGGTTCCTGCTGTTCATCCCGAACCGGGATATCCACCACCTGGACATAACGGTGGAGGAGGGCATCAAGCTGGTCATTTCCGGTGGCATCGTCGTGCCGGAAAAACCCACCGCGGCCGAGGCGATCCGAAACGTCACGGCCGTAAAGCGCAAACCGAAGTCCAAGGGCTGGGCCAGGGTTACAAGGTTTCTGCGGCTCAGGTTCCTGCGCAAGCTGCGCAACTACTTCTTCGCGGGCATCCTGGTCACCGCGCCGATCAGTATCACGATCTGGCTGGCCTGGGGCTTCGTATCCTTCGTCGACGATAAGGTGACGCCGCTTATCCCGCCGTCCTGGAACCCGGAAACTTATCTGCCGTTCAGCATACCGGGCCTCGGCGTGGTCCTGCTCGTTACCGTGTTGACCGCTGTTGGGTTCCTCGCGGCCGGCCTGGCCGGACGCACGCTCGTTGGCCTAGGCGAAAAAATCCTCGACGGCATGCCGGTCATCCGCAACATCTATGGCGCGATCAAGCAAGTGTTCGAAACCGTGCTCAAGGAACAGAGCCAGGCCTTCCGCGAGTGCGTGCTCATTCAATACCCGCGGCCGGAAAGCTGGGCCATCGGCTTCATCACGGGCGAGACCGAGGCCCACGTCCAGCACGGCACCCCGCACAAGGTGGTCAACGTTTTCCTGCCGACCACCCCCAACCCGACCTCGGGGTTCCTGCTTTTCGTGCCGCGCGACGAGATTCAGCTGCTCACCATGACGGTGGAGGAGGGCATCAAGATGGTGGTCTCCGGCGGCATCGTCACGCCGCCTGACCGGCGCGAGAAGGGCGCTGCCGAGGAACCGGGGGAGGAAGAGCCCGAGGTCGCCAAGAGCGCGTAAGCGCACTGCTCGGCCTCTCAGCCCGAGCGCAAATACTTCACCGCCGCATCACGCTCGAACAGATAAAGCAGAACGCGCAGCGCCGCGCCCCGTTCGCTTTCCAATCCCGCATCCCTCGCCAGCACCAGCCGGGCATCGTCACGCGCCATGGCCAGCAGATCGTCGTGCACGGCAAGGTCGGCCAGGCGGAATTCCGGGAAGCCGCTCTGGCGCGTACCCAAGAGCTCGCCCGCGCCGCGCAATCGCAGGTCCTCCTCGGCGATCCTGAAGCCGTCGTCTGTCTCGCGCAGGATCTGGATGCGCGCCCGTGCCGTCTCGCCCAGGGGACCCTGATAGAGCAGCAGGCAGGTGGATTTCTCCGTGCCGCGCCCGACGCGCCCGCGCAACTGATGCAACTGCGCCAGGCCGAAGCGCTCGGCGTGCTCGATCACCATGACCGTGGCGCTTGGCACGTCCACGCCCACTTCGATCACCGTGGTGGCGACCAGGAAGTCCACAGCGCCTTGCGCGAAGGCGGCCATGACCGCGTCCTTGTCCTTGCCCTTCATGCGCCCGTGCACCAGGCCCACGCGGCCGCCGAAACGGGCCTTCAAGGTCTCGAAGCGGTCTTCGGCGGCGGCCAGGTCGACGGCCTCCGACTCCTCGACCAGGGGACAGACCCAATAGGCCTTGGCGCCGGAATCGAGCGCGCGGCCCACCCCGTCGATCACCTCGAAAAGCCGCTCCAGCGGCAGGGCGCGCGTGTCGACCGGCTGACGGCCGGCCGGTTTCTCGGTGATGCGCGAGACCTCCATGTCGCCGTAGGAGGTCAGCACCAGGGTGCGCGGGATGGGCGTGGCGGTCATGACCAGCACGTCGGGCGCGCGCCCCTTGGCCGCCAGCGTCAGACGCTGGTGCACGCCGAAGCGGTGCTGCTCGTCGATCACGGTGAACGCCAGGTCGCGGAACGCCACCTCATCCTGGAACAGGGCGTGGGTGCCCACGGCAATGCCCGAAGCCCCGTCGGCCAGGCGCGCCAGCGCCGCTTGGCGTTCCTTGCCCTTGCCGCGCCCGGTGAGCAGTTCGATCCCCACGCCCGCCGCCTCGGCCAGGGGCGCGATGGTGTTGTAGTGCTGCCGCGCCAGGATTTCGGTGGGCGCCATGAGGGCGGCCTGGGCGCCGGCCTCGATGGCGCTCAACATGGCGAGCAGGGCGACCACCGTCTTGCCGCTGCCCACGTCGCCCTGCAGCAGGCGCAGCATGCGCGAGTCGCCCGCCATGTCTGCGGTGATCTCCGCCAGGACCTGGGCTTGTGATTCGGTCAGCACGAAGGGCAGGGCGGCCAGCGCCTTCTCGCGCAGCCGGTTGTCGCCGGCGAGCGCCCGCCCGCGCTGGCTGCGCTGATGATGACGCACCAAGGCGAGCGCGAGCTGGTTGGCGAGCAGTTCGTCGTAAGCCAGGCGCCGCCGCGCCGGGGTCTCGGGCGCAAGGTCGCCGAGTCCCTGGGGCGCGTGAGCCGTTGTGAGCGCCGCAGGCCAAGCGGGCCAGCCCTCGCGCGCCACGAGCGCCGTATCCAGCCACTCGGGCAGCTCGGGGGCCAGGGCCAGCGCGTTGACGACCGCCTTGCCCACGGTCTTGGGCGTCAGCCCGGCGGTCAGGGGATAGACCGGCTCGATGGTCTGCAGGTCTTTCAGCTCCTCCAGCTTGCCGATGTGGTCGGGGTGGCTCATCTGCAGGCGGCCGCCGTAAAGCTCCACCTTGCCGCTCACGACCCGCGATTCCCCCTCGGGCAGGACCTTGCTCAGGTAGTCGGGCTGGGCGTGGAAGAATACCAGGGTCAATTCCCCCGTGTCGTCGGAACAGGCGATGCGGTAGGGCTGGCGCGGATTGTGCGGCTTCATGTGCTGGCCGACCCGGAGCGTTATGGTGGCGATACGCTCGGGCTCGGCCTCGGCGATCCTGGGGGCATAGCGCCGGTCGATCAGGCCGCTGGGCAGGTGCCAGCAGAGGTCCACGACCTGGGGTCCGGTCAGGCGCTCGAACAGCTTGGCGAAGCGCGGCCCGATGCCCGGCAGCGAGGTCACGGGAGCGAAAAGCGGGAAGAGGATCTCTGGTCGCACGGTTATTTGGGCTGCTTGGGCGCTGACAGGGCCGGTTCAACTCTTTATATCCTACGCCGAAGCCCGGAGTCCGGGCCATGGGGCCGAAAGTGAGCGAATCTCTGGAAATCCGGCGTAAGCGCCTGAAGTTCCGCAGCGGGCACCGCGGCACCAAGGAACTGGACCTGCTGCTCGGGCGTTTCGCCGAGCAAAGGCTGGAGTCCCTGGAGGCGGATCAGCTCGACCGTTTCGAGACCCTTCTGGATGCGCCCTCGCCGCAGGTCTACGCCTGGATTACGGGGCAGGAGAGCCCGCCGCCCGAGATGGATCATGACGTGCTCCAGCTAATCAGGGATTTTTCCGCGCGGCCATGAGCAGTTCCCTCGCGGAGAAGCTGGATCGCCCCGGCAAGGTCCTGATCGCCAACGCGCCGGAGGGCCTGGAAGGGCTGCTGCTGGCCGGATTGGCGGCGGAGAGGGGTGCGTGCCCGCTCCTGCACGTGGCGCGCGACGACGCGCGCATGGCGCGCCTGGCCGAGGCGCTCGGCTTCTTCGCACCCGAAGCCGAGGTGCTCACATTCCCGGCCTGGGACTGCCTGCCCTACGACCGGGTCGGCCCGCACCGGGATATTCTGGCCCGGCGCATCGACACGCTGACGCGCCTTTTGGGCGCGGAGGCTGCCCCCCCGGCCGGGCGCATCGTCATCACCACCGTGAATGCGCTCCTGCAGCGCCTGCCGCCGCGCGCGGCCTTCGAGGGGCGGCTGCTCGAAGGCCGCGTCGGTACGACGATCGCGCTCGACGAACTCAGCGCTTATTTCACGCGCAACGGCTACCTGCGCGCGGAGACCGTGGGCGAGCCCGGCGAGTTCGCCCTGCGCGGCGGGCTGGTGGATGTCTATCCGCCGGGTGAGGAGCTGCCGCTCAGGCTCGATTTCTTCGGCGACGAGATCGAGACCATCCGCCGCTTCGACCCCCTGACCCAGCGCACCACCGGCACGGCGGAGACACTGCGCCTCAAGCCCGTGAGCGAGGTGCTGCTAACGCCCGAGACCATCGAGCGCTTCCGCGGCGGATACCTGCGCGCCTTTGGCGCCGTGCGCGGCGAGGACCCGCTCTACGAATCGATCAGTGCGGGCCGGGTGTATACGGGCATGGAGCACTGGCTGCCGCTGTTCTACGGGCGCCTGGAGACGCTGTTCGATTACCTGCCCGGGGCCGCGGTCACCCTGGACCATCAGGCCGAGGAGGCGCGCGATGCGCGGCTCGAGACCGTCGCGGACTACTACGAGGCGCGCCGCAGCATCGAGAGCGGCCCGGCGGGCGGCGGCACCTACAAGCCCTTGGAGCCCGAGCGGCTTTACCTGAGCGCCGGGGAGTGGGACGGGCTGCTCTCGGCACGCGCCGTCGCCCAGGTCTCGCCCTTCGCCGCGCCCGAGCACCTGGAGAACGTCTTCGATGCGGGCGGGCGGCGCGCCCACAGCTTCGCCGAGGCGCGCGCCAATGCGGAGCTCAATCTGTTCGATGCGGTGGACAGCCACATCGCCGGGGAGCAGGCCGCCGGACGGCGCATCCTGGTGGCCGGCTACAGCGCCGGCACCCGCGACCGCCTGGGCGCGCTGCTGCACGAGCATGGCATACCCAAGCCCGAGCCGGTCGATACCTGGAGCGAGGCGCGGGCGCTGCCGCCGGAAACCGTGGGGCTGATCACCCTCGGCATCGAGACCGGCTTTTCCCAGGCCGGGCTCACGCTGCTTTCGGAGCAGGACATCCTGGGCGAGCGCATCGCCCGGCCGGCGCGCAAGCGGCGGCGTGCGGAGCACTTCCTGACCGAGGTCGCCGCGCTGCACGAGAGCGATCTCGTGGTCCATGTGGAACACGGCATCGGCCGCTACGAGGGCTTGACGGCGCTCGATGTGGGCGGCGCACCGCACGATTGCCTGAAGGTGATCTACCAGGGCGGCGACCGCCTCTTCGTACCGGTGGAGAACATCGAGGTGCTGTCGCGCTTCGGCTCGGAGGACGCGGCGGTGGAGCTGGACCGCCTGGGCGGGGCCAACTGGCAGGCGCGCAAGGCGCGGGCCAAGCGGCGCATCCGCAACATCGCCGACCAGCTCATCAAGGTGGCCGCCGCCCGTGCCATGCACGAGGCCGAGGCGCTGCCACCGCCGGCCGGGCTGTACGACGAGTTCGCCGCGCGCTTTCCCTTCCCCGAAACCGAGGATCAGGACCGCGCCATCGACGAGACCCTGGAGGACCTGGCCGCGGGCCGGCCCATGGATCGGCTGATCTGCGGCGACGTGGGCTTCGGCAAGACCGAGGTGGCCCTGCGCGCGGCCTTCGTCGCGGTCATGAACGGCAAGCAGGTGGCCGTCGTGGTGCCCACCACGCTGCTCTGCCGCCAGCACTACGCCACCTTCGCCGAGCGCTTCTCCGGCCTGCCGGTGCGGGTCGAGCAAATCTCGCGCCTGGTCTCCGCGCGGCGGACGGCCGAGACCAAGGCCGGCCTCGAGGACGGCCAGGTGGACATCGTGATCGGGACCCACGTGCTCTTGGGAAAAACCATTTCGTTCAGAGACTTGGGTCTTTTAGTTGTGGACGAAGAGCAACATTTCGGCGTGAAGCAGAAGGAGCGCCTCAAAGCCCTGCGGGAGAGCGTGCACGTGCTCACGCTTAGCGCCACGCCGATCCCGCGCACCCTCCAGCTCGCCATGTCCGGGGTCAAGGACATGAGCATGATCGCCACCCCGCCCGTGGACCGCCTGGCGGTGCGCACCTTCGTGCTGCCCTACGATCCGGTGGTGGTGCGCGAGGCGCTCCTACGCGAGCACTACCGGGGCGGCCAGAGCTTCTACGTCTGCCCGCGCGTGGAGGACCTGGCGGGCGTCGAGGAGCGCCTGCGCAAGCTGGTGCCCGAGGTCAAGCTGGGCGTGGCCCACGGGCAGATGGCCGCCGGCTCGCTGGAAGCGGTCATGACCGGCTTCTACGACCGCCAGTTCGACGTGCTGCTCTCCACCAACATCATCGAGTCCGGCCTGGATATCCCGACGGCAAACACCATGATCGTGCACCGCGCCGATATGTACGGCCTGTCCCAGCTCTATCAGCTGCGCGGGCGCATCGGCCGTTCCAAAGTGCGCGGCTACGCTTATCTCACCCTGCCGCCCGGGCGGCTCCTGAGAGCGTCGGCGCAAAAGCGACTGGACGTCATGCAGACGCTCGATTCCCTGGGTGCGGGATTTACGCTGGCCAGCCACGATCTCGACATCCGCGGCGCGGGGAACCTGCTGGGCGAGGAGCAGTCGGGCCACATCCGCGAGGTGGGCATCGAGCTCTACCAGCAGATGCTGGAGGAGGCGGTGACCGCGGCGCGCGGCGGCGGCGCGGTTGGGGCGGAGGTGGCGGCCGAGCCCTTCACGCCGCAGATTTCCATGGGCACGCCGGTCATGATTCCCGAGCGCTACGTGGCCGACCTCAACGTGCGCCTGGGGCTCTACCGGCGGCTATCGATCCTGGTGGACAAGGCCGAGATCGAGGCTTTCGCGGCCGAGCTCATCGACCGCTTCGGGCCCTTGCCCGAAGAGGTGGAGAACCTCTTGCAGATCATCACTATCAAGCACGCTTGCCGGGACGCGGGCGTGGACAAGGTAGATGCGGGCCCCAAGGGCGCGGTCGTCTCGTTTTTCCAGGACCGCTTCGCGCGGCCCGAGGCGCTCGTCCGCTTCATCGAGAAGCAGGCCGGCAACGTCAAGCTGCGCCCGGACCACAAGCTGGTCTACCGGCGCAACTGGGACGATCCGCCCGCGCGCGTGCGCGGCGTGCGGCTGCTCATGGAGGAGTTGGCGAAAGTGGCGGG
>JAZGBC010000165.1:0-4087 GCA_036444495.1 Kiloniellales bacterium
GAATCCGGTCTACATCAAAAAAGTAGAGCAGATTCAGGCGGTTGATGGGATCGCCGACGGCGATTCCAATCAACCCCGATCTGCTCTAGCGCGAGCGTCAGAAGGCCTGGGGTTCCCAATCGCCGCACCAGCTGTCCGAATCGACCCTGGGCCAGAAGCTTTCCGCCTTTGTCTCACCCGATTTCTCGCCCACCTCCAGCGTCACCGGTGGGGGGGCATGGCGCTGACAAGTCCCAATCTGGACCTTTTGATCGGTTGTGTTCGGGTCGATGCGGTCGAGGTATTCCTCGAGCGCTGACCAAAATCGACAGGAACGGCAGCCCTTCATGGCATTAATCTCCGAACGCGCAGCGAAATATTAGCTCCGCTGCGCGGGCTTGGAGTGCGTCGGCCCAGGGGTGGACCGGCACGCCAAGAGTTGCACCGGCCCTGCGCCAAACTGCTTTTTTCGGGAGTCGGTGGTTTTGTCGGATGGGCCGGAAACTCAAGCGGCCAGACACGCCTCCGGAAGCAGACCGGCAAAGATCGAGGCGATGCGTTCGGGCGTCTCGCGGAACTTCAGCCCAAGCACGTTGTTCTGTTCCCAGGCTGCCTCGACGTGGAAGTCGATCATGCCGGCCAGGCGCAAGGTGATCGCCGATCCGGCCTCGAAGGGCTCCGCCAGCTTGATCCGCAAACCGCCCAAGGAAAGGTCGTAGATCATGCCCTGAGCGGCACGGTCGCCGGACCCCAGCCGGGCGGGGAAGAGCACGTGAGCCCGCCTGTGCTTGCGGCGTTCGCGATGATCGTGATTTTCCTGCACTGTACTGCCCCTGCCGTGGGTTTTCCCGCAGCTCGAGGCACAAGGATGGCCCTGAGAGATTGCCAATTCGTTAAATAGATAAAATTATTGCTAAATCCGCTCTATCATTGAACGATTATTACAAAGGAGGTACGCCGCGCCGCCACGGGCGCGTGCTAAATTATTGCTTTATATCAATAGTTTACAGAACCAGGCAGATGCACTTGAGGACGCGCTCCAGCTCGCTGGTCGGAAGCCGGATCTCAACCCCCAGGTTGCTTTCATCCCGCCAAATGCACTCGCCGCAGAGCGTGCCCGCCTCGGGGTGCTCCAATGCGATGACCTTGCCCTCAGGCACCGATTCCTCGAAACGCAGCCGGAGTCCGGTGGTCGAGATCTCCTCGATGCGGCAGGTATAGACCTTGCCGCCCGACATGGCGGTCACGGTGGGCCGATTCTCGATGACGTAGCGCTTGGCGCGGCGCCGTTCGGTCTCGCTCGGAGCTTGATTGGGCTGGGACATGATCCTGTGGCCCCTATGAAAAACAATTCCTGGGTCGAGCCCATCTTGTTCCCTGATGGTTAACGAATTCTATACGATTCGCCCAGGGCTCTGATTGGCATTTCCGAAGTGGAGCGCTACGGCTGCTCCGGCAGGTAGTGATCCTGCCACTTGAGATTGATGTTGAAGCTGATGGTGATGCGCGGCTGCTTGGACAGGTTCGGGTGGACGAAATGGTTGATGAAGCTGGGCCAGAGCATGAGCAGTCCGGGTTCGGGCTGAATCGTATGTTCGGCCTCGATGTAGGGATCGTTCTTAATGGCCCAGGCGTTCGCCGCGTAGCGCGGGTCGTAGAAGGTAATGCATCCGGGCCGTAGGTCGGGCCGCGTGCGGAGTTCCTCGCGTTCCGTCGGGACCTGAACGTAATAGGTCCCGCTCAGATAGGAGCGCGGGTGGTTGTGGTAGTCGTGGTAGTCGCCGAAACGGTTGACGTTGGCCCAACCCTGGACGGCCCAGTTGACCGGATAGTCGAGGCCGATCCAGCGCAGGTATTCGATGACGGTCTCGTTCACCTGTGCGCGCAGCCAGTTGATGGCGGGCTGGTCGAGGCCGAAGATGTTGCCCGCCAGGTAATCGGTGGTCAGGTCCTCGTGCCGGCTGTCCTGTTCCGTCACGTAATCGGCGAGTTGCCGGTCGTAGCCGGCGTGGTCCGATAGCCGTTTCTTGACCAGGATCGTGGGCCACAGCTCGGTAAAGCTGGTACCCGTCTCTTCGTCTGGCGGCACGCGATATCTCCCGGATGGCGCGGCAGGTCGGCCCTCAGACTAGCAAATCGGGGCCCGGACGAGTAGGCGAGGGGGCTTGCGGGGGTGGCCCGGGCGCGGCAGAGGTAGCGGAACTGCAAACGGTCCATTACATAAGGCGGCGGGGCTGTTGTTTGGGAGACGGTATGAGCCTTCTGATCCTGTTTCTGAAAGGCCTGGGGGTGGGCTTGGCCGTGGCGGCGCCGGTCGGGCCGATCGGCGTGCTTTGCGTCCGCCGCACGCTGCGCCACGGCTCCTTGGTCGGGCTGGCCTCGGGCCTGGGAGCGGCCGGGGCCGACGCCTTCTACGGGGCGGTCGCCGGCTTCGGGCTGACCTCGATCTCTGGGCTGCTGATCGATTTCCAGGACTCCCTGCGGCTCGGCGGCGGGGCGTTCCTGCTGTTCCTGGGGGCGCGCATCCTGCTGCGCGGCCCGATCGAGGACGGGACCGGGAATGGGCCGGAGCGAACCAACCTGGCCGGCGCCTTCGGCTCCTGCTTTCTGCTGACCCTGACCAATCCGGCGACGGTCCTGTCTTTCGTCGCGATCTTCGCCGGCCTCGGCCTGGTGAGCGGGACCACGGATTACACCGCCGCGACCAGCCTGGTGGCCGGCGTGTTCATCGGATCGGCTGTCTGGTGGCTGGCGCTCAGCGGTCTCGTCAGCCTGCTGCGTGGCCATGTGACGCCCGAGATCATGGTCTGGATCAACCGCACCTCGGGCGTCATCATCGCCGGCTTCGGGTTGCTGGTGCTCATAACCTTCCTGCTCTGAACCGGCGCCGGGATCAGTCTCCGCTGCGCACGCGGGCGACCGCGTCCTGCCAGCCGGCGTAGAGTGCGGCGCGCTCCTCGGCGCCCATCCTGGGCTCGAAGCGGCCGGCGCTCCGCCAGGTCGCCGCGATCCCTTCCAGGCCGTCGAAGAAGCCGTTGTTGAGGCCGGCCAGGGAAGCGGCCCCCAGCGCCGTGGTCTCGGCCACCACGGGCCGCTCCACGGCCACGTTCAGGATGTCGGCCAGGCGCTGCAGCAGCCAGTCATTGGCCACCATGCCGCCGTCGACGCGCAGCGTCTCCAGGCCGCCGGCGCCGTCGGCCTCCATGGCCTCCAGCAGGTCGCGGGTCTGGTAGCAGACCGCATCCAGCGTGGCGCGGGCGAACTCGGCCGGGCCGGTCGCCCGGGTCAGCCCGAAGACGGCCCCGCGCGCGTGGGCGTCCCAATAGGGCGCGCCAAGCCCGGTGAAGGCGGGCACCAGATAGATCGTCTGGGCCGGATCGGCGGACTTGGCGAGCTCTTCTGTCTCGGCCGCCGAGGAAATGATCTTGAGGCCGTCGCGCAGCCACTGCACGGCGGCCCCCGCGATGAAGATGCTGCCCTCGAGCGCATAGGTGGTCCTGCCGCCAAGGCGGTAAGCGACCGTGGTCAGCAGCCGGTTCTTCGAGTCCACCGCCTGCTCCCCGGTGTTCAAGAGCGCGAAACAGCCGGTGCCGTAGGTCGATTTCACCATGCCCGGCTCGAAACAGGCCTGGCCCACGGCGGCGGCCTGCTGGTCGCCGGCGATGCCCAGGATGGGGACCGGCGCGCCGAACAAGTCCGCCGGCGTGGCGCCGAAATCCGCGTCGCTGTCGCGCACCTCGGGCAGGAGCGCCTCGGGTATGCCGAAGATATCCAAGAGTTCCGCGTCCCAGGCCTGGCGCTTGATATCGAAGATCATGGTGCGCGAGGCGTTGGTCGCATCGGTGGCGTGGACCCGGCCGCCGGTCAGGCGCCAGAGCAAAAAGCAGTCGATGGTTCCCACGGCCAGCTCGCCCCGGGCGGCCCGCTCGCGCGCGCCGGGGATGTTATCGAGCAGCCAGGCGATCTTGGTCGCCGAGAAATAGGGGTCGAGCAGCAACCCGGTCTTGGCCTTGACCATGGCCTCCCGGCCCTCCGCCTTGAGGCGCTCGCAGAGCGGCGCCGTGCGCCGGTCCTGCCAGACGATGGCCCTGTGCAGGGTTTCACCGCT
>JAZGBC010000166.1:0-20551 GCA_036444495.1 Kiloniellales bacterium
AGGGTCCGCCTGGCCGCGGTTCGCTCCCAGGCGTGGTCGCTAATCCCTGAATTTCAGTATGCCCGATGCCCGTAAACCTCATCGCCCGTAGGTCGCCTCCGGGTCATAACCGGTCGTTCCGCGATACCGTTTTGCCTGTCCGGTCCGGGACGAAGAACCGGCGAGCCCCCTATTCCCGCACCGTGGCGATGCGCAGGACGTTGGTCTTGCCGGGGGTGCCGAAGGGCACGCCCGCGGTGATCGCGACCTGATCTCCGATCTCGGCCAGGCCCTGCTCGCGCGCGATGCGGCAGGCCTTGGCCACCATTTCCTGGAAGTCGCTGACGTCGGCGGTATGCACGCAGTGCGCGCCCCAGATCACCGCCAGGCGCCGGGCGGTCTCGATCTTCGAGGTGAGCACCAGGATCGGCACGCTGGGGCGCTCGCGCGCGGCCCTGAGCGCCGTCGAGCCCGATGTGGTGTAACTCACGATGGCCTTGGCCCCGATGGTATGCGCGACCTGGGCGGCGGCGGCGGAGATGGCGTCGGGCGCGGTGGGCTCGGGCTTGGGGTGCAGCGCGTGGATGATCGGCCGGTAGAAGCGGTCGCCCTCGATCGAGGTGGCGATGCGGTCCATCATGGCCACCGACTCGACCGGATAGTCGCCTACGGCGGATTCGGCCGAGAGCATGATCGCATCGGCCCCGTCGTAGACCGCGGTCGCCACGTCCGAGGCCTCGGCGCGCGTGGGCGCGGGGGCGTGGACCATGGAATCGAGCATCTGGGTGGCCACGACCACCGGCTTGCCGGCCAGGCGGCAGGCGCGGATGATCTCCTTCTGCAGGCCGGGCACGGCCTCGGGCGGCATCTCGACGCCAAGATCGCCGCGCGCCACCATGATGGCGTCGGCCGCCTCGACCAAGTCGCTCAGGTGCTCGATGGCCGCCGGTTTCTCGACCTTGACCATGATGGCCGCGCGCCCGCCGATCAGCTCGCGCGCCTCGGCCACGTCCTCCGGGCGCTGCACGAAGGACAGGCCGACCCAATCCGCGCCCAGTTCCAGCCCGAAGGCCAGATCGGCGCGGTCCTTGTCGGTGAGCGGCGAGATGGGCAGCACGACGCCGGGCACGTTGACCCCCTTGCGGTCGGATAGCGGGCCGCCGGTGATGATCTCGGTCTCCGCATGGTCCTTGCCGCAGGAGGTGACCTTGAGGCGCAGCTTGCCGTCGTCGAGCAAGAGTTCGGTGCCCGGCTCGAGCGCGGCGAAGATCTCCGGATGGGGCAGGGGCGCGCGGCCCGCATCGCCCGGCGTTTCATCCAGATCCAGGCGGAAGGCCGCGCCGCTTTTCAGTTCCACGCCGCCGCCCTTGAGCGTCCCGATGCGCAGCTTGGGGCCCTGAAGGTCCATGAGCACGCCGATCGGCCGCCCGGTGTCGGCTTCGATGGCGCGGATGCGGTCCAGGTTCTTGTGGTGATCGTCCTGGCTGCCGTGGCTGAAGTTGAGGCGGAAGACGTCGGCCCCGGCCTCGAACAGGGCGCGGATCACGCCCTCCTCCGAGCTGCTCGGCCCCAGGGTGGCGATGATCTTGGCTTTGCGTTCGCGTTGCATGGAGACAACCTTAGCGATTCGAACGGTTGCGTTACAGGAAAGGTTATGGAGTCGGCTCAAGAACCGGGCAGCACGAGGATGGCGCGGAAGTCGTTGACGTTGGTCAGCGTAGGCCCGGTCATCACCAGATCGCCCAGTCCGGCGAACAGGCCGTAGCCGTCGTTATCGGCCAGGCGCGCCTCGGGGTCCAGGCCGGCCTCGCGCGCGCGGGCGAGCGTATCGGGGCCGATCGTCGCGCCCGCGTTGTCCTCGGTGCCGTCGATGCCGTCGGTGTCGCAGGCCAGCCCGAAGATGCCCGGCGCGCCGTCGAGTGCGATGGCGAGCGCCAAGAGAAACTCCGCATTGGGGCCGCCGCGCCCCTTGCCGCGCAGGGTGACCGTCGCCTCACCGCCCGAGAGCAGAACGCAGGGCGGGGCGGCGGGCTCGCCCTGGCGCTGGGCGTGGAGGGCGGTGCCGGCCATGTCCCGCGCCATGTCCCGCGCCTCGCCCTCCAGCGCGTCGCCCAGGATCGCGGGCGTGATGCCGGCGGCCTCGGCGCGCGCGGCGGCGGCCTCCAGCGCGTCCCGCGGGCGCGCGATCAGGATCGTCTCGGCCCCGTCCAGGCGCGGGTCGCCGGGCTTGGGCGTCTCCGCCTCGGCCCTTTTCAAGTGATCCAGCACGTCTCGCGCCGGCGCGATGCCGTAGCGCGCCAGGATGGCGCGCGCGTCCTCGAGCGTGCTCGGGTCCGGCACCGTGGGGCCCGAGGCGATGATGGCCGGGTCGTCCCCGGGCACGTCCGAGATCACCAGGGTGACGACGCGCGCGGGCGCGGCGGCCGCGGCCAGGCGTCCCCCCTTGATCGCCGAGAGGTGTTTGCGCACGCAGTTCATCTGCGCGATGTCGGCGCCCGAGGCGAGCAGCGCCCGGTTGATGCCCTGCTTGTCCTCCAGCGTCAGTCCCGGCGCGGGCAGCGCCAGCAGCGCCGAGCCGCCGCCCGAGATAAGACAGAGCACCAGATCCTCCTCGCTCAGGCCCTGGACGGTCTCCAGGATGCGGGCCGCGGCCTTGCGGCCGGCCAGATCAGGTACGGGGTGCGCGGCCTCGACCACCTCGACGTGCCGGCAGGGCACGGCGTGGCCGTAGCGGGTGACCACCAGGCCGGTGAGCGGTCCGCTCCAGTTGTCCTCCACCGCGCGTGCCATGGCGGCGGCGGCCTTGCCCGCGCCCACCACGATGGTCCGTCCAGGCGGTGGCGGCGGCAGGTTGTCCGGCACGGCCAGGGCCGGGTCGGCCGCGGCCAGCGCCGCCTGGAAGAGCTCGCGCAGGAATTCGGGCGGGGGGGAGACGGTCATCTCGTATGCCGGCAGCTGCGAGGCGCCGCGCTTGCGGCGCTCAGGCGGATGCGCGGCGTGCCGGCGCGGGTTCGAATTCGGGTTCCGGCTCCGGTTCCGGCTCCCTCGAATAGGTGGAGAGAACCGTTTCCAGATGCTCGCGCATGGCCCCTGCCGCGCCGTCGCCGTCATGGGCGCGAATGGCATTGCAGACCGCGGCGTGCTGTTCCAGAAGCAGGCGGTCGTATTCCGGGCCGGGATGCAGCCGGTAACGGTGGTAGGCGAACATTTCCTCCAGGATGTCGCCCAGCACGCTCATCAAGTGCATGTAAACGGCGCTGCCCGAGGCCTTGGCGACGGACATGTGGAAGTTGAGGTCGTCCTCGGCCTTATACCGCGCGGGCCGCCTGGGGTCGCGCATCAGATCGCAGATGCGCACCATGTCGGCTATCTGCTCGGGTGTGCCCCGCTCGGCCGCCCGGCGTGCCGCCCAGACCTCGATGCTGGAGCGGAATTCAGCCAGATCGTGAAGGTTATCGTGGTTGACCCGGACCAGCTCGGCCAGAGCGGATTCCCGCTCGTTGGCTGCCGCGATGATCCGCGTGCCGCCACCCTGGATCGCGCTGACGAAGCCCTGGGTCTTGAGCTGCTGCAGCGCGGCCCGGATCGAGACCCGGCTGACGCTCATCATCTCGGCCAACTGGCGCTCGCCCGGCAGGCGCTCGCCCGGGGCCAGATCGCCGGCCGCGATCAGGCGCAACAACTCCTGGGCCACCCGGTCGGCGACCCGCTCGCGCGGGATTTCCTGGAACCGGGGGTCGTTTCCGGTTTTGGGCGTCATGGCTAGCCTCCCTGTCGAAGACTCTGTTCGATCCGCTGCCGTTTTGGCAATTGGTCTAATGGTAACACCACTTGACCTCTCATTTATGGGCCGGGGTGGCCCACTTCGTCAAGGGCGGGGGGTGCGGGCGGTGCTCCGAGGGAGGGCAGGGGTGCGCGGCGCGCTCCGGCCGGCCGGGCGACGGTGTGGCCTGTTGCCCCCGAGGAACGAGCGGCTATAGTCCGGCTGCAATGTCCAACCGCTCGAGTTCCAAGGAAGCCATGGCCGAGACCGAGGCTCGGGGACTATTGGCGCCGGACGAGCCCGCAGCCTATGAGATCGTCAACGAGGCCGGGTCGGCGCCGCTGCTGCTGCTCTGCGACCACGCGACGCACTACCTGCCGCGGGCACTGGGCACTTTGGGGCTGAGCGAGGCAGAGCTCTCGCGCCATATCGCCTACGACATCGGCGTGGCCGAGGTGGCCCGCGGCCTGGCCGAGCGCCTGGATGCGCCGGTGGTCTTCAACGGCTATTCGCGCCTGGTCATCGACCCCAACCGCTCGCTGGACGACCCGACGCTCATCCCGCAACTGGGCGACGGGGTCATCGTGCCGGGCAACCGGGATCTTTCGCGCGCGGAGATACAGGCCCGCATCGAGGGTTTCCACGCGCCCTATCACGCGGCGATCTCGGACAAGCTGGATGCGCTCACCGCCCGCGGGCGAGCGCCGGCCGTCATCTCGGTCCACTCCTTCACCCCGGTCATGAAGGGTGTCGAGCGGCCCTGGCACATCGGTATCCTGTGGAACCTGGATCCGCGCCTGCCGCTGCCGCTCATGGCGCGGCTGCGCGCCCAGGGCATCCCGGTGGGCGAGAACGAACCCTACTCGGGCCAGGACGGCCACGGGCACACCTTGCACCTGCACGCCGAGCCCAGGGGCCTGGCCAACGCGCTCATCGAGATACGCCAGGACTTGATCGACACCCACCACGGCGCCGCGGTCTGGACCGCCAAGCTTGCCGACTCGCTCAAGGCTGTGCTCGAAGACCAGAGCCTTTACAAGATCGAGCAATACGGATGATCCAGAACGAACCGCCCTTCACCGTCGGCATCGAGGAGGAATACCTGCTCGTGGACCGCAAGACGCGGGATCTCGCCGCCGAGGTTCCCGAGGCCCTGATGGCCGAATGCCAGCGCCGCCTCGAGGAACAGGTCAGCCCCGAGTTCCTGCAATGCCAGGTCGAGGTGGGCACCCGCGTGTGCAGCAACATCAAGCAGGCCGCCGAGGACCTGACGCGCATGCGCAAGGTGGTGGCCGAGGTGGCCGCCGAGCACGGGCTGGCGCCCATCGCGGCCTCGACCCATCCCTTCGGCGTCTGGGAGGCGCAGGAGCATACGGACAAGGAGCGCTACCGAGCGATCGCCCGCGACATGCAGGCGGTCGCCCGGCGCTTGCTGATCTGCGGCATGCACGTGCACGTGGGCCTGGAGGACGACGAGCTGCGCATCGACCTGCTCGGCCAGGCGAGCTATTTCCTGCCACATCTCTTGGCGCTGTCCACCTCCTCGCCCTTCTGGCGCGGCGAGGACACGGGCCTCAAGTCCTACCGCATCGCGGTCTTCGACGAGCTGCCGCGCAGCGGCCTGCCCGAGACCTTCGAGAGCTACGGCGAATATGTCCGGCACCTGGACATCCTGATCAAGGCCGGCGTGATCGAGGACGCCTCCAAGCTGTGGTGGGACTTGCGGCCCTCGGCGCGCTTCCCCACGCTCGAGATGCGCATCCCGGATATCTGCACGCGCCTCAAGGACGGCATCTCGATCGCGGCGATCTATGTTTGCGTGCTGCGCATGCTCTACCGCCTGAAGCGCAACAACCAGCGCTGGCGCCGCTATTCCAACATGCTGTTGCAGGAGAACCGCTGGCGCGCCCAGCGCTACGGCTACGACGAGGGTCTGATCGACTTCGGCGTCGGCGCCATCGTGCCCTACGGCGACCTGCTGGAGGAGTTGATCGAGCTGATCAAGGTGGACGCCCTCGCCCTCGACTGCTTGCCCGAGGTGGAGCACGCGCGC
This sequence comes from Kiloniellales bacterium, assembly GCA_036444495.1. GTDB lineage: Bacteria > Pseudomonadota > Alphaproteobacteria > Kiloniellales > J153 > JAZGBC01. The sequence continues at coordinate 5,796 of JAZGBC010000166.1, forward strand.
CAGATCGTCACCCGCGGCACCAGCGCGCACCGCCAACTCGCCGTCTATCACAAAGCGGTCGAGGCGGGCGCGGAGAAGACCGAGGCCCTGCGCCAGGTCGTCGACTTCCTGATCGAGGAGACGGTGGCGGAGTTGTAGGGGGGCGCCCATCCCCACGGCATGGCGGCTATTCCCGTGGCGCCATAGGGGCATCGGCCGCGCCGGGCTGGACAAGCGCGGCAAAGCGGCCAATATCAGGGAAACGCCACGTCATCCCAGGGAGACAAGAGTCAATGGACGAGCAAACCCGCACCGAGCTGGAGGCCGCCGCCTTCCGCCGCCTGGTCGCGCACTTTCGCGAGCGGACCGACGTGCAGAACATCGACCTCATGAACCTGAGCGGCTTCTGCCGCAACTGCCTGTCCAAGTGGTACCGGGCGGCGGCCGAGGAGCGCGGCCTGGAGATGGACTACGACACCGCGCGCGAAATCGTCTACGGCATGCCGTATAACGAGTGGAAGGCCAAGTACCAGACCGAGGCCACCCCCGAGCAGAAGGCCGCCCTCGAGAAATCCCATCCGGATCATCACTAACCGGTTGGCGGCGTCCTGTCGGGAATCTTGCAAAAGCCCTGCGGCGGCACGTCGAGTGCGCTGTTGAACTTGCTCGACATGTTCTGGAACGCGATCAGGCCGGTCAGCTCGACGATGGCGTCCTCGGAGAACAGCGCCTTGAGCCGGTCCATCAGGTCGTCGTCCACCTCGCGGCTGGACAGCGTCACCGCCTCGGCGTAGTCGAGGGCCGCCCGTTCCCGTGCATCGAACAGATCGCTCGGCCGCCAGTCCGCCAGAGCCTCGATTTTCTCGAAGCCGGCGCCGCGTTCCCGCAATGTGGCGGAGTTGAGATCGACGCAGAAGGGGCAGTGGTTGAGCTGCGAGACGCGCACGATCAGCAAGGAGCGCAGCGCGGGATCGAGCGGCGAGCCCTTGCGCTCGAGCGCGCCATAAAAGATGGCGATAGACAGAAACAGCCTGGGCGAGCGCGCCCAGAGCAGGGCGGACTGGAGCACCGCCCCGTACTTGCGTTTCTGTAACCGGAACAGCGGCCGGAGGTACCAGGGATAGGCCCCCGGCTGCCTTGGTGTGAGTCTCATGGGGTCCTTCGCGTGTTTTCCGTGGGAATGTTAGGGGCCTTGCATCTACGAGACAATCTGACCGTGGCGAGAAGGGCGGACAAGAGGACCCTTCTGGATATACGGTTGAAAGGCCCTGGGCAGGTGGCTAGTCTCTCGCGCCCCCGTCCGGGCGAAATAGATAGCTATCAATTCAGGGAGACGAAACCATGGCGGATGTCGGCGGTGTCGGGGCCAAGCGCCTGCGCGCCTTCGTCGAGCGCATCGAGCGTCTGGAAGAGGAAAAGGCGGCGCTGATGGCCGATATCCGCGAGGTCTACGCCGAGGCCAAGGGTGACGGTTACGACGTCAAGACCCTGCGCCACGTGGTCAGGCTGAGGAAGCTGGACAGTTCCGACCGCCTGGAGCAGGAGGAGCTGCTCGACCTCTACAAGCGCGCGCTTGGCCTGGGGGGGTAGGCTCTCTTAAAATTTCTCCACCCAGGGCCTCAAGTCCAGCTCCTGGGTCCAGGCGCTCCTGGGCTGGAGGTGGAGTTGCCAGTAGGCTTCGGCGATGGCGGCGGGCGCCAGCAGCGCATCCTCGCCGCGCTCCTCGGGGCGGTAGCCGGGCCGCTCGCCGGCGATCTGGCCGTCGATGATGACGTGGGCCACGTGGATACCCTGGGGCCCCAACTCGCGCGCCATGGACTGGGCCACCGCGCGCAGGCCGAACTTGGGCATGGCCAGGTTCATGAAGCCCGCCGAGCCGCGGAGCGAGGCCGTGGCCCCGGTGAAGAGGATCGTGCCCCGGCCCGCCGGGACCATGCGCTTCGCCGCCGCCTGGCCCACGTGAAAGCCGCCCAGGCAGCCGTTTCGCCAGCAGCGCTCGAAGTCCTCGGGCTCGATCTCCAGGATGCCGCCGCGCTGGTAGGCGCCGGCATTGAAGGCGACCAGCGTCGGCGGGCCCAGGTCGCGTTCCACCTCCTGGAACAGCGCCTCCACCGCGCCCGCATCGGTGGCGTCGCAGGCGTAGGCCCGGCCGCCGGTCTCTTCGGCCAGGCCGCTCAGCTCCTCCGGCCTGCGGCGGGCCACGGCGACCGCCATGCCGCCCTCGGCGAAGCGCCGCGCCAGCGCGGAGCCCAGACCGGGCCCGACGCCCACCACCACCGCAACCGGCTTGCTCATGACTGCGTCCTCCCCGTTCGCTGTTTCCGCCATTAGCCTGACATGGGAGGAGTCGCGTCCTCTAGGGCGTTGAAGATGGCCTCCAGGTCGGTGAAGTCGGGAACGACTCGGCTGGCGCCCGCGGCGGTGAGTCGCTCGGCGTGCCCGCCGGTTCCGACTCCGATGCAGGGCAGGCCGAGGCTGGCCGCGGTGCCCACGTCCCAGATGCCGTCGCCGATGCAGACGACGCGCGCGAAGTCATCCACGCCGGCCTGCTCTCGCGCCCGGGCGATGGCGGCGCGCACGATGCCTTGGCGCGACGGTCCGTCCTCGCCGAAGGCGGCCGGCGCATCGTCGAGGTCGAGGCCCGAGCGGCCGATCTTGACCAGCGCCGCCTCGCGCCAAGCGCCGGTGGCGAGCGCCATGGACCAGTCGGCCCGCGCGCGCAACGCGGCGAGCAGCCCGGCGGCGCCGGGGAGCGCGGTATAGGCGCCGTCGCGGCCGGCGGCCTCGGCGAGCCGGACGCAGAACGCCGATTGCAGGCGGATGAGCTCGTCGGCGCTCGGCTCGCGGCCCTGGCGCTCGCGGATGACCTGGGCCGCGATGCCCGGGTCGGTGACGTGGTCGTAGCGCGCCCAGTCGGTGTCGACGTCGGCAATGCCGAGCGCGTCGTGGCAGGCCGCGACGAAACATTCGCCGTCCAGGTCGTCGGACTGTAGCAGCGTGCCGTCGACGTCGAAGATGGCGAGCTTGCGGGGCGGCATGGCCCGGCCGCTACTCCGCCGCGGTCTTGCGCGCGGCCGGATCGCGGAAAGCCTCGAGGAGCTCCGTCTCGCAGGCTTTGGCCTGGGCGATGCCCGCCTCCTTGACGTGGCCGAAGCCGCGGATGTGTTCGGGGATGGCGGCCAGATCCACGGCGAGACCGTGATTGTCCGGCCCGAGCCCGGTCATGAGCTCCTCGGCCAGGGTCTCATAGTCGAGGATCAGCCGGCGCTCGCGCCGCCGCTCGGCCGTATAGCCGAAAACATCGAGCGGCGTGCCGCGCAGCCGGCGGAACTCGGAGAGTAGCCGGAAGGCCCGCATCAGCCAGGGGCCGAACTCGCGCTTGATGAGATGTCCGCTCGCCGGATCGCGCCGGGCGATGAGTGGCGGGGCGAGGTGAAAGCGCAGCTTGGTGTTGCCCTCGAAGAGCTCGCGCACTTTGTTGCGGAACTCGGGCGCGGTGAAGAGGCGCGCCACCTCGTACTCGTCCTTGTAGGCGAGCAGCTTGAAGTAATAGCGCGCCACCGCTTCGCTCAGCCCCGACATGCCCGGGGTCTGGGCCGCCTCCGCGGCCTTGACGCGCTCGACCAGCGTCTCGTAACGCCTGGCATAGGCCGCATCCTGATAGGCGGTGAGGAAGGAGACACGCCGCGCCACCATCTCCTCGAGGTTCGCGGAGAGGTGGAGGCTCGGCGGCTCCTGCCTCGGCTTGGCCAGCTTTTCCACGGCGCCCAGGTCGTGCGCCGCACGCCGGCCCCAGAGGAAGGCCTGCTTGTTGCTCTCGACGGCCATGCCGTTCAGCTCGATGGCCCGTTCGATCGCCTCGGCGGACAGGGGGATGAGCCCCTTCTGCCAGGCGAAACCCACCATGAAGAGGTTGGTGGCGATGGAATTGCCCAAGAGCGCGGTGGCCAGGCGCGTGGCGTCCACGAAGTCCGCCCCGCTGGTCCCCGCGGCATGCACGATGAGCTCGTGCAGGGTCCGGCCCGGAAAATGGACGTTCGGGTCGCGGATGAAGTCGCCGGTGATGGTCTCGTGGCTGTTGATGACCACGTGGCTCGCGCCCATCTGGATTTTGGACAGCACGTCGAAGCTGGCCGCCACCACCAAGTCGCAGCCCAGCACCAGGCGGGCGCCGCCGGCCGAGATGCGCACCGCATGGATATCCTCGGGCTCGCGCGCGATGCGCAGGTGGCTGACCACCGCGCCGCCCTTCTGCGCCAGCCCCGTCATGTCCAGCGTGGCGCAGCCCTTGCCCTCGAGATGGGCGGCCATGGCGAGCAGCGCGCCCACGGTCACCACCCCGGTGCCGCCCACGCCGGTGACCAGGATGCCATAGGGCTCGTCGATCCGGGGGATTTCGGGTGTTGGCAGGGCCGCGAAGACATCCGGCGTCTGGGCCGGCTCCTCCGCCTTGGGCCGGCGCAACCGGCCGCCGAGCACGGTCACGAAGCTGGGGCAGAAACCGTTGAGGCAGGAATAATCCTTGTTGCAGGACGACTGGTCGATCGTGCGCTTGCGGCCGAACTCGGTCTCGAGCGGCACGACGGAGAGGCAGTTGGAGGCTACCGAGCAATCGCCGCAGCCCTCACACACCAGGTCGTTGATGACCACGCGCTTGGCCGGGTCGGGATAGAGGCCGCGCTTGCGCCGGCGGCGTTTTTCCGCGGCGCACATCTGGTCGTAGACGAGCACGGTCACCCCCGCCACATCGCGCAAGGCCCGCTGCACCTGGTCCAGTTGGTCACGGTGGTGCAGGGTGACGCCCGGCGCCCATTCGGTGCCGATGGGGTATTTGTCCGGCTCGTCGCTCACCACGACGATCTTCTTGACGCCCTCGGCATAGAGCTGGCGCGTGATCATGGCCGGATCGAGCGGCCCGTCCATGGGCTGTCCGCCGGTCATGGCGACCGCGTCGTTGTAGAGCAGCTTGAAGGTGATGTTCACACCCGCGGCGACACAGGCGCGCACCGCCAGAATGCCCGAGTGGAAATAGGTGCCGTCGCCCAGGTTGACGAAAACGTGCTCGGTGGTGCTGAAGGGCGACTGGCCGATCCAGGGCACGCCCTCGCCACCCATCTGGGTGAAGGTGTCGGTGCTGCGGTCCATCCACTGCACCATGTAGTGGCAGCCGATACCGGCCAGCGCCCGGCTGCCCTCGGGCACCTTCGTGGAGCTGTTGTGCGGGCAGCCCGAGCAGAAATAGGGGATGCGCCGGATCGGGGAGGTCCCGGCCTCGAGCGCCTGTTCCTTCTCGGTCAGGAAGCGCAGGCGCTCCTCGATGCGCTCGCTGGAATAGAAGCGCGCGATGCGCTTGGCGATGGCGCGGGCGATGCGCGCGGGTGTGAGTTCGTTGGTGGAGGGAAGGATCCATTGGCCCTCCTCGTCGAACTTGCCGACCACGCGCGGGCGCACGTCGGGGCGCCAGTTATAGAGCTGCTCCTTGACCTGGTTCTCCATGACCGCGCGCTTTTCCTCGACCACCAGGATCTCCTCCAGCCCCTCGGCGAAGGCGCGCAGCCCGTCGCGCTCCAGCGGCCAGGTCATGCTCACCTTATAGACGGTGAGTCCGATGTCGGCGGCCATGGCCTCGTCGATGCCCAGGTCGTCGAGCGCCTGGCGTACGTCGAGGTAGGACTTGCCCGCGGTGACGATGCCGAAGCGCCGCTTGGGCGAATCGACGACGACCCGGTCCAGCTTGTTGGCGCGGGCAAAGGCGAGCGCGGCATAGACCTTGTAGCGGTGCAGGCGCTCTTCCTGCTCCAGCGGCGTATCCGGCCAGCGGATGTTGAGGCCGCCGGGCGGCATCTCGAAATCCTCCGGGATGACGATCGGGGTCCGGTCCGGGCCGACATGAACGCCGGCCGAACTATCCACGGTTTCGGCGATGGTCTTGAAGCCGACCCAGCAGCCCGAATAGCGCGACATGGCCCAGCCGTAGAGACCGAGATCGAGGAACTCCTGCACGCCCGCCGGATTGAGCAGCGGAATCATGGCGTCGGCGAAGGCGTATTCGCACTGGTGCGCGGTGGTGGAGGACTTCGCCGTATGGTCGTCACCCGCCAGCGCCAGCACCCCGCCGTGGGCGGAGGCGCCGGCCAGGTTGCCGTGGCGCAGCACATCGCCCGAACGGTCCACGCCCGGACCCTTGCCGTACCACAGGGCGAAAACGCCGTCATAGCTGGAATCGCCGAACAGGCCGCCCTGCTGGCTGCCCCAGATGGCGGTGGCGGCCAGATCCTCGTTCACGCCGGGCTGGAAATGGATGTCGTTGTTCTGCAGGAAAGGGCGGGCCTGCCAGAGCTGTTGGTCGAGGCCGCCCAGCGGCGATCCGCGATAGCCGGAGATGAAACAGCCGGTCTTGAGGCCGGCGGCGGCGTCGCGCTGGCGCTGCATCATGGGCAGGCGGACGAGCGCCTGCGTTCCCGTCAGGTAAACGCGGCCCGATTGCAGTGTGTACTTGTCGTCGAGCGCAACCGCAGCAAGTGCCATCGCCACCTAATCCCATCGTGGCGCATTCGAATCGCGCGGCAAGGTTAACCTTTGCCGAGCATTCCGGCAATCGGCGCCACCGGGTCGCGCGAAGAAAGAAAGGATTTGTCCCTTGCTACAGTGCCGTCATTCAAAATTGACCGATCGGGCCGTGCCAAACGAAATTTTCGGCACCCCCGGCGAACGTCGCAGGAAGCCGTGCCGCCTGTCCGCCTGCGGGTGGGCAGTTATCGTGGGCGGGAAAGATATCGTGAAGCTTAAATCGCCTGCTTGACCAGGGTCATCAGGTCGGTGCCCGGCAGCTTGCCGGTCTTGCAGCCGGCGAAGTTTGCGCCGCGCATGTTGGTGTCCATCAGGTCGGCGCCGCGCAGGTCGGCGCCCGACAGGTTGGCCCGCACCAGGCTGGCGCCGCGCAGGTTGGCGGCGGCGAGCAGCGCGCCGGAGAGGTCCGCGTCGATCAAGGTCGCGGCTTCTAGATTGGCGGCCGCCAGAATTGCGCCGGAGAGGTCGCGGCCGGTCAGGTCGACGCCTGAGAAATCGGCCTGCTCGCCCATCTGTCCGCCGCTTGTGATCCAGGTCGTGTGTGCCTCGAGCGTCTCGCGAATCCAGGTATTGGTGATGCCGGTGTCGTTCGCGGTCTTGGCCGTGCTGAGGTCGATCTCCGACAGGTCCATTTCGCCCATCGAGGCGCCGCGCAGGTCGGCATCCGCGAGGCGCGCGCCGTTCAGGTTCGCGTTGATGAACTCCGCCCCCTGGAAGCGGGTCTCGCGCATGTCCGCGTTGGTCAGGTTGGTGCGGTCGAGCATGGCGCCGTTGAAATTCACGTTCTTGAGTTTGCTCATCGACATGTTGGTGCCGCGCAGGGTTGCGCCTCGGAATGTGCTCGAGATGGGTTCGCCGACCTGGTTGGTCTCCTCGTCGATGAAGGCGCATTCGCGCAGGTCGGAACCCTCGAACAGGGCGTCGGTCAGGTCGGCGTGCTCGAAAATCGAGGCGCGCAGATCGGCCTTGGTGAAATCGGCGCCGTTTAGATCGGCCTCGGTGAAATCGGCGGCGAAGAGGTTGGCGGAGCGGAAAGCGGCCCCGCGCAATTTCGTCTTGCTGAAGTTGCAGGCGAGCATCTCGGAATAGCTGAAATCCATGCCGGTGAAGTCCAGCCCGCTCAGGTCGCAGCGGCGCATGATGATCCTGCGGCCGTTGCGCACGCCTGTGAGGAAGTGACCGTGCACCTCCTGCAAGCGTACCAAAGCCGGTTGGGTGAGGCGGACTTCGCTAAATACCTGTGCCCCCGTGATCTTTTGTTGCGCGCGATTTTGCGCGTTGTTTTTCATATCTTGTCCTGTCCTCGGTCCGGATCGTGTCGTGCGTCTAGATGACCGCCGGGCCCGCGACTCCGCCAGGCCCCGAGCCCGGACACCAGAAGCGCTTGGCGGCCACTCACGGCGGCCAGGCTTCGCGGTTCCGTCCCTGTTCTACCATGGTGATTCAATAGAGTAAAAATTAAAGAAGAATAAACTTAAGGAATATTTTGCTATTTCTGTCATTTATATTAAATTATACTTAAAATGATCGAAGATAATAACAGTAATTGCGTGTATTGCATATGGAATGACAACTATTAATTTAAGCTAATACAGGCCCTCCAGCTCCTCCCCGTAGGCGGCCTTGATCGTGTGGCGGCGGATCTTGAGGGTGGGGGTCATCATCTCGTTCTTCACCGTGAAGGGCTCCCGGGCCAGGACGAAGCGGCGCACCTTCTCGAGCGGCGAGAGCTCTTGGTTGACCCGCTCGACGACCCCCGACATGACGGATCGCAATTCCGGGTCCCGGCTTAACTCGGCCATGTCCAGGGCCTTGCCGTGCTCGCGGGCGTAGGCCTTGAGGAAGTCTTCGTCGGGCACCAGGATGGCCACCAGATGCGGGCGCTTATCGCCGAAAACCATGGCTTGCTGCACCTCGGCCTCGAGCGTCAGGTAGCCCTCGATCCGGGCCGGCGAGACATTGTCGCCGCCGGACAGCACGATAATGTCCTTCTTGCGGTCGGTGATCTGGAGATAGCCCTCCTCGTCGAGCTGGCCGATGTCGCCGGTGTGCAGCCAGCCGTCGCGGATCGCCTCCCGGGTCGCCTCCGGGTTCCGCCAATAGCCCTTCATGACCAGTTCGCCGCGCACCAGGATCTCGCCATCCTCGGCGATCCTGACCTCGACTCCTCTGAGCGGAAGTCCCACGGTGTGCATCTTGGCCTTGTCCGGCGGGTTGAACGAAACCACCGGCGCCGACTCGGTCTGGCCGTAGCCCTGGAGCGCCCTTAGGCCCAGCGCCGTAAAGAAGATGCCGATATCCGGGTTGAGCGCGGCTCCGCCCGACACCATGGCCTTGAGGCGGCCGCCGAAGCGGGCGCGCACCTTGCTGCGCACCAGGCGCTCGACCAGGGCATCGAGCAGCCGCTCGCCCAGGCCCAGGCTATGCGGGTCGAAATAGCGCTTGCGCCCCAGGCGCAGCGCGGTCTCGAACAGCTTCTCTTTCAAGCCGCCCTGCTTTGCCACGCCGCGCCGGATTCGCTGATACATGGATTCGTAGAGCCGCGGTACCGCGGTCATGATGGTCGGGCGGGCCTCGGCCAGGTTGGTCAGGAGCTGCTCCACGCCCGCCGAGTAGTAGATCTCGGCGCCGAGGGAGATGGGGAAGAACTGACCGGCGGTGTGCTCGTAGGCGTGGGAGAGCGGCAGGAACGAGAGAAATACGTCGTTGCCCAACCCCAACGTCTCCAGCAGGTGATAGGCCCCCATGCAGTTGCACAGGATGGCGCCGTGGCTAAGCATGACCCCCTTGGGCGTGCCGCCGGTGCCCGAGGTGTAGATGAAGCAGGCAGTGTCTTCCCGTTTGAGCCCGCCCACGAGGCCGGACACGTCGTCGGGCAGTGCCGCGCCCTTTTCCAGCGTCTGCGCCCAGGTCTGGATATCCACGGGGCCGCGCTGGGCCGGCTCCAGGTCCTCGATGGTCACCACCCAGTCGCAGTCAGGCGCATCGATGGCGGCTGGGATCAGCCGCTTGGCCAGGGCCCGGGTCGAGACGATGGCGCCGCGCGCGCCGCTGTCGCTCAGGATGTGCATGTGGTCGGCGGTGGTGTTGGTCGTGTAGGCCGGCACCGTGATGCCGCCGGCGGCCATGATCGCCACATCCGCGATCAGCCATTCCGGGCGGTTTTCCGCGAGCAGCACGACCCGCTCGCCGCGCTCCAGCCCCAGCGCCCTTAGGCCCCGCGACAGATCCTTGACCGCCTGCTCCGCCTGGCCCCAGGTCATGGGCTGGTAGGCGCCGTCACGCTTGGCCCAGAGAAAGTTCTTCCCGGCCAGTTTTCCGGCCTGCTCGAAGAACATGCCCGGTAGGCTCTGCCAGGCGCTGTAGTCCGTGACCATGGTTTCCCCCGCGGGCCGGCCTTATCGTCGCTTGGCCCTTGGCCTTTCAGTTATGTCCGTCTATATCGCAGGCGGTCAAGGAGTTGTGCCATGTCCGATGTCGCCGAAACCCGCGCCGCCGAACCTGCCGATCTCGGCGAGCTGCCCACCTGGGACCTGAGCGACCTCTATCCGGGACTGGACTCGCCGGAACTGAAAGCCGACCTGAAGCGGGCCGAGTCCGAGGCCAAGGCCTTCCGCGCGCGCTACGAGGGAAAGCTCGCCGGGCTCGACGGCGCGGCCCTGGGTGCGGCGATCGCCGTCTACGAGGGGACCCAGGAAACCCTCGCCCGGGTCTCCAGCTATGCCCAGCTCGTCTATTCCGGCGACATGGGCGATTCGAAGATCGGCCGCTTCTATCAGACCATGCTGGAACGCACGACCGACATCTCGGCGGACCTGCTGTTCTTCACGCTCGAGATCAACCGCTTGGACGAAGCCCTGATCGAGGAAAAGCTGAAGGACCCGGCGGCGGCCCGCTACGCGCCCTGGCTGCGCGATGTGCGCGCCTTCCGCGAGCACGAGCTCAGCGATGACCTGGAGCGCCTCTTGCACGAGAAGCATGTGGTCGGGCGCGGCGCCTGGACCCGCCTGTTCGACGAGACCATGGCGGCCCTGCGCTTTCCGCTCGATGGGGCATCGCTGACCAGTGCCGAGATCCTCAACAAGCTGACCGACCGCGATCCCGAGGTGCGCAAGGCCGCGGCCAAGTCCTTCGGCCAGGTCCTGGGCGAGAACCTGCGCACCTTCGCCCTGATCGCCAATACGCTCGCCAAAGACAAGGAGATCGAGGACGGCTGGCGCGGCTACGCGCGCCCCGTCTCCTCGCGCAACCTGGCCAATTTCGTCGAGGACCAAGTGGTCGAGGCTCTGGTCGAGGCGGTGCGGGCGGCCTATCCGCGCCTGTCCCATCGCTATTACGGCCTGAAGGCCAAGTGGTTCGGCCTGGATAAGCTGCCCTACTGGGACCGTAACGCGCCCCTGCCCGAGGACGACGACCGCCTGATCCCCTGGGACGAGGCGCGCGGCACGGTGCTCGAGGCTTACGGCGCTTTTTCACCGGAACTGGCCGCGGTGGGCGGGCGCTTCTTCGATCGGGCCTGGATCGACGCGCCGGTCCGGGCCGGAAAGGCGCCCGGCGCCTTCGCCCATCCCACGGTGCCGAGCGCCCACCCCTACCTGCTGCTCAACTATCAGGGGCGCACGCGCGATGTCATGACCCTGGCCCACGAGCTGGGCCACGGGGTGCACCAGGTGCTTTCCGGGCCGCAAGGGCATCTTATGGCGGATACGCCGCTGACGCTGGCCGAGACCGCCTCGGTCTTCGGCGAGATGCTGACCTTTCAGGCCATCTTGGGCACCGAGACCGACGCCACGCGGCGCAAGGTCATGCTGGCCTCCAAGGTAGAGGACATGCTGAACACCGTGGTGCGCCAGATCGCCATGCACGGCTTCGAGACCCGCGTGCACGACGAGCGCCGCGAGGGTGAGTTGCTGCCCGATCGCCTGGGTGAGATCTGGCTGGAGGGCCAGAAGGAAAGCCTGGGACCCGCGCTCGACTTCGACGGGGAGTATCGAAACTACTGGGCCTACATCCCGCACTTCATCCACGTGCCGTTCTACGTCTACGCCTACGCTTTCGGGGATTGCCTGGTGAACTCGCTCTATGCGGTCTACCAGCAGACGAGCGAGGGCTTCGCGGAGAAGTATCTGGAGATGCTGGGCGCCGGCGGCACCAAGCGCCACAAGGAGCTGCTCGCGCCCTTCGGGCTGGACGCCTCGGACCCCGGCTTCTGGACCAAGGGCCTGGACGTCATCTCCGGCTTCATCGACGAGTTGGAGGTACTGGACTAAGCCGCCACGCCCGTGGAGCGCCGGGCGCAGGGTGCGTCCGGATTGCCCGGCGCGGGGCTTGTCTGAATTTCAAGCCCCGCGCCGGGCGGTCTCAAGGTTTATCCGGCAGTATCAAGGTTAGTAGGGTCCGCGGCCGTATAAAAAAAGCCGCGGGTTGCAGATCACGCGATTTCGATATCGAGCAAGGTGCGGACGTGCTGAATCTGATTCAGGATCGTCGCCCTTGTGGAGCCGGCAAACAACAACCCAACCGCCATGTTGTTCCGGTCTGCGACGGTCGAGCCCGAATCACCGCCCGCCGACATGGGCGTGGTGATGATCTGATCGCGGAAACGTGCTATCCCGCTCCGACCGTAATTGACATCGACGGTCGCTCCCACCACGGTAATCCGTCCGGTCGTATAACTCGTTGTCCGGCCGGTCTTTTGCACGGGCATCCCGACGTTGACTCTCGTACGCGGCAACCAACCCCTGAGATGGCCGACCCAGTGGATTTCCCGTTTCAGATCATGGAACTCGCCCGTCGCGACCGCCGCATCCACCAAATTGCGGTGAAGTGAACGCGGTGTTGGGGGATCGAAGGTAATGCGGACAAACCGGTTTAGCGTGGCAATCCGGTCAGATGGATCGACGCCGCCGTCGAACGGCCCTGGCTGCAGGATGGGATCGCCAGGACGCGCGTTATTGCTGTTGGCCAGCACGTGATTGTTGCTCAGGATGTAGTAGCGGCTGGGAATGCCGGACGGATTGCCCGGGGTTCCAAGTCGGTCATAAACGCAGGTCCCGATCGTTCCGGCGGTGATACTTCTATGACCGACACTGTAACCGCCCGACGCTGGCCGCGCGCGCCGTGCCAGCGCCTCGATACCGGCCTCAATTGGTTCGGCCTGATCCGCGAAGAGCTCTCCAACTGCCAGGACGTCGGTTTGCATGCCGTTGATCTTCTTCGGGATGCGGTCGGTCTTAGGCAGATCTTCCAAATCGACCTTTTGCGTCACGAGCGCCAATAGGGCCGGCTTGCCCGTCGGCACGCCATCGGTCCATTTCACACCGTAGCCCATGCCAACAAGATTGCTGGGTTGTTTCTCCGGTCCAAGAAATTCATCCACGACAGCGGCGTGCGCTTTCTGCGCAGCGAGTGCGGCTTCAGCGTCCAGAATCATATTTTTCTCGGAAGGCATGATGGATTCTCCCTGTCGGTTGCGGCGCGTTACGCCGTGATTTCACCGATCTCTTCAATATCCACTTCGCAACCCTCCAGGACGGCCGGTATGCGTTGGCCCGGCCGCAGGGAGGATTCGGGCACCTTCGCGCTGACGAAAACCTTGATGACCGGCTTGCCGGCTTTCTCGCCGACGCCGACCGCCGTAACGTTGCACAGGCTCATTAGCTCGGCCTCGTGCCTTTGCAGGACTTCTTCGATGCTCACGTGTGCTCGGCTCCCTGTCGCTTGTCTCGCGGAACGCCGTTCCCCATTCCCCGATATGGCCACCAGGGAATTCGACGGACCCGCTAGCGCGAGGATCGCGCTTGTCTTCCTTTTGGTTATTCTGACCGCCTATTGCGGCGGGGGGCTACCTGCCATTTTAGGAATGCCGGACATCTTCTCTATATACACGGCCGGCATTGCGCACGATCACCCGTTCTCTCGGGTTCGGCAGCACTCGATGCCGATGAAAAGAGTATTCAACTTATTGTATAGAGTCTAGAGGAATTTGATCCGCGTAGGTTGTGATCCGCGCTACGTAGCGGGATCCTGTACCGCTGCACAATTCCTCGAGTCTGACGATCAGATGCCTTCGAACAGCTGTGCGGCTTCGCCGGCTGCCGCCTCCGGCCGCAGGCCGCGTTCAAAGGCGGCTTGCCAGTCATAGCTGTGTTTCGAGATATCGAAGCCGAGGATCGAAAGTTCGCATTGCACCCAGTTGAACCAGGACCGGTAGTCACGGCCGGGAAATGCGACGACTGTTTGACGCGACATGGCGAGTGGCCCCCAATAAAATACACCATTGCGTGTGGAACCGTGAATATGGTGCCCCAATACTTAACGAATGGTTTACGTGGCAGGGTGACGTCTTGGACATTTTCCGTTTCGAATCACTACCCACCTCTCGCCGTCTGTTCCAACTCCTTAGGGTGGCGGATCAGGGCGGTGCATACAAAAGCTGGGTCCAATTAGCCCGAATTCGGGCCTGGGACGAAGATCTCCTGTGGCTCGCGGACGCCGCGCAGGCGGTGCCGGCCGATGGAAACCAGGGGATGGCAGGTGCAAACCCTGGCGAACTCGGCGGAAATCAGGAGCGGCCGGCTCAGGGTCCGGCACAGGGCCTCGATCCGGGTCGCTTCGTTCACCGCCGCGCCGATGACCGTGAAGTCGAGGCGCGCCTCGGTGCCGATGTTGCCGTAGACGACGTCGCCGTAATGCAGCGCAATGCTCGCTTCCATCGGCAACTCGCGATCGTGGTTGGCCGCTTCAAGCCCGTTGCGCGCATGGAGCGCGGCGTGCAGGGCCTGGCAGCAGGCGGTCCCGGGGCTGCCGCCGTCGATGTCGAAGGCGCCAAGCAGGCCGTCGCCGATGAATTTCAGAACCTCGCCGTTGTGTTCCAGGACCGATGTGGCGACGATATCGAAATAATCGTTCAGATGGCCGATCACCTGTTCGGCCGGCAGCCGGTCGGTGAGCGCCGTGAATCCCTTTAGGTCGGCGTAGAAGATGCCGGCGCGAACGAGCCTACCTTGACCGCGCGAGGTCCCGCCGGAAAGGACGTGCCGGGCGACGTCTCGCCCGAGATAGGTGGCCAAGAGGGCTTCCGGCGAAGCTTTACCGCTCATCTTCGGCTCCCGCCTTGGGAACAGCCGTTTGGGCGGCCGGGCCGGTCAATCTGCAAGCGCCGGCTCCTCGGCGCCCAGCAGCTCGTCGACGAACTTGCGGGTGTT
>JAZGBC010000167.1:0-28473 GCA_036444495.1 Kiloniellales bacterium
GCAACAGTGTGCCGCGCGGTTACATGTTCGGGCCGTGGAACCTATCGGTCGCCGACAGCGCCGATCCCAAGAAGAACAAATGGCTGGCCAACGCCACCACCAGCCGTGTCTGGGATCCCGTCTCCGGTCAGGTGGACTTCAAGAAGTCCGCATGCCGGATCGAGAAGATCTAAGGTGTGGCAGGCAGGATGGACGGGAGAAGCGGAATTGACAATCATGAGGGGTGCGGCAGCATCCCGCTCGGGGAGACCGCTTCGTCCGTCCGTCTAATCTGAAAGTTACTGGGCCATGCAACGCAGAACGTTCATGAAGGCCCTGGGCTCGGGGGCGCTGGTCGCGCTGGCGCCCGGTGCCGCGCGCTCGGCGCGGTCCCGGCCGGGGCCGCGCTATCTGCGCCCACCGGGGGCCTTGGCGGAAGAGGAGTTCCTGAACCGCTGCATCCATTGCGGCCAGTGCGGCGAGACCTGTCCCAATCGTTGCATCAATTATTTCGGCCTGGAAAAAGGCCTGGACTCCGTCGATACGCCCTACATCAACGCGCGTGAGAAGAGCTGCATACTCTGCATGAAATGCGGCGACGTGTGCCCGACCGGCGCCATCCAGCCGATCAAGCGCGAGTTTAAGGCCATTCTCGACGGCGTCAAAATGGGGCACGCCCAGGTCGATGAAAGCCTTTGCCTGTCCTTCCAGGGCAAAAGCTGCGGGGTGTGCTACCGGGCCTGTCCGCTACCCGACGTCGCCATCACGGTCGGCTATATGGAGCAGCCGCACGTCACGGACAAATGCGTCGGATGCGGCCTGTGCGAACGCTCCTGTATCCAGATGCCCCAGGCGATCCGTATCATTCCCAACCGCGGATAAGCGCGGAACGGTAAAAGGGTGAGCATGCAGCGCCACAAGCCGTTTTTCCTCTGGCGCCATTTGAACAAACTACGCTGGGTCTCGTTGAGCATTGTCTTCGCGATGCTCGTGCTGCTGCCCTTCCTGCATATCTATCAGACCTATGTGGCGGCCTACGCCTATGATCTGCTGGCGCCGTCCGAGCAACGGCTCTACGACGTCATGGAGGCGCTCACCGTGCCCTTCACCGACGATCCGGCCGAGGATCTGGACGTGGTCAAGGGCAACACCTGGTCGGGAACCTTCTGGGGCCTGAAGCTGTCGGATCCGCTGGCCGCATTCGGGCAGGCGGCGGCGGGGCTCACGCTCTATTGGCCGTTCCTGATCACCGCGCTCATTCCCATCGTCTTAACCATGGTGTTCGGACGTTTTTTCTGCGGCTGGATTTGCCCGGCGACCCTTATCTATGAGCTCAATACCAATCTTGCCTCTTGGCTGCGTTGGGCCGGCCTGAAACTCGGTGGCCGCCGCTTCGACAAACGCATCAAGTACGTCGTGCTGGTTCTGGGGCTGATACTCTCGGCCATGACCGGTTCCATTCTGGTCGCGGCTATTTATCCGCCCGCCATCATCGGCCGCGAGATCTACTATGGGATCGCGCTGGGCGGCTTCGGCGCCGGCATGGTGTTCTTCCTGGGGACCTTGCTGTTCGATCTTCTGGTGGCGCGCCGGGGTTTCTGCCGCTACCTCTGCCCGGGCGGCGCGCTCTATTCCCTGCTCGGCCGCTATCGGCTGGTGCGCATCCGCCGGATCGTGGAGAGCTGCAACGATTGCGCGAAATGCAACGCCGTCTGCGAGTTCGAACTCGATCCGCTGCGCGATAACTTTGGGCAGGAGTGCAACAACTGTTCGGCCTGTATCGCGATCTGCCCCACGGATGCCATGACCTTTGTTATCCGGCCCACCGACTATCCGGCGCAGGGACCGGGACATCTGGGCCGGCAGTATCGTGGCGAGCAGGAGGCCGAGCGCGGTAAGGCGGCCTGATGGAACGCCGGGGATTCTTGAAGAAACTCGTCGCAGGCGCGGCCGCCCTTGTGGCCGGCGTCCTGCCCTATGGTTTTTCGCAGCTGCTGGCGCCTGGGCGCGCGGTGGCGCAACGCAACTATCTGCGCCCGCCCGGGGCACTCAAGGACGACACGGCTTTCGTGGCGGCTTGCATCGGCTGTGGCCTGTGTGGGGAGATCTGTCCGCCGCGCTGTATCCGCTTCCATACCCGCGATGGCGGCGGCATGGTCAATATTCCCTTTATCAATCCTGAGGAGAAGGGCTGCATCCTGTGCAACAAATGCATGGAGGCCTGCCCCACAGAGGCGCTTACCGTCATACCCCGGGACAAGATCGACATGGGGCTTGCCCAGATCGACCGCACGGCCTGTTATCCCTGGGTCGACCGGGGCGTGTGCGGAGCCTGTGTCAGCATCTGCCCTCTGGGCGGAAAGGCTATCGCCTTCAAGATGTGGAACCAGTACCGTCCCGTGATCAAGCGGGGCTGCGTAGGCTGCGGGCTTTGCGTTGAGGTCTGCCCCCATCCGAGCATACCCATCTGGGTCGTGGAGCGCACACAGGAAGCGATGGCAAAAACCTAGGGTGTGAACGATGCCGAAAAACTCGATCAACCTCCTGCTTGCGCTTCTGGTGACCGCTTTCTGGCTGTTGCCCGTGGATTTCGCTATGGCGCACCACGTACTGGGCCGGCCCGCCTACAGCCTGAACGAGGACTCCAACACGCCGCCAAGCATACAGGGGGAGACCCAGATCGGCGATTACTTCGTGACCTATATGGTCTTCCCCGCCTTCCCGCGGCCAGGAGATCCCGGCAGGGTCAACCTCTACGTCACACGCATCGACGACGGCGCACCCTTCCAGGGCGAAGTCACTTTCAAGGTACGCCATGATTCCTGGTATTCGTGGTTGGGGATCGGCGGAAGCGAGGAGAAACTCGGCCTCCAGCCGCCGGACGACAATGTTTTCCGCCAGTCGTTTCTCTTCCATAAGGCGGGCAACTACATCATCAGCGCTCAGTTCCAGGCCGATGGCGAGCCCTACATCCTCGACGTTCCGTTGCGCATCGGCGCGCCGCCACTGGTCGGGCCCATCGGCGTCACCGTGGGCCTGCTGCTGGCCGTGCTCGTGACCATCACCCTGGTCCAGCGCCGGCGCGCGTTGACGGGTAAGATCCGCGGCGCGCACGAGGCGCGGGATCGCAAGTAGGGTATGTGCGGGCTGTGCAAGTTTCTGTCACGCGCCTTGTCCCTTTCTCCGGGGGCGTGAAGCGTTTCAATGTATAGCCCCTCATGCACGACAGGGCCTTGAGGCCGTCATGAAACGCCGCGATTTTTTCAAGCTTGGAGCGCGGAAAACAGCGCAGGTCGCATTGCAACTGGTCGGCGAGACGGTCGCGAGACGGGCCGATAGTTGGCTTCGTCCACCCTTTGCGGCGGAGGAACTGAAGTTCCTGCTGGCCTGTACCCGCTGCGACAAGTGTATCGAAGCCTGCCCTTACGACGTGCTCTTCAAGCTGCCGGCGCGCCTGGGGCCTCAGGTGGCCGGCACGCCGGCCATGGATCTTCTCAACCGCGGCTGCCACATGTGCCAAGACTGGCCATGTGTCGCGGCCTGTGAACCCGATGCCTTGAAGCTTCCAGAGCAAGGCGAGGGAAAACTTCCGGCGCCAGGAAAGCTGGCCGTCGTGCGGATCGATCAAAAGACCTGCCTGCCCTACTCGGGCCCGGAATGCGGCGCTTGTGCGGATTCGTGCCCTGTCCCCGGTGCGCTCGAATGGGAGGGTGGGCTGAGGCCCGTCATCAACCAAGAGATTTGCACCGGATGCGCCCTGTGCAGGGAAGCCTGCATCGTGGATCCCAAAGCGGTTACCGTCTCCGCTTTCATTCCCGAGGAAGAAACCGCGGAGGTCCAATGATCTTGTATCAACGGCCTTGTCACGAAGGGGCGCGACCGGAACCGTGCTGGCAATTCAGGGTGGGCCTCTGTATATATTCGGCGCGCCGGGGAGGGGGTCGCCCGGGCGCAAGCGGCAGGAACAGGGCAACATGGCCACGCGCAACGTCACAATCTTCGGTGGATCGGGTTTCGTCGGGCGGCATCTGATCCACCGCCTGGCGCGTGAGGGCTGGCTGATCCGGGTTGCGGTGCGCCGCCCGTCCCAGGCCAATTTCTTGAAACCCATGGGCGATGTGGGGCAGATCACGCCCGTTCGCGCGCCGCTCCAGGAACAGATTGCGGTGGAAGCCGCGGTCGAGGGCTCGGAAGCGGTGATCAATCTGGTCGGCATTCTCTATGAGCGTGGCCGGCAGCGTTTCGCCGCCGTTCATGCCCACGGCGCCCAGGCCGTGGCCGCGGCGGCCGCGGCCGCAGGCGTCGAGCGTCTGATTCAGGTTTCCGCCATCGGCGCCGATCTGCATGGGTTGGCCGACTACGCGCGCTCCAAGGGGGCCGGGGAGGCGGCGGTCAAGACCGTCTTTCCCACGGTTACGATTCTGCGGCCCAGCATCATCTTCGGGCCGGAGGACGGTTTCTTTAACCGCTTCGCGGTCATGGCCCGGCTGTCCCCAGTGTTGCCGCTCATCGGCGGCGGACAGACCAGGTTCCAGCCGGTCTACGTGGGCGACGTGGCCGAAGCCATCGCCAGATGCCTGGCCGACCCGTCGACCCGGGGCAAGACCTTCGAGTTGGGCGGGCCGCAGGTCTACAGCTTCAAGGAGCTTTTGGAACTTCTGCTGCGCGTGATCCGGCGCCGGCGTTTGCTGGTGCCCTGGCCCTTCGCGCTGGCGGATATGCAGGCCGCGGTCCTGGAGAGGCTGCCGGTTCCGCCGCTCACGCGCGACCAGGTCCGGCTGCTGCGCCGCGATAACATCGTCTCCCCGGACGCGCTGACATTCGCCGATCTTGGCATCGAGCCCAGCGCGGTCGAGGTCGTCGTGCCCACCTATCTGGATCGCTATCGGCCCCACGGGCGCTTCAATCAGACAGCGGCCGTCTGATTCCTCAGGCCACCCAGACCAGGATCGCCACGCCGAACAGTATTCGGTAGATCACGAAGGGCGTGAAGCTGGCCCGGCGCAGCCAGCGGATCATGAGCGCGATGGTGCCCAGGGCCACGACGAAGGCGATGCCGCCCGCGATCACCGCGTCCACACCGATGCGCGCGTCGTCGATGGCGCGCAGGTCGAGTCCCGCCAGCGTGCCCGCGCCCAGAATGGCCGGAATCCCCAGCAGCATGGAGAAGCGCGCCGCCTCCGGGCGCTCATAGCCCAGGAAACGCGCCGCGGTCATGGTGATGCCCGTGCGGCTGGTGCCCGGGATGAGCGCGAGCACCTGCGCCAGGCCGATGAACAGGGCGCCGCCTATTTTCATGTGCTCGATGCGCCGCACGGTCATTCCCAGGCGGTCGGCGGCGAAGAGAACCACGGCAAAGCCTATGGTCGCCCAGGCCACGATCTGCACGTTCTGCAGGTAAGCCGTGACCGTATCCTTGAAGAAGAAGCCCACCAGGATAAGCGGGATACTGCCCGCCACGATATAGAAGGCGAGCCAGGCCCCGGCGGTCATCTGGCCGGTGAAGAGCTTGAGCCCGCCCAGGATCATCTGGATCATGTCGCGCCAGAAATAGAGACAAACCGCCAAAAGCGTACCCACGTGCACCGCGATATTGAGGGTCAGCCGGGCGCTCTGGGTCCGCTCGGGTACCTGCCAGCCGGCCTGATCGAACAGCTCCCAGGTGACCACCAGGTGGCCGGAGGAGCTGATCGGCAGGAACTCGGTAATGCCTTGGACGAAAGCCAGGATCAGGACGTGGAGTAGCGGCACGGTGGGTTCCCCGGCGCCGGTCTGGCGCGCTCGGCTGAATCTAGCGTTGCGCTTATAGCACTCGGGTCCGCGATTCGCCCAGGGCACATTATAGTACCGTAATGGTACAATAGGTTTTTGGAATATATCGTTAATCTCCGGCGGC
Organism: Kiloniellales bacterium; assembly: GCA_036444495.1. Lineage (GTDB taxonomy): Bacteria > Pseudomonadota > Alphaproteobacteria > Kiloniellales > J153 > JAZGBC01. The sequence continues at coordinate 5,876 of JAZGBC010000167.1, forward strand.
TTGCGTAACAGGCAAAAATGAGGTATGTTTTAAGACAGTAAATATGACCTAATTCTTCGAGACCGCCGCAAAACCGGCGCGCCCCTGATCTGGGAAGCATAAGAAAGCGGTCTCGCTTGGCGCGCGGGGAGTCAAGAAAAGGTGGGTTTTTACCGGCCCGATACCGGGAGCCGTGGGCCCCCGGCTGGCCGCGAGGGATGAGTGCCTGAACCATGCCGAGCCGCATGCTGAAGTTCACCGATCTGGAAGGCCGCTGGCCGGACAAGCGCGGCGCCGAACTGCGCCGGGCGGATTTCGACGAGATCTACCAGGAGTTCGATCCCGAGGCGGCGCGGGCCCAGGCCGGGCGCTGCTCGCAATGCGGCGTGCCCTTCTGCCAGGTGCACTGTCCGCTCAACAACAACATCCCCGACTGGCTGATGCTGACCGCCGAGGGGCGCCTCGAGGAGGCCTACGAGGTCGTCCAGGCGACCAACAACATGCCGGAGATCTGCGGCCGCATCTGCCCCCAGGACCGGCTCTGCGAGGGCAACTGCGTGATCGAGAAGGCCGGCCACGGCACGGTCACCATCGGCTCGGTGGAGAAATACATCACCGAGACCGCCTGGCGCCGCGGCTGGGTCAAGGCGGCCAAGCCGCTCGCCGAGCGCCCCCAATCGGTCGGCATCATCGGGGCCGGGCCCGGCGGGCTGGCCGCGGCCGAGGAGCTGCGCCGCCGGGGCTACCGGGTCCACGTCTACGACCGCTACGACCGCGTGGGCGGGCTGCTGGTCTACGGCATCCCCAACTTCAAGCTGGAGAAGGACGTGGTCGCCCGGCGCGCCGAGCTACTGCGCGAATCCGGTGTGACCTTTCATCTCGAATGCGAGGTGGGCCGCGATGTCAGCCTGGGGGAGCTGCGCGCGCGCCACGACACGGTCCTGATCGCGACCGGCGTCTACAAGGGGCGCGAGCTCAAGGCGCCGGGCGTGGGGCTGGACAACATCTATCCCGCGCTCGACTACCTGATCGCCTCCAACCGCAAGGGCCTGGGCGACGCCGTGCCCGCCTTCGACGACGGGCGGCTCAACGCGGCGGGCAAGCAGGTCGTGGTGATCGGCGGCGGCGATACGGCGATGGACTGCGTGCGCAGCGCGGTGCGCCAGGGCGCGCGCTCGGTCAAATGCCTCTACCGCCGCGACCGCCAGAACATGCCCGGCTCTCTGCACGAGGTGAGCCACGCCGAGGAAGAGGGCGTGGAGTTCGTCTGGCTCTCCGCGCCCGAGGCCTTCCTGGGCGGCAAGGCGGTCGAGTCCCTGCGCGTCGCGCGCATGCATCTGGGCGCGCCCGATTCCACGGGCCGGCAGCGGCCCGAGCCCATCGAGGGCGCGCACTTCACCCTCGACTGCGACATGGCCATCATGGCGCTGGGCTTCGATCCCGAGGACCTGCCGGCGCTCTTCGGCGAACCGGAGCTGGCGGTCACGCGCTGGGGCACGGTGCAGATCGATCACCGCAGCATGATGAGCAATCTGGACGGCGTCTTCGCCGTGGGCGATGTGGTGCGCGGGGCCTCGCTCGTCGTCTGGGCCATCCGCGACGGGCGCGACGCGGCCGAGCGGATCCACCATTACATCCAGGCCGAGGCCGGGGCCGGCCGGGACAGCGGCCGGGAAGTGGCGTGAAGCAGGGCGGGCGATGACCGAGGGGAAGGAAAACACGGGACAAAAGAACGGCGCGGCCCGATTCATCGAGGATTGGCGGCGCAACGCCGCGCACCTGGCCGCCGAAGGTCTCTACGACCCGGCCGATGAGCACGACTCCTGCGGCGTCGGACTGGTCGCGTCCCTGGACGGGAAGCCGCGGCGCGAGGTGGTGGAGGCCGGGATCAAGGCGCTCAAGGCGGTCTGGCACCGCGGCGCGGTGGATGCCGACGGCAAGACCGGCGACGGCGCGGGCATGCACGTACAGATCCCCCAGGACTTCTTCCGCGAGCACGTGGCGCGCACGGGCCACGAGCCGGGCCCGGAGCGCATCGCCGTGGGCATGGTCTTCCTGCCGCGCACCGATTTTGCCGACCAGGAGCGTTGCCGCGTGCTGGTCGAGCGCGAGATCCTGAACGCGGGCTACACCATCTACGGCTGGCGCCAGGTGCCGGTGAACACCGAGGTGATCGGCGAGAAGGCCGAGCACGCCCGGCCCGAGATCGAGCAGATCATGATCGCCAACAGCCGGGGCGCGGAGGACCGGCAATTCGAGATCGACCTCTACATCATCCGCCGCCGCATCGAACGCGCGGCCGAGGCGGAATCCATCAAGGACTTCTACATCTGCTCCCTCTCCTGCCGGTCGGTCATCTACAAGGGCATGTTCCTGGCCGAGCAACTCGACGCCTTCTATCCGGACCTCCTGGATCCGCGCTTCGTCTCCAGCTTCGCCATCTTCCACCAGCGCTATTCGACCAACACCTTCCCCACCTGGCGCCTGGCCCAGCCCTTCCGGGTGTTGGCCCATAACGGCGAGATCAACACGCTCAAGGGCAACGTCAACTGGATGAAGGCGCACGAATGCCGCCTGGGCGCGCCCGCCTTCGGCGAGGCGATCGAGGAACTGAAGCCGGTCATCCAGCCCGGCGCCTCGGATTCGGCGGCGCTCGATGCGGTTTTCGAGCTCATGGTGCGCTCCGGCCGGGACCTGCCCATGGCCAAGGCCATGCTGATCCCCCAGGCCTGGCACGCCGACAGCCCCATGCCGGCGGCGCAGAAGGACCTCTACGCCTATTGCAACGCGGTGATGGAGCCCTGGGACGGCCCGGCGGCGGTCTGCGCCTATGGCGGGCGCTGGTTGCTGGCGGGCATGGACCGCAACGGGCTGCGCCCCCTGCGCTATACCGTGACCGAGGACGGCCTGCTCTTCGCCGGCTCCGAGACCGGCATGGTGCGCATCGAGGAGCGCAAGGTGGTCGAGAAGGGCCGCCTGGGGCCCGGTCAGATGATCGCCGTGGACCTGGAGGCCGGGCGGCTCTACCACGACCAGGAGATCAAGGACCTCCTGGCCGCCCAGCGTCCCTACGGCGTCTGGATCGGCAACACCACCCAGATCGACGACATCATACGGCCCGACCATGGCGAGCCGGTGCTCTACGAGCGGCCGGAGCTGCGCCGCCGTCAATTGACCTACGGCATTTCCATGGAGGACCTGGAGCTGATCCTCCATCCCATGGTGGAGGACGCCAAGGAGGCCATTGGCTCCATGGGCGACGACACGCCGCTCGCGGTCCTGTCCGACCACTACCGGGGCCTGCACCACTTCTTCCGGCAGAACTTCAGCCAGGTGACCAACCCGCCGATCGACTCCTTGCGCGAACGCCAGGTCATGACGCTCAAGACGCGCCTGGGGAACCTGGGCAACATCCTGGATGAGGACGAAAGCCAGTGCCGGCTGCTGCAGCTCGAGTCCCCGGTGCTCTCGACCGCCGAGTTCGAGGCCATGCGCGCCTACATGGGCGGCTCGGCGGCCGACATCGATTGCACCTTCGAGGCCGGGAGCGACGATTCGCGGAATGTGGAGACCGCGCTGCGCGCGGCGCTGGAGCGCATCCGGCGCGAGGCCGAGGATGCGGTGCGCGGAGGCTGCGAGCACCTGATCCTGTCCGACGAGGCGATCGGGCAGGGGCGCGCGCCCCTGCCCATGATCCTGGCCACCGGCGCGGTGCACTCCCACCTGATGCAGCAGAACCTGCGCACCTTCACCTCGCTCAACCTGCGCAGCGGGGAATGCCTGGACGTGCACTACTTCGCCGTCCTGATCGGCGTGGGCGCCACCTCGATCAACGCCTACCTGGCCCAGGAATCTATCGCCGAGCGCCAGCATCGGGGCCTGTTCGGCGAGCTCAGCCTGGAAGACTGCGTGCAGCGCTACAAGAAAGCGATGGACGACGGCCTGCTCAAGATCATGTCCAAGATGGGCATCTCGGTGCTCTCCTCTTACCGCGGCGGCTACAACTTCGAGGCGGTGGGCCTGTCGCGTACCCTGGTGGACGAATACTTCCCCACCATGCCCAGCCGCATCTCGGGCATCGGCCTGACCGGCATCGAGCAGAAGCTGCTCGGCCAGCATGCGCGCGCCTGGTCCGAAGAATTCGCGGCGCTGCCCGTGGGCGGCTTCTACCGCTACCGGCGCGGCGGCGAGCACCATTCCTGGGAGGCGGGGCTGATCCACACGCTGCAGGCCGCCGTGGCCAGCGATTCCTATTCCACTTACCGCAAGTTCGCCGAGGGTGCCGCCAAGCTGCCGCCCAGCAACCTGCGCGACCTGTTTGACTTCAAGCGCGACGATGCGGTGCGCGTGTCGCTCGAAGAGGTGGAATCCATCACGGCCCTGCGCAAGCGCTTCCTCACACCGGCTATGTCCCTGGGTGCGCTGAGCCCCGAGGCCCACGGCACGCTCAATATCGCTATGAACCGCATCGGGGCGAAATCCGATTCCGGCGAAGGCGGCGAGGACCCGCGGCGCTTCTCTCCCCAGCCCAATGGCGACAACGCCAACTCGGCCATTAAGCAGGTCGCCTCGGGCCGCTTCGGCGTGACCGCCGAATACCTCAACCACTGCCGCGAGATCGAGATCAAGGTCGCCCAGGGAGCCAAACCCGGCGAGGGCGGACAGCTGCCGGGCTTCAAGGTGACCGGATTGATCGCCCGCCTGCGCCATGCCACGCCCGGCGTCATGCTCATCTCGCCGCCGCCGCACCACGACATCTATTCCATCGAGGACCTGGCCCAGCTCATCTATGACCTGAAGCAGATCAACCCCGAGGCCAAGGTCTGCGTGAAACTGGTGGCGCGCTCGGGCATCGGCACCATCGCGGCGGGCGTCGCCAAGGCCCAGGCCGACGTGATCCTGATCTCGGGGCACAGCGGCGGCACCGGCGCCAGCCCCCAGTCCTCCATCAAGTACGCCGGCGTGCCCTGGGAGATGGGCCTTTCCGAGGTGCACCAGGTGCTGACGCTGAACCGCCTGCGCCACAACGTGACCCTGCGCACCGATGGCGGCATCCGCACCGGCCGCGACGTGGTCATCGCCGCCATGCTGGGCGCGGAGGAGTTCGGCGTCGGCACGGCCTCGCTCGTTGCCATGGGTTGCATCATGGTGCGCCAGTGCCACTCCAACACCTGCCCCGTGGGCGTCTGTACCCAGAACGAGGCCCTGCGCGAAAAGTTCACCGGCACGCCGGAGAAGGTGGTGAATCTCTTCAGCTTCATGGCCGAGGAGGTGCGCGAGATCCTGTCTTCGCTCGGCGTGCGTTCGCTGGAGGAGGTGATCGGGCGCACCGATTTGTTGGTGCAGGTGAGCCGCGGCGCGCCGCACCTGGACGACCTGGACCTCAATCCGCTGCTCGCGCGCGCCGATTCCGGCGAGCACCCGGTGCACTGCACCCTCGAGGGGCGCAACGAGGTGCCCGAGACCCTGGACGCCCAGATCATCGAGGACGCCCAGCCGTTCTTCGATGTGGGCGAGAAGATGCAGTTGCAATACACGATCCGCAACACGCACCGGGCGATCGGCACCAAGCTCTCCTCCAAGATCACACGGCGCTTCGGCATGGCGGGCCTCAAGCCGGGCCACATCACCGTGCGCCTGCGCGGCTCGGCCGGGCAGTCCTTGGGCGCCTTCGCGGTCCAGGGTTTGAAGCTCGAGGTCTTCGGCGACGCCAACGACTACGTGGGCAAGGGGCTGTCGGGCGGCACCATCGTGGTGCGCCCCATGACGGCGAGCCCGCTGCAGAGCAACGAGAACACCATCATCGGCAACACGGTGCTCTACGGCGCCACCGCCGGGCGTCTGTTCGCCGCCGGCCAGGCGGGGGAGCGCTTCTGCGTGCGCAATTCCGATGCCGTCGCCGTGGCCGAGGGCTGCGGCTCCAACGGCTGCGAGTATATGACCGGCGGCACGGCGGTCATCCTGGGCCGCGTGGGCGCCAACTTCGCCGCCGGCATGACCGGCGGCATGGCCTTCGTCTACGACCCCGAGGAGGTGCTGCCCGCGCACATCAACCCGGACAGCGTGGTCTACCAGCGCATCGAAACCGAGCACTGGGAGGGCGTGGTGCGGGATCTGGTCGTCGAGCACGCGCGCGAGACCCAGTCGCGCTATGCCGAACAGCTGCTCATCGACTGGCGCCGCGAACGCCACAGGTTCTGGCAGGTCGTACCCAAGGAGATGCTCGAGCGCCTCGAACACCCGCTCGGCAAAGAGGCGGAAAAGGTGAAACGGGCATAGGGGAGTTGATGACGGCCGCGTCCGTTATTACTCCCTCCCCCCTTGTGGTGCCTTTGCATAGCCCCTTTTTGTCACCCTCGGGCTTGACCCGAGGGTCCAGTACTGCCCGCAAGGGCAGACAACAATGGCCGTAGGATCAATAGGTTGCGGATGTTGGCCTGGATGCTCGGGTCAAGCCCGAGCATGACAAGGAGGTGGCCAGGGGCATTATGCAAAGATCCCACAAGGGGGAGGACTCTTCAAACTGTGTCTCTGTCCCGTTCACTCCACCTGGCGCTGTTCACCGCTGTGTCTGCGGCGCTATAGTCCGCCCATATGCGCACGCTCTATCACCTGCCGCTCGATCCCGGCTGCCGCATGATCCGCATCCTGTTGGCGGAGAAGGGGCTCGATTTTGCACTCAAGAGCGAGAAGATCTGGGAGCGCCGCGAGGACTTTCTGACGCTCAGCCCGGCCTGTGAGGTGCCGGTCCTGATCGAGGACGACGGCACCTCGATCCCCGGCAAGGGCGTCATCGCCGAATATCTGGACGAGGCCTATCCCGAGCCGCCGCTTCTGGGCAGGGTGCCGCTGGACCGCGCCGAGACGCGGCGCCTCGTCGCCTGGTTCGATACCAAGTTCGGTGAGGAGGTGAGCTTCAACCTGATCGAGGAAAAGATCATGAAGCGCTTCCTGGGGCTGGGCCACCCCAACCCCTCGGCGATCCGCGCCGGGCTGGCCAACATCCACTATCACCTGGATTACATCGGCTGGCTCTGCGACCGGCGCCGCTGGCTGGCGGGCGACGCCTTCTCCCTGGCCGATATCGCCGCCGCTGCCCAGCTTTCGGCGATCGACTATCTGGGCGATGTGCCCTGGGAGGACCACCAGGGCGCCAGGGACTGGTACGCGCGGGTCAAGTCGCGCCCCAGCCTGCGCGCCATCCTGGCCGATCTGGTGCCCGGCGCCATCCCGCCCAAGCACTACGCCGATCTGGATTTCTGAGGGGGGCTGCGCGTCCTACTCCGCAATCACGTCCAGCTTTTTCAGATTGGCGCGGGCCGCGTCGCCGGCCGGGCCGTTGGGCGCCAGCGCCAGAACCCGGATCCAGTCCGACCGCGCCCCGCCGGTATCGCCCGCGAGCCGGCGCAGGATGCCGCGCTCCAGCAGGCCGTCGGGATTGCCCGGGTCGAGGGTGAGCGCCCGCTCCACGTCGTCGTGGGCCAGGTCGATGGAATCCAGATAACGGTAGGCGTTGGCGCGCAGGACCAGGGCCTCGGCGCGGTCCGGCGCCAGGTCCAGCGCCCGATTGAGGTCGTCCAGCGCCTCCCAGTAGTTGGCCGTGTCGGCCAGGGTAATACTGCGGTCGATCAGGAACTCCACGTTGTCCGGCTCCAGGTCGAGTGCGGCGCTCTGGACGGCCTGGGCGCGCTCCGGCTTGCCCGCGAGCAGCCAGGCCTGGCCCGACTGGGCGAGCAGGGCGGGGCGCAGCTTGACTGCGGCGGCGCTCGCCTCCCGTGCCAGGCGCTCCAGCCCCTCGGCGGCTTCCTCGTAACGGCCCAGTTCGATGAGCGCGACCGCCGCGCAATGCCGCGCGGCCTCGCCGCCACCCTGGGAGGCCCAGGCCAGCGCGCTGTCGAAGCCCTCCTCCGGGGCCTCGCGGGCGAGCTTCATGCAGGCCGCGTATTCGCGCGGGTGATCGACGTTGGTTCGCTGGGCCAGGAGCGCTTGCCCCGGCAGGCAGACAAACGCGGCAAGCAGGGCGGCTGTCCGTCCGCCTCGTCCAATTCGTTGTGCGAACCCGGCCATGCTTGTTCCCGCTCCTTCCTGTCCATAGAGTCGCCGCTCGCGGGCCGGCGCGCAAGCGCCCCCACGCCCCTAGTGTGTAGGAGCCACGGGAGTTCCATGCCCGACGCAACCGCTAATCGCCTATTCTGCTTCGGTCTGGGGTACAGCGCAGGGGTGCTGGCCAGGCGGCTGATGGCGCGCGGCTGGTCCGTTGCCGGCACGACGCGGAGCGAGGAAAAGGCGGGCGCGCTGCGGGCCTCGGGCGTCGAGACGTACCTGTTCGGCCGCGGCCGGCCGCTCGCCGATCCCGGGGCGGCGCTCGCCGGGGCCACTCACCTGCTCTCCAGCGTGCCGCCCGATGCGGCGGGCGACCCCGTGATCGACCGGCACGGCGCCGACATTGCGGCCTGCGGTGGGCTTCTCTGGGCCGGTTATCTCTCCACCACCGGGGTCTACGGCGACCGCGAGGGCGGCTGGGTGGAGGAGGACTCGCAGCTCGAGCCCACGGGCGAGCGGGGCGTGCGACGCCTGGCGGCCGAGCGCGCCTGGCTGGCGCTGCACCGGGATCATGGCCTGCCCGTCCATATCTTCCGCCTGGCCGGGATCTACGGCCCCGGGCGCAGCGCCCTGGATAACGTGCGCGCCGGAGTGGCCAAGCGTATCGACAAACCGGGACAGGTCTTCAGCCGCATCCATGTGGAGGACATCGCCACGGTGCTCGAAGCCTCGATCGCCCGGCCCAACCCCGGGCGCGTCTATAACCTTTGCGATGACGATCCCGCCGCGCCCGCCGAGGTGGTCGCTCAAGCCTGCGAGCTCCTGGGCCGGGAGCCGCCGCCGCTGATGCCTTTCGAGGCGGCGGAATTGTCCGAGATGGCGCGCAGCTTCTACCGCGACAACAAGCGGGTCTCCAACCGGCGGATCAAGGAGGAGCTGGGGGTCACACTGGCCTATCCCGATTATAAGAGCGGCCTTAAGGCATTGCTCGAAGCGGAGGAGTCCGGCGTTCAGGTGAGTTGATCGCTGAGCGCAGCGGTGATGCGTCCGAGCCGCGCCAGGTCGCCGGGTTCCGAAAGGCGGTGGCCGCCGCCCTTGACCAGCGTCACCTCCACATCGCCGGTCTCGAGCTTGTCCATGAGCTCCAGCGAGAGCTGCCACGGCACGTCGGCGTCTGCCGTGCCGTGGATCAAGCGCACCGGGCAGGTGATGGGGATGGGCCTGTCCATGAGCAGATGGTTCCGCCCCTCGACAATCAGCTCCATAGTGATGGCGTAGGGTTCCTCGCTGTAGTCCGAGGGTTCGTAGTAGACGCCCTCGCGCTCCAGGGTTTCGCGGACCTCGGGCGGGAACTTCCGCCACAGGAGGTTTTCGGTGAAATCCGGCGCGGCGGCGATGCCCACCAGCCCGGCTACCCGTTCGGGCCGGGCGAGCGCGGTGAGCAGCATGATCCAGCCACCCATGGAAGAGCCGACGATGATCTGGGGTCCCTCGGCGACTTCGTCGAGCACCGCGATGGCGTCCTCGGCCCAGCGGCCGATGGTTCCCTCCTCGAAATGGCCGGAGGAGGCGCCGTGGCCGAGATAGTCGAAACGAAGGAAATCCTGGCCGCGCTCCCTGGCAAATGCCTCCAGGGCGAGCGCCTTGCTGCCGGTCATATCCGACATGAACCCGCCCTGGAAGATCAGACCGGGCGCCTTGTTTCGTGTTTCACCGCCTGGAATCTTGTGATAGGCGATAGTCGTGCCGTCGGGCCTTGTCAGGTTTTCCGGCGCTGATGGGTGAAACGGTTCCGCAGAAGACATCGAGTCACGATCTTTATGGAGAAGGTGGACGAGACTAGCAAACCCGGGGTAACGGCGGAAGACGGCCATCCGGTGGTGCTGCAGGTCGTACCCGGTCTGGAAACGGGCGGGGCCGAGCGCGGCGCGGTGGATATCGCCGTCGCGCTGGCCAAGGCGGGAGGGACATCGCTCGTAGCCTCACAGGGCGGCGCGCTGGAGGTCGAATTGCGCCGCACGGGTATCACGCACATCAAGCTGCCGCTTGCCTCGAAGAACCCCGTCGTCATGTATCTCAATGTGGGGCGTCTCGCGCGCATCATCAGGGACAACAAGGTGGACATCGTGCACGCCCGCTCGCGCGCGCCGGCCTGGAGTGCGGCCGCGGCCGCGCGGCGCACGGGCTGTCATTTCGTGACCACCTTTCACGGCACCTATACGATCAGCGGCGGGATCAAGCGCCGCTACAATGCGATCATGACCAAGGGCGAGCGCGTGATCGCCAATTCGGACTTCACCGCCCGGCACATTCGCGAGAACTACAAGGCCGACCCGGACCGCATCCGGACGATCCGGCGCGGCGTGGACCTCGATCTCTTCGATCCCGAGAAGGTGAGTGCCGAGCGGGTCATTCAGCTCGCCAACCGCTGGCGGCTGCCGGACGGGGTGCCCGTCATCATGCTGCCCGGGCGGCTTACCCGCTGGAAGGGGCATTCGCTTCTGATCAGCGCATTGAAGCACCTCGAGGACATGAACCTGCGCTGCCTGCTGGTCGGCTCGGACCAGGGGCGCCGCGCCTACCGGGCCGAACTGGAGCGCCTGATCGCGCGCCAGGGATTGTCCAGCAAGGTCTTCCTGACCGGCCACTGCGACGACATGCCGGCCGCATACATGCTGGCCGATGTGGTGGTCTCCGCCTCCATCGAGCCCGAGGCCTTTGGCCGCATCGTCAGCGAGGCCCAGGTCATGGGTTGTCCGGCGGTTGTCAGCGATCACGGCGGCGTACGCGAGCAGGTTCGGGAAGGCCGCACCGCCTTTTTCTTTGCGCCCGGCGATGCCGGCGCCCTGGCCCAGGCGCTGCGCAAGCCCCTGGGGCTCGATGCCAAGGAGCGGGAGTCGCTGGCCGCCGAGGCCCAGGCGCACACCCGGGCGAACTTCTCCAAGGCCGAGATGTGCGCCGGCACCCTGGCGCTTTACCGCGAGATCCTGCGCGCCAAGGCCGTGCCCCCGGCTTCCGCCGAGCGCCGCCAGCCCACGGCCTCGGGCACAGTGGCCGGTTCTTGACAGGAGTCCGATTCGTCTTACATTGCACGCCCAGCCTGCTCCAAGCGAAAGGTTTGAAAGCGCTTGACGAATGATCTCCATCACGCTGCCTGACGGAAGCGTGCGCGAGTTCGACGGTCCGGTGACCGGCTTGGATATTGCAGCCGCCATCGGCCCCCGCCTGGCCAAGGACGCCTTGGCCATCAAGGTGGACCGGGAGCTCAAGGACCTCTCCACTTCCATCGATAAGAGCGCCGGCGTCGAGATCGTCACGCGCTCTCACGCGGACGCGCTGGCCCTGTTGCGCCACGACTGCGCCCACGTCATGGCCGAGGCGGTGCAGGAGCTTTACCCGGGCACCCAGGTGACCTTCGGCCCGGCCACGGAGAATGGCTTCTACTACGACTTCGCCCGCGGCGAGCCCTTCACGCCCGACAACCTGAAGGAAATCGAGGCGCGCATGCGCGAGATCGTGGCGCGCGACGAGACCATTACCCGCGAGGTCTGGGACCGCGAGGAAGCGACCGGCTATTTCCACGATAAGGGCGAAATCTACAAGGCCGAGCATATCCAGACCCTGCCGCGGGAGGCGGAAATCTCGATCTACCGGCAGGGCGACTGGCTCGACCTCTGCATCGGGCCGCACCTGCCGTCCACCGGCAAGCTGGGCAATGCCTTCAAGCTGCTCAAGGTCTCGGGCGCCTATTGGCGCGGCGATGCGAGCAACGAGCAATTGCAGCGCATCACGGGGACCTGCTGGGAAAGCGAGAAACGGCTCAACGCCTATCTCCACATGCTGGAGGAGGCCGAGAAGCGCGACCACCGGCGCCTGGGCCGCGAGATGGACCTGTTCCACCAGCAGGAAGAGGCGGCCGGCTCGGTCTTCTGGCACCACAAGGGCTGGACGCTGTACCGCACCGTCCAGAACTACATGCGCGCGCGCCTGGAGGCGGCCGGCTACATCGAGGTCAACACGCCGCAGCTCGTGGACCGTTCGCTGTGGGAGGCCTCGGGCCATTGGGAGAAGTTCCGCGAGCACATGTTCACCGTCGAGGCGGACCACGACCGCACGCTCGCGATCAAGCCGATGAACTGTCCCTGCCACGTGCAGATCTTCAAGCAGGGCATCACCAGCTACCGGGACCTGCCGATCCGCATGGCCGAATTCGGCTCCTGCCACCGCAACGAGCCCTCGGGCGCGCTACACGGGCTCATGCGGGTGCGCGCCTTCGTCCAGGACGACGCTCACATCTTCTGCACCGAGGAGCAGATCAACGGCGAGACGGTAGCGTTCTGCGAACTCCTGCTGAGCGTCTACCGGGACCTGGGCTTCGACGAGGTGGTGGTGAAGTTCTCCGACCGCCCCGAGACCCGCGCCGGGGCGGACGAAACCTGGGACAAGGCCGAAGCCGCGCTGATCGAGGCGGTGGAGCAGACCGGGCTCGATTACAGCCTCGACCCCGGCGAGGGCGCCTTCTACGGGCCCAAGCTGGATTTCGTGCTGCGCGACGCTATTGGCCGCGACTGGCAGTGCGGCACCCTGCAGGTCGATTTCGTGCTGCCCGAGCGGCTCGACGCCAGCTACATCGGGGAAGACGGGGCCAAACACCGGCCGGTCATGCTGCACCGGGCGATTCTCGGGTCCTTCGAGCGCTTCCTGGCGATCCTGATAGAGCAGTACGCCGGGCGCTTTCCGCTCTGGCTGGCGCCTCGGCAGATCGTGGTGGCAACGATCACCTCGGACGCGGATGCTTACGCGCGCGAGGCGCAGGAGGCCTTTGCCGAGGCGGGGCTCAGGACCGGCTTGGACCTGCGCAACGAGAAGATCAACTACAAGGTCCGGGAGCACAGCCTGGCCAAGGCCCCGGTGATCGCCGTCGTGGGCCGGCGCGAGGCCGAGGAACGGACGGTTGCGCTTCGCCGCCTGGGAGGTAAAAATCAGGAGGTTCTTGCGCTGGACGAGGCAGTGGCTAGATTAGCTGACGAGGCTAGGCCGCCGGCGGGGGCTTGAGCCCGTGCGATATGAACCGAGGAATGATGGCAGAGAGGGAGATTAACCCATAGCAAGACCACCGAGGGACATTAGGCCGTCCAAGAAAGGACCGCGCGTCAACACGGCGATCGCGGTCGCCGAGGTTCGCCTGATCGACGCGGACGGGGAGAACGTGGGAGTCGTATCCACGGCGGACGCGCTCGAACGGGCCGATAACGCGGGCCTCGACCTAGTGGAGATCTCACCGGGCGCCGAGCCGCCGGTCTGCAAGATCCTCGATTACGGGCGCTTCAAGTACGAAGATCAGAAGCGCAAGAACGAGGCGCGCAAGAAGCAGAAGACCATCGACGTCAAGGAAATCAAGATGCGCCCGAACATCGACCATCACGACTACGATGTGAAGATGCGCTCGATCCAGCGCTTCCTCGGCGATGGCGACAAGGTCAAGGTGACCATGCGCTTCCGCGGCCGCGAGATGGCCCACCAGGAACTAGGCCTCAAGGTGCTCGACCGGGTCCGCGACCAGCTCGAGGAGATTGCCAAGGTGGAGCAGTTCCCCAAGATGGAGGGACGCCAGATGACCATGGTCATCGCGCCCAAGTAGCTATCCTCCTTTGATCCTGGGTACTGGGGTCCGGGCCGGACCCTGGCCCGCCTTGCAATTGCCTCCCCGGATAGCTATAAACGGCGCCTCTTCACACGGGCGGCACGGCTCAAAGGGCATGCCCAGTCGCCCACGAAAGCTGTCATTTCAAAGAGTTAAGGATCAGCGAAATGCCCAAGCTCAAGTCCAAGAGCGGCGCCAAGAAGCGGTTCCGCCTGACCGGGACCGGCAAGGTCCGGATGAACTTCGCCAAAAAGCGGCACAATCTGCGCAAGCGCACGCAGAAGATGAAGCGCAAGGCGCGCGGCTCCCGCATCATGTCCGCCGCCGACTCCAAGATCGTCAAGCGCAACTTCCTGCCCTACGCGTAACGGAGGCCTCGTCATGGCACGTGTCAAGCGGGGCGTCACCACGCACGCCCGCCACAAGAAGGTTATCAAACAGGCGAAGGGCTATTACGGCCGCAACAAGAACGTCTTCCGCGCCGCCATCGAGCGCGTGGAGAAGGGGCTGCAGTACGCCTACCGCGACCGCCGGACGCGCAAGCGCAACATCCGCGGCCTCTGGATCCAGCGCATCAACGCCGGCGCGCGCGAGCACGGCCTGACCTATTCCCAGTTCATGAACGGGATCAAGAGGGCCGGGATCGAGGTGGACCGCAAGGTGCTCTCGGATCTGGCGTCGCGCGAGCCCGAGGCCTTCAAGGCGCTGGCCGAAAAAGCCCAGTCCACGCTTAAAGAGGCCGGCCAGAGCTAGGGTCCCTCTTCTCGCCCATGAGCGAAGACCTTCAACAACTGAGAGAAGAGATCGTCGCGGCGACGGCGGCGGCCGGCGATCTGAGCGCGCTGGAGGCCGTCCGCGTCGAGGCCCTGGGCAAGAAGGGCAAGATCACCGAGCGCATGAAAGCGCTGGGCAAGCTCGACGCCGAGCAGCGCAAGAACGCCGGCCAGGCGCTGAACGCGCTCAAGGACGCGGTGGCCCAGGCCATCGAGGTGCGCAAGGAGGAGCTCGGCGAGGCCGAGCTCGAGGCGCGCCTGGCCGGGGAATCGATCGACGTCACGCTGCCCGCGCGGCCCGACGAGCTGGGCCGCATCCACCCCATCAGCCAGACCCTGGAGGAGTTGGTCGCCATCTTCGGCGAGATGGGCCTGACCGTGGCCGAGGGGCCGGACATCGAGGACGATTTCCACAACTTCACGGCGCTCAATATTCCGCCCGAGCATCCGGCCCGGCAGGAGCACGACACCTTCTACCTGCCCGAGCGCGCCGACGGCTCCCGCATGGTGCTGCGCACCCACACATCGCCGGTGCAGATCCGCACCATGCAGAATAGCCAACCGCCGATCCGTATCATCGTGCCCGGGCGCACCTTCCGCGCCGATTCGGATGCCACCCACTCGCCCATGTTCCATCAGGTCGAGGGCCTGGTGATCGACGAATCCACGCACATGGGGCACCTGAAGGGCACGCTCATCGAGTTCTGCCGCGCTTTCTTCGGCGTCGACGACCTGCCGGTGCGCTTCCGGCCCAGCTATTTCCCCTTCACCGAGCCCAGCGCCGAGGTGGACATCGGCTGCACGCGCAAGGACGGACAGTTCCAGATCGGCCACGGAGACGATTGGCTGGAGATATTAGGCTGCGGCATGGTGCATCCCAAGGTGCTGGAGAACTGCGGCATCGATTCGGCGCGCTATCAGGGCTACGCCTTCGGCATGGGCATCGAGCGTATCGCCATGCTGAAGTACGGCATCCCGGACCTGCGCCCCTTCTTCGATTCCGACCTGCGCTGGCTCAGGCACTACGGCTTCCTGCCGCTCGAGGTGCCCTCCATGGCACGGGGGCTCTGAGAGGCGCGCCATGAAGTTCACGCTCAAGTGGCTCAAGGAGCACCTGGAGACCGACGCCACGCTGCAAGAAATCGTGGACACCCTCCCCATGATCGGCCTGGAAGTGGAATCGGTTCTCGACCGGGCGGCCGAGCTCGCGGCCTTCACGGTGGCCTATGTCAAGGAGGCCAAGAAGCACCCCGACGCGGACCGGCTTTCGGTCTGCATCGTGGATACAGGGACCGAGGAGGTTCAGGTGGTCTGCGGCGCGCCCAACGCGCGGACCGGTATGAAGGGCGTTTTCGCCGCCGCCGGCAGCTACCTCCCCGGCACCGACATGGTCTTGAAGCCCGGCGTGATCCGTGGCCAGCAGTCCAACGGCATGCTGGTTTCCGAGCGCGAGATGGGCATCTCCGACGAGCACGAGGGCATCATCGAGTTGCCCGGGGACGCCGAGGTGGGCACGCCCTTCGCGAAGGTGCTGGGGCTCGACGATCCGGTGCTCGATATCGCGATCACGCCGAACCGGGGCGACTGCCTGGGCGTGCGCGGCATCGCCCGCGACCTGGCCGCCGCCGGCCTGGGCGGGCTCAAGCCCTTCGACGAGTCCGCCGTACCCGACAGCTTCGAGAGCCCGATCCGCTGGAAGATCGATCTGCCCGCGGGCAAGGAAGACGCCTGTCCCTACGTGGCCGGGCGCTATTTCCGCAAGGTGAAGAACGGGCTCAGCCCCGAATGGCTGCAGCGGCGCTTGCGCGCCATCGGCCTCCGGCCCATCTCGGCGCTGGTCGATATCACCAACTTCGTGACCTACGACCTGAACCGCCCGCTGCACGTCTTCGACGCCGATAAGGTCAAGGGCGGTCTGGTCATGCGTATGGCGAAGAAGAGCGAGGAGATACTGGCGCTCGACGGCGAGACCTACCGGCTCGACGAGGAAATGGTGGTGATCGCCGACGAGAACGGCCCCGAGGGCATCGGCGGGGTCATGGGCGGCGAGATTTCCGGCTGCACCGAGGCCACGACCAACGTTTTCGTCGAGGTGGCGCTGTTCGATCCCGTGCGCACGGCGGCCACGGGGCGCAAGCTGGGCATCATCTCGGACGCGCGCTACCGCTTCGAGCGCGGCCTCGACCCGCAGTCTGCGGTCTGGGGGGCGGAGGTGGCGGCGCGCCTGATCCAGGAGCTTTGCGGTGGGGAGGCGAGCGAGGTGGTTACCGCCGGCACCCTGCCCCAGGAGCGCCGCGTCATCGAACACCGCCCCGCACGCGTGGCTCAACTGGGCGGCCTGGACGTGCCGGCGGGCGACCAGACGCGCATCCTGGTGGACCTGGGCTTCGAGGTGGCGGGCAGCGGAGATTCCCTGCGCGTCACCGTGCCCACCTGGCGCAACGACGTGGAGGGCGAAGCCTGCCTGGTGGAGGAGGTGCTGCGCATCCACGGCTTCGACGGGATCCCGAGCGTGGCCATCGAGCGCGAGCAGGCCCTGCCGCGGGCCGCCATCACCCCGGCTCAGCGCCGGGTCTCCCTGGCGCGCACCGCGCTCGCCCGGCGCGGCCTGAATGAGGCGGTCACCTTCTCCTTCGTCTCGGGGCGTTTGGCCGATCGCTTCGGCGGTGTGCCTGACGAACTTCGTCTGGCCAACCCCATCAGCAGCGATCTCGACGTCATGCGGCCTTCCGTCCTGCCCGGCCTGGCCGAGGCGGCCACGCGCAATCTGGACCGGGGCATGGACGACGTGGAGCTCTTCGAGGTGGGACCGCAGTACTCGGACGATACCGCCGATGGCCAGGCGCTGATCGCAGCGGGCCTGCGCGCGGGCAACGCTGCGCCGCGCCACTGGGCCGCTCCCGCGCGCGGGGCCGACGCCATCGACGCCAAGGGCGATGCGCTGGCGGTGCTTACCGTCTGCAACGCGCCGGTGGACAAGCTGCAGGTCACCCGCGACGCGCCCGGCTGGTATCACCCGAGGCGCTCGGGCACTCTCCGCCTGGGGCCCAACGTCTTGGCCAATTTCGGCGAGCTGCACCCGCGCGTGCTCAAGCGCCTGGACCTGCGCGGGCCCGTGGCGGCCTTCGAGGTCTTCATGGGCGCAATCCCCTTGCCCAAGGCCAGGGACGGCCGGCTCAAGGCGCACCTCGATCTGCCGCCCTTCCACACGGTGGAGCGCGACTTCGCCTTCGTGGTGGACCAGGACGTGCCCGCCGAAAAGCTCCTGCGCGCGGCCAAAGGGGCGGACAAGGTGCTCATCACGCGCGTAGACCTCTTCGATCTCTATAGCGGCAAGGGCATCGGCAAGGGCAAGAAGTCCCTCGCCATCTCGGTCACGCTGCAACCTACGAAACGCACCATGACCGACGAGGAGATCGAGGCCGTCGCGAACAAGATCGTCGCCCAGGTCAACAAGGCGACAGGGGGCGTGTTGAGGGGGTAGGGGATAGCCTCACCAGGACATTTCTTTACTTTTCCTAGCGGTCCCGGTGGTAATCTCTCCCTCGTGTCGCCGGTGAAGGATCGGGTAAATCGAAGCCATGAAACAGGAATTCAAGGCGAGCCTCTGGCGGGAGAACGGCTGGGTCGTCGCCCAGTGCCTGGAGGTGGACGTGGCCAGCCAGGGCCGGTCCGAGGAGGAGGCGCTCGCCAACCTCAAGGAAGCGCTGGCGCTCCACTTCGAGCCGCCGAGGGCGACGGCGACTCCGACGATACGACCGGTCGAGATCGACATCAGTGCCACTTAAACCCCTTGCCTATCGCGAAGTGAAACGCAGATTGCTGGCGGCGGGTTTCGCGGAAGTTTCGCGCAAAGGCAGCCACGTAAAATTTGCCAGGACCTCACCCGAGGGGGTGCGGACGGTTATCGTGCCCGATCATCGTGAAGTGGCGATCGGGACTCTGCGTAGCATTTTGCGGCAGGCTGGCTTGACCCCCGACGAATTCGACGGTCTGTGACGGTGATCGCGCCAATAGTGCGAAGATTGGCGACCGAGACTTTCCCCCCGCTTTCCCCGGTGCTATAGCCAGCGCGGCCCATGACTGAGCTCGCCAAAATCCGCAACTTCGCGATCATCGCCCACATCGACCATGGGAAATCGACGCTGGCCGACCGCCTGATCCAGCTCTGCGGGGGCTTGAGCGCGCGCGAGATGAAGGAGCAGGTGCTCGACACCATGGAGCTGGAGCGCGAGCGCGGCATCACCATCAAGGCCCAGACCGTGCGGCTTTTATACGAAGCCGAGGACGGTGAGACCTACACGCTCAACCTGATCGACACGCCGGGCCACGTGGACTTCTCCTACGAGGTTAGCCGCTCGCTTGCCGCCTGCGAGGGCTCGCTCCTGCTGGTGGACGCGAGCCAGGGCGTGGAGGCCCAGACGCTCGCCAATGTCTACCTGGCGCTGGAAGCCGACCACGAGATCGTGCCCCTGCTCAACAAGGTGGACCTGGCGTCCGCCGAGCCGGAGCGCATCAAGGAGCAGATCGAGGAGGTCGTGGGCCTGGACGCCTCGGACGCGCTGTCCATCTCGGCCAAGACGGGGCAGGGGGTGCCCGAGGTGCTCGAGGCCCTGGTCAAGCGCCTGCCCGCGCCCGCCGAGGGGGACGCCGAGGCGCCGCTCAAGGCGCTCCTGGTGGACAGCTGGTACGACGCTTATTTGGGCGTGATCGTGCTGGTGCGCATGATCGACGGCCGGCTCAAGGCCGGCATGAAGATCCGCATGATGGGCAGCGGCGCCACGCACCTGGTGGATCAGGTGGGCGTCTTCACGCCAAAGATGACCAAGGTGGGCGCGCTGGGTCCCGGCGAGATCGGCTATCTGACCGCCAGCATCAAGTCGGTTGCCGACTGCAAGGTGGGCGACACCATCACCGGGGAGAAGCGCCCGGCGGAGACGGCCCTGCCCGGTTTCGCGCCCAGCGTGCCGGTGGTCTTCTGCGGGCTGTTCCCGGTCGATGCCAACGACTACCCGGACCTGCGCGACTCGCTGGGCAAGCTGGCGCTCAACGATTCGAGCTTCCTCTACGAGCCGGAGAGCTCGGCGGCGCTGGGCTTCGGCTTTCGTTGCGGTTTTCTGGGGCTATTGCATCTCGAAATCGTGCAGGAGCGCCTGACCCGCGAATTCGATCTCGACCTCATCACCACCGCGCCCAGCGTGGTCTACCGCATCCACCAGACCAAGGGCGAGGTCCTCGAACTGCACAACCCCACCGACATGCCCGACCCGGTGAAGATCGCCCGGATCGAGGAGCCCTGGATCAAGGCCACGATCCTGGTGCCCGACGAGCACCTGGGCGGGGTCTTGAAGCTCTGCGAGGAGCGGCGCGGCGAGCAGCTCGACCTGACCTACGCCGGCACGCGCGCCATGGTGGTCTACCGCCTGCCCTTGAACGAGGTGGTCTTCGATTTCTACGACCGCCTGAAGTCGGTCTCGAGCGGCTACGCCTCCTTCGACTACCACATCGAGGGCTACCGGGAGGGCGACCTGGTCAAGGTCTCGATCCTGGTCAACGGCGAGCCGGTGGATTCGCTTTCCATGATCCTGCACCAGGCCCAGGCCGACCCGCGCGGCCGCGCGCTCTGCCAGCGCCTCAAGGAGCTGATCCCGCGCCAGCTCTTCAAGATCGCCATCCAGGCGGCCATCGGCGGCAAGATCATCGCGCGCGAGACGGTGAGCGCGCTGCGCAAAGACGTGACCGCCAAGTGCTACGGCGGCGACGTGAGCCGCAAACGCAAGCTGCTGGACAAGCAGAAGAAGGGCAAGAAGCGCATGCGCCAGTTCGGCAACGTGGAAATCCCCCAGTCCGCCTTCCTCGCCGCCCTCAAAATGCCCGACGAGTGAACAGCCCGTTCAGGGACCGTGCGCCGCTGGCTTTAAGGGCGCAGGCTCACTTCAATTTTCATGCCCGGCGCTTCCACAACATTCTTTCTCAAGGTGGGACAGATGTTCGGAGGCTCGCACACGAAACTGTGAGAAACTGTGAAGGGTTCAGCCCTGGCCGCATGGACACGGGTTCCGGCAGAATTAGTGGCAGGTCCTGGGGAAGTCTTGGGCCGTTACTTCCGTTATCAAGGGAGGAATCCAGTCTATGTGCGATCACCATGACCATGACGATGGCGGCGTCGACCGCCGCTCGTTCCTGAAGACCGGCGTGGCGGCCGGCGCGGCGGTGGCCGCAATGGCCGGGGCCGCCGCAACGGCGAGCGCCCACCATGACCCGAGCGCCTACGCCCCGCCGGAAAAGGGCGCCCTGCCCGAGACCGGTTTCACCCTCGACCGCCCGCGCACGGCGCTCGTGGTGACCGACCCGCAGGTCGACTTCCTGAGCCCCGACGGTGTCACCTGGGGCGTGGTCGGCAAGAGTGTCACGCACCACGGCACGGTGGCCAACATCGGCCGCCTCTTCGCCGCGGCCAAGCAGGCCGGCATGACCGTGGCCATCTCGCCGCACTACTACTATCCGACCGACCACGGCTGGAACTTCGGCGGGCCGCTCGAGAAGCTGATGCACGCCATCGGCATGTTCGACCGGTCGAGCCCCTACGAGGTCTCGGGCTTCGACGGCTCGGGCGCCGACTTCATGCCCGAGTACAAGCAGTACATCCACGACGGCAAGACCATCGTCTGCTCGCCGCACAAGGTCTATGGCCCCGAGGCCAACGACCTGGTGCTGCAGCTGCGCAAAGCCCGCATCGACCAGGTGATCTTGGCCGGCATGTCGGCCAACCTCTGCGTCGAGTCGCACCTGCGCGAGTTGCTCGAACAGGGCTTCGAGGTGGCCGTCGTCAAGGATGCGACCGCAGCGGCCATGCTGCCCGAGGGCGACGGTTACCAGGCGGCGATCATCAACTTCCGCTACATCGCCAACGCGCTCTGGTCGACCGACGAAGCGGTCAAGCAGATCCTCGGCAAGGCGTAGGCTCACGGCCGGCGCCGCTTCGGGCGGCGCGATTTACGTCAATCCCCGCTGGTGCACGGCTTAGCGCCAGCGGGGTTCTTTTCGCTCAATCGGGATAGGCCAGCCCGCGCCGGGCGGCCATGTTGCGTCCCATGGCCGCCAGATCGGCCGGTGTCAGGCGCTGGCGCGCGAGCGGCAGCACGAGGCGGTTCTCCCAGCCCAGATGGCGGCGCTGGGTCTCGGCGAAGGCGCGCGCGTTGATGCAGAAGCGCAGGCGCCAGATCGGCAACGTGGAAATCCCCCAGTCCGCCTTCCTCGCCGCCCTCTAGATGCCCGATGAGTAAGGGGGACTCGCGCGCGGGCCAACGGCTCAAGATTATCGAGACTCGGTATTATTCGTCCGTCTCGGCGAAGGGATCGGGCATCTCTTCCACCGCCGCGGCGTTGCTTGCCACCGCTTGTGCCGGGCGTTCGTTCACCATCAGGCGAAAGACATCGGGCCGGGAGTAGTGGCCGACCGCGTCGAAGTCGTACTTGGCGCGGGTGATTTCGTCCATGTCGAGATCGGCGCTGAGGATGCACTCGCCGTCGTAGTTCGGGCCGGCGAGGATCTGCCCCAGGGGGCCGACGATGCAGCTGCCGCCGCGGCTGATCACGCTGTCCGGGTCGTCGGCGTTTTCGATGGCGTAGTCGTCGGGGAAATCACGGCGGCGGTTGAACTGGTTGCAGGAGAGCACGAAGCAGCGGCCTTCCATCGCGATGTGCCGCATGGTCGATATCCAGGTCTCGCGATGGTCGGCGGTGGGCGCGCAGTAGAGCTGGACGCCCTTGGCGTACATCGCCATGCGCAGCATGGGCATGTAGTTCTCCCAGCAGATGACGGCGCCGAGCTTGCCCAGCGGCGTGTCGAACACCGGCAGTGTCGAGCCGTCGCCGAAGCCCCACACCAGCCGCTCCGCGGCCGTGGGCATGAGCTTGCGGTGCTTGCCGAGATACCGCCCGTCGGGCGCGAAGAACAGCACCGTGCAGTACAGCGTGCCGCCCTCGCGCTCGATGACGCCGATGACCAGGTGCACGGCGTTGTCCCGCGCCACGGCCGAAAGCGCATCGAGCGCGGGGCCGGGCAGGTCGACGGCGCTGTCGAAGTAGCGGCGGAAGTCCTCGCGCCCTTCCTGCGTGCGCGAGCCGACGCGGGCGCCGAAGTCGAGCCCCCTGGG
>JAZGBC010000168.1:0-14336 GCA_036444495.1 Kiloniellales bacterium
CGGAGCTGCCCATGGCCATGCTGGCCTGTGCGCGCATCGGCGCGATCCACTCGGTGGTCTTCGGCGGCTTCTCGCCCGAAGCCCTCGCCGGCCGCATCAACGACTGCACCTCGAACGTGGTGATCACGGCCGACGAGGGTATCCGCGGCGGGCGCAAGATCCCGCTCAAGGCGAACACCGACGAGGCGGTCAAGAAGTGCACCACGGTCGAGAAGGTGATCGTGATCCAACGCACCGGCGGCGACATCCATTGGGAGGAAGGGCGCGACGTCTGGTACCACGAGATGATCGCGGCGGCCTCGGCCGACTGCCCGCCGGAAGAGATGGACGCGGAGGACCCGCTGTTCATCCTCTACACCTCGGGCTCGACCGGCCAGCCCAAGGGCGTGCTGCACACGACCGGCGGCTACATGGTCTATACCAACATCACCTTCGAATACATTTTCGACTACCACGAGGGGGATGTCTTCTGGTGCACGGCGGACGCCGGCTGGATCACGGCGGACGCCGGCTGGATCACGGGGCACAGCTATATCGTCTATGGGCCGCTGTCGAACGGCGCGATCAACGTCATGTTCGAGGGCGTGCCCAACTATCCCGACGCCGCGCGCTTCTGGCAGATCTGCGACAAGTACAAGATCAACATCTTCTATACCGCCCCCACGGCGATCCGCGCGCTCATGGGCGCGGGCGACGAGTTCGTCAAGAAGACCAGCCGCGAGTCGATCCGCATCCTGGGCACGGTGGGCGAGCCGATCAATCCGGAGGCCTGGATGTGGTACCACCGGGTGGTCGGCGAGGAGCGCTGCCCCATCGTGGATACCTGGTGGCAGACCGAGACCGGCGGCATTCTCATCACCCCGCTGCCCGGCGCCACCCCGCTCAAGCCCGGCTCCTGCACCCGGCCCTTCTTCGGTATCCTGCCGGTGATCCTGGACAAGGACGGCAACGAGGTCGAGGGCGCGGGCGATGGCGCGCTCTGCATGCGGGACTCCTGGCCGGGCCAGATGCGCACGCTCTACGGCGACCATGAGCGCTTCGTGGAAACCTATTTCTCCACGCCCAAGGGCAAGTACTTCACCTCCGACGGCTGCCGCCGCGACGAGGACGGCTACTACTGGATCACGGGGCGGGTGGACGACGTGCTCAACGTCTCGGGCCATCGCATGGGCACGGCCGAGGTCGAATCCGCGCTGGTCGTCCATCCCGACGTGGCCGAGGCCGCGGTGGTCGGCTTTCCGCACGACATCAAGGGACAGGGCATCTACGCCTACGTGACCCTCAACGTCGGGGTCGAGGCGAGCGAGGAGTTGCGCAAGGCGCTGGTCAGTTGCGTGCGCAAGGAAATCGGCCCCATCGCCAGCCCGGACCTCATCCAGTTCGCGCCGGGCCTGCCCAAGACGCGCTCGGGCAAGATCATGCGCCGCATCCTGCGCAAGATCGCCGAGGACGATTTCGGCAACCTGGGCGACACCTCGACCCTGGCCGAGCCCGCGGTGGTCGAGGACCTGATCGAGAACCGCATGAACCGGGCGGAGGCCTGAACCGCCGGCCGTAACGCGGCAAGGCAACCAAGGCGGGCCGGCCCACGCGCCGGCCCCTTCGTTTGCCGGCCAGACAACATAGGGAGACCGATCCATGACTCCGCCCGATGAGGGGCAGTTGCCCGACTTCACGTCCACGAAACGCACGCGGGTCAAGCGCCAACACGAGCGCGCCCACTACGACCGCGAGACGGTCTACGGCATCCTGGACGCCGGGCTGGTCTGTCACGTGGGCTACGTGATCGACGGGCAGCCCTACGTCACCCCCACCGCCTATTGGCGCGAGGGGGACCGGGTCTATTGGCACGGCTCCTCGGCCAGCAGGATGCTGCGCAACCTGGAGAAGGGGGTACCGGTCTGCTTTACGGTATCTTTCCTGGACGGTTTGGTCCTGGCGCGCTCGGGCTTCCACTCCTCGATCAACTACCGCTCGGTCATGGCTTTCGGCACGGCGGAAATGGTGACCGGCGAGGCCGAGAAGCTGGCCGCGCTCGAGGCCTTCCAGGAGCGCCTGACACCCGGGCGCTGGGCCGAGCTGAGGCCCGTGAGCAAGCAGGAGCTCAAGGGAACCACGGTGATGTGGCTCGCACTCGACGAGGCCGTGGCAAAGGTTCGCCCGGGCCCGCCATCGGACGACGAGGAGGATTACGATCTCTCCGTCTGGGCCGGCGTCGTGCCCATCCGCCGGGTGGTGGATCCGCCCGAGGACGACCCGCGCCTCGGGCCCGGCATCGCCCAGCCCGATTACCTGAAGAAGGTCCGGATCGGCTAATTGCCTTTCCGGGCGCGGGCGGTGATATCGGCCTGGCGGCGGCGGATGTCGGGCGGCCAGCGCGACTTGATGAAATCCAGCACCGCCCCGATCTCCTCGTCGCCCAGTACCTCGCCGAAGCCGATCATGGCGGTCTTGTAGTCCGCCCCGGCGAGGGCCGCGGTGCCGTACTTCGTTATAAAGAAGAGCTGCTCGTCCGGGTGGTGCCAGGTGTGGCCGGTCGCATCGTGGGGCGGGCCGGGCAGGAGCCCATCGGCCCCGCGCTGGCGCCAGTTGGGCTGGCCCTCCAGCTCAGCCCCGTGGCAGGCCGCGCACTGCTCCCCGTAGACCTGCCGGCCAAGGGCCAGGCGCTCGGGGCTGGGCCCCGACTCCCCGTCCTCCATCAGGCGGCCCAAGGCAATGATCCCGCCGGCCACGAGCAGGCCGACCACAAGAACCGCGGGCAGCGCCCGTTTCAGGTTGGATGACATGGGCTCCCTCTCCCTTGTCCCGGGACTCGATTCCCGAGGAGGCGCGATTGCAGGGTCCGGTGGGGCCAAAGTCAAGGCGCAAGTAGCCCGTTTGGAGGCAGATTCCGGCCTAGCCGGGGCACCCCTCCCCAGGGCCAGCGGACGCCCGGGAGCCCGGCCGGAGGGCCGCCGCCGGGACTGCTAAAGCGTTGAAATCACTGGAGTGTATTTAGAGTATTTATTTAAAATTAGAGCTTTTATTTACTAGATAATACATTCTCAATACTTGTTTTAATTCAAATTGTATAGGAAAATACTTGACATTGCTTGCCAAATCAAGTATTTTCATCCTATGCAAGTAGCTAATCCCCTTGTGCCCTCTGCTGTAGGGAGCTCGGGTGCCGCGCCGGCGCTAGTCGCCAACGCGCCCCATGTGCCCGATAGCAGCAGGCCCCAGACCCCGCGGCCCGTGACGGGCAGCAGAGAGACCGACCGCGAGCGCTCGGATGGTGACCGCCCTCGCTCGGAACGGCGCGGCAGCCGCGTGGATATCCGGGTCTAGTGACTCCTAACCCGAGGGCATGATCTTAAAGGCCCGGACCCGAACGGGGGCCGGCGGCCGGCTGTTTGCGTCCTGATCCCGCCTAATCTGCTTGAACCTCCTGGCACCAGGTGACCCGGCTACCCCCGGCATAGGGGCGCGCCAGGCCCGCCCCCATCAGGCCGCGCCCCAGGTCCGCCCCGTCCAGGGTCTCGACCCGGGCGAGCACCCGGCCGGCATACTTGCCATAGCGGATATCGTGCAGCTGGACCTCCACGGCCACGCCGTCCCGAGGCGCCAAGCGGACCGCGAGATAGTCCCGCGCCGCCGAGGCCAGTTCACGCTCCCGCTCGCAGCGGCCCCGGAGTTCGGGCGCATCCACCCCGGCGAGGCGCACGCGGGCGAAGACCTCCTGGTCCAGCCAGATCGCGGCGCGGACCTCGATGGTGTCCCCGTCGACCACCGAGAGCACCCGGGCCCGGACCGGCCCGGCCAAGCGGTCCTGGGCCCGCGGCGCTCCCCCGGCAAGAATCATCCCGGCGATGAGAAAGGGGGCCAGCAAAAGAGTGCCGATGGGCCCGGCCCGGCCCCCGGGACGCCTATCCGCCCACCTGGGTAACAAACTCGACCTCCGCCATCAGCACAGAGACCCCAGCGTCGAGATTCCGCAGCTGTCTACTCTTATTACGTGTTATTCTATTTTATAATACACGATACAGCTTTATTATAAAGGATTATATGTCTAAATTGGGAACCTAACAAGAACAGTTTCTTGTTGGGCTCTCTTTGAGCGGCGCGACGGCTGCAACGCGAGACTTGGCCGGCGGCCATAGTCCTTATGGGAACGATGGGTATGGAATCGGCGACTCAGAAGTCGACGCAGATGCCCTTGCGCTCCCAGTCACCGTAGCGAGTGGGTTCGGGCCCGCTGGGTCCGCCCCGCTCCTTGGGTCCCTCGGCGGGTCCCTCGGCGGGTCCCTCGGCGGGTCCCTCGGCGGCCGGCGGGCGGCCTCTGGCAACGGGCGCCGCGGCACGCGGAGCCGGGTTGGGCGGCGCCATGAGTTCCGGGGCCCGCGCCGCGATGCGCGCCGGCTTGGGCGAATGGCTGACGAAGCGCCGGGTCATGCCCCTGATATGGCATGCGCCGGCCCTAGCGCCAAGGCTTGGCGCGTGACCGGGCGCAGCCGGCGTGCGAGCATCGCCCGCCATGGCCCTCAGCAAGACCGACCCCCGTACACTCGCCCTCGGCCTGCTCGGCGAGGTGCTCAGCGGCGGCCGGCCACTCGACGAGGCCCTGGCCGGCAGCACCACCCTGGCCCAATTGGAGCGGCGGGATCGGGCCTTCCTGCGCCGGCTCCTCGCCACCAGCCTGCGCCGCCTGGGCCAGATCGATGCGCTGATCGAGCACTGCCTGGAGCGGCCCTTGAAGCCGAAGCTCGCCGGCGTGCGCGACATCCTGCGCCTGGGTGCCGCCCAACTCGTCTTCCTGGAGACGCCCGCCCATGCCGCGGTCAGCACTTCGGTGGCGCTCACCGAGGGGCCCCGCCTGAGTTCCCATAAGGGCCTGATCAATGCCGTCCTGCGTCGCCTCGCCCGCGAGGGAGCAGCCCTCGCCGCCGCCCAGGACGCAGCCCGGTTGAACACGCCCGACTGGCTCTGGCGGTCCTGGACCACGGCCTACGGCGAGGCCGCCACCCGCGCCATCGCCGAGGTCCATCTGCTGGACCCGCCGCTGGACATCAGCCTGAAGGCCGGCCCGGACGCCCCCGCCGATGCAGCGGGCTGGGCCGCGCGCCTGGGAGCTGCGCGCCTGCCCACCGGGTCGCTGCGCCTACCCAGCGGCACGGGTGAGATCGGCGCGCTTGCCGGCTTCGACGAGGGCGTCTGGTGGGTGCAGGACGCAGCCGCCGCCCTGCCCGCGCGCCTCTTGGGGCCGGTCGCGGGCAAGCGGGTTATCGACCTCTGCGCCGCGCCGGGCGGCAAGGCGGCCCAACTGGCCGCCGCCGGGGCCCGGGTCACGGCGCTGGAGCAGGCGCCCGCGCGCATGAGGCGCCTGGGGGAGAACTTGCGCCGCCTGGGGCTGGCCGCCGAACTGGTCACCGCCGATGCCGCCGCCTGGCGCCCGCAGGAGCCGGCCGAGGCGGTTCTGCTCGATGCCCCTTGCAGCGCCACGGGCACTATCCGCCGCCACCCGGACATCCCCTGGCTCAAGCAGGAGGGTGACCTGGAGGGGCTGACCCGGCTGCAGGACCGTTTGCTCGCCGCGGCGGCGGAGATGGTGGCGCCCGGCGGCCTCCTGGTCTACGCCACCTGTTCCCTGCAGCCGGAGGAGGGCCCGGCGCGTATCGCGGCCCTGCTGGCCGGCGGCGCGCCGTTCGAGCGTATCCCAGTGAGACCCGAGGAGCTGGACGGGCTCACCGATCTCGTCACCCCCGAGGGCGATCTGCGCACTCTGCCCTGCCATTTGGGGGAGTTGGGCGGCCTCGACGGCTTCTACGCCTGTCGCCTGCGCCGGCGTTAGGCCCTTGCTAAGTCCCGGCCTGCTTGCGGGCACACCGCCTTGCTGATACCTAGAGCCCATGCAGCAGGCGGTTCGAGTCGCCCCGTCGATCCTCTCGGCCGACTTCGCCAGATTGGGCGAAGAGATCCGCGCCGTCACCGAGGCCGGCGCCGACTATATCCACATCGATGTGATGGACGGGCACTTCGTGCCCAACATCACGCTCGGCCCGCCTGTAGTGGAAAACCTGCGCCCCCATTCCGATCTGCCCTTCGACGTGCACCTGATGATCTCGCCGGCCGACCCCTTTGTGGCGGGTTTCGCCGAGGCGGGCGCCGACATCATCACCGTGCACCCCGAGGCCGGGCCCCATCTGCACCGCACGATCCAACTCATCAAGTCCTTCGGCAAGAAGGCCGGGATCGCGCTCAATCCCGCTACCCCGGTGGAGATCGTCGAGCCGGTGATCGAGGACCTGGACCTCATTTTGGTCATGAGCGTCAATCCCGGATTCGGCGGCCAGAAGTTCATCCCGGGCACGTTGGGCAAGATCGAGGCGCTGCGCGCGCAGATCGACGCCCTCGGCTTGAACATCGATCTGGAGGTGGACGGAGGGGTCAATTTCGAGACCGCCCCCCAGGCGATCGCCGCCGGCGCGGACGTGCTGGTCGCGGGATCCGCCGCCTTCAGCGGCGGCGCCGAGGCTTATTCGGAAAACATCCGCCGTCTGCGCGCCGGCGGACCGCGGGAAGTCCGCCGCTCCAGCGGCGGAGGCTGCTAGCCGCGCGCGGTTTGTCGATCCGACGGGGCTGGCGCCGCGCTTGAGTGGATTCGTGTTACGGGATCATTGCGCGACATGACCCACCTGCCCCGGGACATCGCATTGGCGCGTTTGGGTTACAGCCTCAAACGGCCGATCTTCGCTTTGCCGATCTACCGCTATTCCCTGGGCGCGCGCGGTGCGACCGAACTCGAACTCGTCCCCTCCGATCCCTGGCCGGGCGACACCGAACGCGGCGCCGACATGTTGCGTGGCGATTATCCATTTTCAGGTGGCCGAGTCCTGCTGGATGGCGTGCGCCGGAACCTGCCCGATGCCGGCGCCACATGGCTGGACGAGCTGCACGGATTCAACTGGCTCCGCGACCTGCGCGCGGCCAGCGGGGATGGCGCACGGCGCAGCGCGCGCGAGCTGGTCGAGGCTTGGCTGCAGCAGCACGATACCTGGAGCGCCGAAGCCTGGGGCCCGCTTGCCCTGGGCCAGCGCCTGGCCAACTGGCTCGGCTGTTACGAGTTTTTCGGGGCCAGCGGCGATATCGAATTCCGCCGCCGCCTGCTCGGTAGCCTGTCGCGCCAGGCCCGGCACCTGGACCGCGCCCTGCCGGCCGGTCTGTCCGGCGCGGATCTCATCACTGCGGCCAAGGGCCTGATCTATGCCGGCCTTTGCCTGCCCGGAGGCGCATCGTGGCGCCGGCACGGAGAAGCGATCCTGAGACGGGAGGTGCGGCGTCAGGTCCTGTCCGACGGCGGACACGTGGAGCGCAACCCCTCGCGGCATCTCATGGTGCTGCGCGACCTGATCGACGTCCGCGCCCTGTTGCACAAGGCCGCATCCCAGGCCGGGCACGAGACAGGCCGGACGGGCCGTGGGACGGGCCGTGGGACGGAAGGGGAGACTGCAACGTTCCTGGGCGACGCCGTCGAGAGCATGGCGCCGGTCCTGCGCATGTTTCAGCACGGCGACGGCGGCCTCGCCTTGTTCAACGGATCCACCGAGGAGGACGGCTGGCAGGTGGACATGGTGCTGCAGCGGGCCGGCAATCGGCAAAGGGCGCTAACGAGCGCGCCGGAGAGCGGTTTCCAGCGCCTGCACGCCGGGCGCAGCCTGGTCTTGATGGATACCGGCGATCCGCCGGCGCCGGGTTTCGACGCGCTCGCGCACGCAGGCACCTTGAGCTTCGAGATGAGCGTCGGGCGCGAGCGCCTGATCGTCAATTGTGGCGCCCGTCCGGGCGATGCAACCTGGCAGGGCGCGCAGCGGGCCACGGCGGCCCATTCGGCGCTGGTCCTGGGCGACAGGAATTCCTCCGAACTGACCGCCGGCCAAGGGCTCGGACGCCGCGGCCGTACCCTGCAGTGCCGGCGCGAGGAATCCGATTCCGGTATCTGGCTGGACGCCAGCCAGAACGGATACCTGCCCCCCTTCGGGCTGATCCATCGCCGCCGCCTCTATCTCGCCGCAAGCGGGACGGACCTGCGCGGCGAGGACCGCCTCGAACCGCGCGGCCGGGCGCGCGGCGCAGCCTTCGCCATACGATTCCACCTGCACCCCGAAGTTCAGTCGAGCCTGGCGCGGGGCGGCAATTCGGTGCTGCTGCGCCTGCCCAAGGGTGGCGGCTGGGAGCTGCGCGCCGCCGGTGCGAGCGCCAGCCTGGAACAAAGCATCTACCTGGGACGCGCCGGCGAAATCCGCCGCAGCCAGCAGATCCTGCTCTCGGGCGAAACCGATGCAAACGGCACGGCCGTCAAGTGGGCCTTGCGGCGCATCGAACGCAGCCGCGCTTGAACCGGGACGGCTTCGGCGACAAGTGATCGCGGGCCGGTTTTAAATTTCTACGCCGCAAGGTAGCATTATGTTAGATTTTTAAGATGTAACGGTAAGGAACGTGGTCTTGCCTGGGGGGTCTTCGAAACAATGAGGTTTCGCTCGCATCGATTGTCGCGCGTCGGGATCGCCTTCGCCCACGACGTGACCATGGCGGGGATTTCTTTCGTTGCGGCCCTTATCCTGCGCCTGGGCCCCGAAGCCTTCGGCCGCTTCTCGACCGACCTCTGGCTGGCGCTCTTCGCCTTCGTCGTCGTCAGCGGCACGGTGTTCTGGCACGCCGGTCTCTATCGCGGCATCTGGCGCTATGCCTCGCTCAACGATCTGGTGGCGATCGCGCGGGCGGTCACCCTTGCGCTGCTGATATTCCTGCCGGTGACCTTCCTGATCACGCGCCTGGACGAGATTCCCCGTTCGTCGCTCATCATCAACTGGTTCGTTCTGATCTTCCTGCTCGGCGCGCCGCGCATGATCTATCGGATCTTCAAGGACCGCGGCTTCGACCACCTGGGTGAGCGTAACGCCCATCAGCGTGTCCCCGTGCTTCTGATAGGGGCCGGGGATTCGGCCGAGGTGTTCATTCGGGAAATGGCGCGCGACCGCAACGCGCCCTATCAGGTCGTGGGCGCGGTGGATGAAAAGGGCACCCGCGTGGGCCGGCGCATTCACGGCGTTTCCGTCCTCGGGCATCTCGATCATCTACCTCGGATTCTGACCGACCTGGCGAGCCGGGGGCAGGTTCCGCAGCGCATGATCCTGACCAAGCGCCTGGGGCGCGAGGATGTGGAGACGATCCTCGATATTGCCGATGCCGAGGGCATGACGATCGCCCGCCTGCCGAAGCTGACCGAACTGCAGCGTGGCGAGGAGCAGCGCCTCGAGCCGCGCCCGGTCGCCATCGAAGACCTGCTCGGACGCACGCAGACACCGCTCGACCGGGCCGCCATGCGGCGCCTGATCGACGGCCGCCGGGTGCTGATCACAGGGGCCGGCGGCTCCATAGGCACCGAGCTCGTGCGCCAGATCGCGGCCTATGCTCCGGCGCACCTGAGCCTGCTCGATAACTCGGAATACCAGCTCTACACGGTGGGCCTGGAACTCAGCGAGGCGCACGGTGCGCTGTCGCGCAGCCTGATCCTGGCCGACGTGCGCGACCGGGCCCGCCTGGACGAGGTGCTCGCGGCGGATACGCCGGAGCTCGTGTTCCACGCCGCCGCGCTCAAGCACGTGCCCATGGTGGAGGCCAACCCCATCGAGGGCGTGCGGACCAACGTGATCGGCGTGCGCAACACGGCCGACGCCTGCCGCAAGGCCGGCGTCATGGCCATGGTGCTGATCTCCACGGACAAAGCAGTCAACCCGTCGAGCGTCATGGGCGCCACCAAGCGCCTGGCCGAATCCTACTGCCAGGCGCTCGATATCGCCGAGCGGCGGACCAACGGATTGCGTTTGGTGACTGTGCGCTTTGGCAACGTCCTGGGCTCGACCGGCTCGGTCGTACCCCTGTTCCACCGGCAGCTGGCCGCGGGCGGCCCGCTGACCGTGACCGACCCCAATATCACCCGCTATTTCATGACCACGCGCGAGGCCATCGAGCTGGTCTTGCAGGCCTCGGCGGTCGGTGTCGAGGGCCCGACGCAGGAGGCGGGCAAGATCTATGTTCTGGACATGGGCGAGCCGGTCAAGATCATCGACTTGGCGCGGCAGATGATCCGCTTGGCGGGCCTGAGTCCCGACAAGGACGTGGAGATCGAGATTACCGGCCTGCGCCCCGGGGAGAAGCTGCACGAGGAGCTGTTCCATGAATCCGAGCCCCCGGTCCCGACCGGACATCCGGGCCTGCAGCTCGCCTCTCCGCGCACGGTCAACCTCGAGCTGCTCGGGCGCAGCCTGGACGAACTCGCCAGCCTCGCCGAGCAGGGCCGGCGCGAGGAGGTCCTGGCGCTCATTCAGCGCCTGGTGCCCGAGTATCATCGGGACGAGACGGGCGCCGGTGAGACGGCCGCCGCAGCGTCGTGAGGCAGCCCGCTTGACGCGGCCAACCCGCGCGCCTAAACCCCGGGAGTAATCGGGGAGAGCAGTTCGTGACATTCGACGCGGGAAACCAGCCATGAACGCCCAGGCGCTCGTGCCCATAAGGCGCGCGCTGGTCTCGGTTTCCGACAAGCGCGGCCTGGGCGAATTCGGCAAGTTCCTGGCGGAGCGCGGGGTGGATATCCTCTCCACCGGCGGCTCGGCGCGCGCGCTTAAGGAGGCCGGCGTTGCGGTTACCGAGGTCTCGGCCCACACCGGCTTTCCCGAGATCATGGACGGCCGGGTCAAGACCCTGCACCCCAAGATCCACGGCGGCATCCTGGCCCGGCGCGATAAGGAGAGCCACCGCGCCGCCATGGCCGAGCACGGCATCGAGGCCATCGACCTGGTGGTGGTCAACCTCTATCCCTTCGAGGAGACGCTCGCCTCGGGCGCGGATGCCGGGACCTGCATCGAGAACATCGACATCGGCGGCCCGGCGCTGGTCCGCGCCGCGGCCAAGAACCACGCCTTCGTCGCCGTGGTGACCGACCCGGCCGATTACCGGGCGGTGATCGACGAGATGAGCGCGCACGAGGGCGCGGTGACGCGGGCCTTGCGCGAACGCCTGGCAGCGGCCGCCTTCGCCCATACGGCGGCCTACGACGGGGCGATTGCGAACTGGATGCAGACGCGCGGCGGCGAGCCCTTCCCGGCCCGCCTGATCCTGAGCGGCACGCGGCGTCAGGTCCTGCGCTACGGCGAGAACCCGCATCAGGCAGCCGCGCTTTACGCCGGGGGAGCGGCGCGCGCCGGGGTCGCGCATGCCGAGCAACTCCAGGGCAAGGAGCTCAGCTACAACAACCTGAACGATACCGACGCCGCTTTCGAGCTGGTGTCCGAGTTCGCGCCGCCGGCTTTCGACGATCCGGCGGTGGCCATCATCAAGCACGCCAACCCCTGCGGCGTAGCGCTCGGGGCTACACAGGCAGAAGCCTATACCCGCGCGCTCGCCTGCGATCCGGTGAGCGCCTTCGGCGGCATCATCGCGGTCAACCGGGCATTGGACGGCGAGACCGCGGCGGAGATCGCCAAGCTCTTCGCCGAGGTGGTGATCGCGCCCGAGGTGGACGAGGCGGCCAAGGAAATCCTGGCGGCCAGGAAGAACCTGCGTCTCCTGGTGACCGGCGGCCTGCCCGAGGCCGGCGCACCCGGCATGACCTTCAAGTCGCTGGCCGGCGGGGTTCTATTGCAGAGCCGCGACGGGGGCGGGATCGGCGCGAATGATCTGAAAGTGGTCACCAGGCGCGCGCCCAGCGACGCGGAGATCGCCGACCTGCTGTTCGCCTTCCGCGTCGCCAAGCACGTCAAATCCAACGCCATCGTCTATGTCCGCGGGCGGGCCACGGTGGGCGTGGGCGCCGGGCAGATGAGCCGGGTGGATTCCGCGCGCATCGCCGCCATGAAGGCGCGCGAGGCGGCCGAGGCGGCCAAGGCCGCGGGCCAGGACGCGAGCGGCCTCGGCACCGAGGGTTCGGTCGTGGCCTCCGACGCCTTCTTCCCCTTCGCCGACGGCCTGATGGTCGCGGTCGAGGCCGGCGCCACCGCGGTGATCCAGCCGGGCGGCTCAAAGCGCGACGAGGAAGTCATCGCCGCCGCCGACGAAGCCGGCATCGCCATGGTCTTCACCGGCATGCGCCACTTCAGGCATTGAGAGGCGCTCCCGCCAACTCGCTCAGCGCGGGTCGCGCAGCGGCCAGAGCAGCAGCAGTCCCACCACATAGAAGATCAAAATAGTCGCCATGCCGGCGCGCTGGCTGTCGGCCCAGACCGTGACCCAGCCGACCAGCGCCGGGCCGAGAAAGGCCGTGGCCTTGCCCGAGAGCGCGTAAAGACCGAAAAGTTCGGTGCGAATCTCCGCCGGCGCCAGGCGCGCCATGAGCGAGCGGCTGGCCGCCTGGGCCGGGCCGATGAAGACACCGATGGCGCAGCCGATCGCGGTGAACCAGATCTTGGAGTCGACCAGAAGTATCAGCCCGCTAAGGACGATCAGCGCGACGAGCGCGATCACGATGGTGCGCTTGGCCCCGAAGAGATCGTCCACCCAGGCAAATCCAAACGCGCCCAGCCCCGCCGTGATGTTCAGCAGAATGCCGAAGATCAGTATCTCCTCGAAGCTCATCTTGAAGGTGCCCGCGGCGTAGATGCCGCCGAAGGCGAACAGCGTGTTCAGGCCGTCGGTGTAGATCATACGCGCCAGCAGGAAGCGGCCGATCTGGCCGTGGCGCGGCAACTCGCGCAGGGTTTTTATCAGGGTTCGCAGCCCGCGCCGCAGCGCCTCGCCGGCGCCGAGCCCGCTGGCAGGCGTGTCGGGCGTGAAGAGGAATAGCGGCAGCGCGAAGACCGCGACCCAGAGCGCGACGAAGGGCCCGATGATGCGCACCTGTTCCGCCGCCTCGCGGTCGAGGCCGAAGAGCGGGACCTCGGGCCGCACGAAAAGCACCAGGCAAAGCACAAGAGACAAGAGTCCCCCGGCATAGCCCAGGCTCCAACCCCAGCCGGAGATGCGGCCCAGGCGGGCGGGCGTGGCCATCTCGGGCAGCATGGCGTTATAGAAGACCTGGCCCAATTCGAAGGCGGCGTTGCCCAACGCCACGATGACCAGGGCCATGAGAGCGAAAGACGGGTCCGGCTCGACCAGCCAGAGGGCGGCGGCAAGGATCACCAGCAAAATCGTAAAGCCGCCGAGCCAGGGCTTACGCCGGCCGCCCTGGTCCGCCACCGCGCCCAGGATGGGCGCGAGTAGCGCTACACCCAGACCCGAGAGCGCGAGGGTCAGGCCCCAGAGGCCGGTGCCCGTTTCCGGGTCGGCCGCGATGGCCGTGGTGAAGTAGGCGGCAAAGACAAAGGTGACCACGACCGTGGGGTAGGCCGAATTCGCCCAGTCGTAAAAGCACCAGGCGATCACGGCGCGCCGGCCCATGGCCCGGCCACTCATCCCCTCCGGCCCCGTCGTCTCCGACCGGCTCGACTCTGGCCCGCTCCCCGCCACCCTTGCCTTTCCCCGCCCCCCGGCCCGCGTTGAAACTTCGGGCGCGTCAAACCAAAGCCGAACTATAGACCAGCGGGCGGAGGCGCGCGCCCCGCTTCATATCCGGCAGGCCGTGGGAATCTTCGCCGGACGGCTAGGAACAAAACCATTGGGAAAATGTGGATAAGTGGCCGCGACCGACCGAAGCCGGCCGCGACCGTGCCACCGAGACACGCCTGGAACCCGGGGGGGCGTGGCGTCCCCCGGCGGCATCCCGGAAACGGACAATCGCTCAGTAACGTTGGGCCGGATCAGGCAGGTCTCGGACCAGAGCCGATCGCCCGGTTCCGATGTGGCGCGGGACAAAAGCCCGCAATCTCCTCTTTAAGCCTCCTTGGTGCGCCTTGCTTTTTTAGCCGCCGGCTTGAGACCGGCCTGAGCGCGCTAAATAACTCCGTTATGCAGCAGGCCGACGGCGGCGCAGACCAGGCCGAGCCCGCCCGCGGTCACCACGGCCCAGGTCCGGCTCCGATAGCCGAGCGTCATGCCCAGCAAGCTCATGGGAATGCTTGCAGGCGCGAGCAGGGCGGTGAAGGCGAAGAGGCCGAGTCCGGCGCCGAGCCCCCCGATGATGACCGGGGTAGCTCCGAACTTGGTCCTGGTCAGCGCCTTGGTCACGGTCGCCGTGCGCGTCAGGGCCATATTGCTCATGGCAGTTCTCCCCGTATGCTCCGCCGGGCGCGGCGGATACCCGCCCCGGGGTGTGTTACATATTAGGTTCCGAGATTCCGTGCATTATACTACAAAAATAGCACAAGAGAAGAAGTATCGTTTGCAATTTTATGTATAGTATGTAAAATGACTTGGTTTTCTTTGCGATA
>JAZGBC010000169.1:0-10954 GCA_036444495.1 Kiloniellales bacterium
GCCTCGATGATGCGCTTGGCCCGGGTCACTTCCTCGTCTGAGGGGCTGTTGACCCGGTTGGCGAGCTCGATCTGGTTCGGGTGGATCGCCCACTTGCCCTCGCAGCCGATGCAGGCCGCGCGGTTCGCCTGGGCGACGAAGCCGTCCGGGTCGGAGAAGTCGCCGAAGGGCCCGTCGATGGGCCGCAGGCCGTTGGCGCGCGCCGCCACCACCATGTGGGAGACGGCGTAGTGCCACATGTCGCCCCAGTGATAGTCCCGCTCCGCGCCATCCTCGGCGCCCTCCTTGGGGTCGGTGAGCACGCCGTAGAGCTTGTTCGGGCCGCCGATCACGGTGGTGCGCGCCTTGGTCGAGGCGGCGTAGTCGGCCACGCCGAAGTGCAGGCTCTCGTTGCGCGTTGAGGCGGCGGCGATCTCGGCCACGTTGGCCATGCCGAGTGCGGTCTCGATGATATGCTCGAAGCCGATGCGCTTCTTGCGCCCGGTCGCGTCCTCGATCTGGGTCACCAGCATGTCCACGGCGTAGACGTCGGCGGCGGTGCCCACCTTGGGGATCATGATGAGGTCCAGGCGCTCGCCGGTCTGCTCCAGTATGTCCACGATGTCGCGGTACATGTAGTGGGTGTCCAGGCCGTTGATGCGGATCGACATGGTCTTGCTGCCCCAGTCGATGTCGTTCAGCCCCTCGATGATGTTCTTGCGCGCCTGCTCCTTGTCGTCCGGCGCGACCGCGTCCTCGAGATCGAGGAACACCACGTCGGCGGCCGAGGCGGCGGCCTTCTCGAAGAGTTTCGGATTGCTGCCCGGGACGGCCAGCTCACTGCGGTTTAGGCGCGCGGTCGCCTGTTCGATGATGGTGAAGCTCATGACCCCTCCCTCTCCTCTTGCTTCTTAGGGGCGCCGATTCGGTCCTGATTCCGGAACCCTAGGACGGCTTCTTGAGTCGAAGGTGCTTTGAGAGCGGGCCGATGTCAACCGCGTGGACAGGGCCCAGGTCCATATTTCAGACCAATTCTAGCGGCCGCCACCCCGTCCGCGCTGGGCCAGGGGGTGGTGGTCCCGGACCAGGGCCTTGAGGCGCTCACTGAGCACGTGGGTGTAGATCTGGGTCGTGGAGATATCCGCATGGCCCAGCATCTTCTGCACCGAGCGCAGGTCGGCCCCGTGCGCCAGGAGATGGCTGGCGAAGGCGTGGCGCAGCACGTGGGGCGAGACCTTGGCCGGGTCGATCCCGGCTTCGATCGCCAGGCCCTTGAGCAGCTGCCCGACCCGCTGGCGGGTCAGGTGGCCGCTCCGGCCGCGCGAGGGAAACAGCCACCTGGATTCCCGCGCCGGAGCCCGGGCGGGGCGCCCCTCGCGCAGCCGGCCGCGCGACCGCGCCGCCCGGTAGCGGGCGAGCGCCGCGCGCGCCGGCCCGCTCAGGGGGACCATGCGCTCCTTGCCGCCCTTGCCGCGCACGATGAGCACCCGGGCATCGCGCGCCGCCGCCGAGGCCGGCAGGGCGACCAACTCGGAGACGCGCAGGCCCGTGGCGTAGAGCAGCTCGAGCAGCGCATTGAGCCTGAGCCCCTCGACGCCGGGCCGCGACCGGGCCGCGGCGAGCAGGCGGTCCACCTCGGCCTCGCTCAGGACCTTGGGCAGGGGCCGGCCCTGGCGCGGGCTGTCGATGATGGCGGTGGGATCGTCGGGGCGCAGGCCCTCGCCGAACAGGAAGCCGTGGAACTGGCGCAGCGCCGAGAGGCGGCGGGCGGCGGTGCGCGGGGCCATGCCCGCCGCGTTCAATTTCGCCAGATAGGCGCGCAGGTCTTCGGTTCCGGCCGCGGCCACATCCCTGCCGCGCGCCGCGGTGAAGGCGGCGAAATTCTCCAGATCACTCCGGTAGGCCTCGATGGTGTTGAGCGCCGCGCCGCGTTCGGCGGCGATCATCTCGAGGAAAGATTCCACGTGCCGGGAACCGGCCGCAGGGGATCGGGACGGGGGGGAAGGTTTGGCAGCCACACCGGGGCCCCGTTGGTATCAGACGCCGTTGGCGAGCGCCGCTTCGATGGCCAGGTTGCGGGCCTCCTGCTCCAAGCCGATGCGGCCGAGGGCGGTGAGCACCGCGCTGAGGGCGAGCGTGTGGCTTTCGGCGGGGCCCCGTTCGCCGAGGACCACGAGCGAAAGCAGCACGGTTTCGCCGATGCGCTGGGACTCGCTGGCCTCTTCCAGGGCATAGAGCAGGGCCGCGTTGGGCAGCGGCCGGGCGACCAATTCTCCATCGGCGGCGATCACGCTCCATTGCAGGGGATCCTGCACGCCGAGCGCCTGGAACACCGCGCGCAACAGCATCTGGCGCTGGTTCAGCTCCCGATCCCCCATGGACTCGCGCATGGCGCGCCAGTTTTCCAGGTTTCCCTCGGTAGTGAGCGCGGCTCCGCCGGCCAGGCGCGAATAGGGCCAGAGCAGCGCCATGGCCGTGGTGGCCTGTGGGTTGATAAGCGCCTCCTGGCGGCCGAGCGCGAGCCAGGCGCTGGCCTGCTCGAAACGCCCGGCGGCGTAAAACGCGCGCCCGGCCGGACCGGCGAACCAGGCCAATTCGGGCGAAACCTCGGTCTCGCTCAGAAGCGGCAGCAGAACGGGCACGATTGCCTGATAAAGCCCGGCCTTTTCGGCCTCCTCCAGGGCCACGCGCAAGACCTCGGCGCGCGTCGCCGGCAGGGTCTGGCTCTTCGCGGCCTGATAGAGCAGCGCACGCAGGCGCGGGCCCTCCAGCGTTTCTGTCGCGCTGACGAAGTTGGCCAGTTCCTCCTCGGAGAAGGAGAAGCGATCGTAGGCCTCGGCCAGCACGGAGCCGTCCAGCATGCCCTTCATGCAGGCGATTTCGGCCGCGCGCGCGCGCGCTTCGGGATCGATGTTCGCGGCCCCCGCGATGGCGATCAGCAGGCCCGGCGAGCTCGGCTCGGACAGGCTCGGCGGCAAGGCTGCCCCGGTCGCCCGCAGCAGCGCGAAGTTCAACGGCCCGATCTCGGCCTGCGGCGGAATCTCCACCTCCGCGCCGAAGAAGGTCTGCGCCAGCGCAAAAAAGGTGGGATCGTCGGTCAAGCCCTGCTCGCGCAGGAGGTCGAGACCGAGCGTCGCCTTATCGACCTCGCCGGCGACCATCTGGCAAAGGATCATGGCCTTTTGCCAGTAGAAAATCTGGTGGTACGTGGCGATCCCGTTCGCCACCAGGCGGCAGGCCTCGGTCATCTCGTTGGCCAGCAATAGCCCGTCGATGCGGGTGCGCGCGATGAACTCGTCATCGTTGTGGCTGGGCACGGCGGACAGCAGATCGTTGAGCCCCGGCACCTCGCCCAGGCTGGCCAGTCGCTCGATCCTCAGCACCAGGAGGCTGACCTGCGCATCCGCTTGCCCGTTCGAGGCTGTCTCGGGCGGGGTGGCAATGGACATGAGCA
This sequence comes from Kiloniellales bacterium, assembly GCA_036444495.1. Taxonomy (GTDB): domain Bacteria; phylum Pseudomonadota; class Alphaproteobacteria; order Kiloniellales; family J153; genus JAZGBC01. The sequence continues at coordinate 3,434 of JAZGBC010000169.1, forward strand.
GTCGGCGCGTCAGCTCGCGCATGGATCGGGAGTTCATGTCGTCGGGCAGACGCCGCAGAAGGCTGACGATGACGCCGCGATCCGAGCCCCGCCACATCTCCACACCGAAGCCGCCAGTGTTCGGGTCCAGCACGCCGATCGAATCGGGCGCGATCTCTTCCAGGGCGTTGACTTCGATTTCCTGTGTGGCCCGCGTCTGTATGGCCAGACTCTGCTCGTCTTGGCCCCGGTTGCCCGGTACGACTATGCTGGTCGGCTCGCCGGCTTCCGTATCCAGGGGCGCGACGCCGCGATGCGCCGCGTCCGGCTCCGGCAGCGGAGTTCCCGGCCGCAGCAGGACAGGACCGCCGGACTGCCCCGCTTCACCGGTGGACTGGGCCCAGGCGTCAGGCGCCGGCCCGGCCGCCATGATGACGGCCGCCGCGGCAATCGAAAGCAGGCGCGCGATCAGTTTGCCGTTACCTCGGGAACCGCTCATCGGGAAGAACTTTCTCGACGGAGACCGCGGGCGGCGGGATCTCCCAAGTAACAAGGAACAAAGCGCCGGCCACCGACAAGACGAGAACGAGACCGACGATAATCAGGCTTAGTTTTCGCATGGTGAGTGTTGACGAAGGCTAAAGAAATAGGGTGCAGAATCACACTGGATTGATGATAGGGCACAAGCACACACCCCTCCGCCACCTTACCGACGCGGGGTTGCCTCACACCGCAGGGCATATGATAGGTTTGGACTGTGGCAAATTTGCGGCAGTCTATACATGCGCCCCGATTCCATGCAACGCCACCCCGGGGCAGATGGTCATCGGTCCCTGAATCGCACAATGCCCCGTTCAAGGCCCAAGAATATCCCCCGAACTATCGTGCTCGTCGGCTTGATGGGCGCGGGCAAGACCTGTATCGGCCGGCGCCTGGCCGCGCAATACGGGCTGGAATTCATCGACGCCGACGCCGAGGTCGAGGCCGCGGCCGGCTGCACCATCGAGGAGATCTTCGAGCGCCACGGGGAAAAGGCGTTCCGCGACGGCGAGCGGCGCGTGATCGCCCGGCTCCTCGCGCAGCCTGTGCATGTCCTGGCCACCGGCGGCGGCTCCTTCATGGACCCGCGCACCCGCGAGGCGATTCGCGGGTGCAGCATATCCCTGTGGCTGCGCGCCGATGTGGATCTGCTGCTGAAGCGCACGTCCCGGCGCAACAACCGGCCGCTGCTTAGGCGCGGGGACCCGCGGGTGATCCTGGAGGGCCTGATCGCCGAACGCTATCCGGTTTACGCGGAAGCGGACATCATCGTGGACAGCGCGGACGGCCCGCCCGAGGTGACCGTGGACCGGGCGCGCGCCAAGATCGAGGAATTCCTGGAGGCCCATCCGGACATCTCGGCGCCATCGGCCTGCACCACGGAGGAAGCCAGCTCGTGACCGGGCACGACACCCTTCGCGTCGAGTTGGGCGCGCGCAGCTATGACATCCTGGTCGGCGAGGGCCTGCTTGCCGGCGCCGGACGGCACCTGGCGCCGCTCATGGGGCAGAAGCGCGCGCTCATCGTCACCGACGATAAGGTCGCCGGCCTGCACCTGGCCGCCCTGGAGCGGTCGTTGGGCGACGCCGGCCTAGCCTACGAGGCGGTGGTCGTGCCCGCCGGCGAGGCGACCAAGGATTTCGCGCACTTGGAGCAGCTTGTCAAACGGCTGCTCGACATGAATGTAGAGCGCAGCACGACCTTGCTGGCGCTCGGCGGCGGCGTCATCGGCGACCTCACCGGCTTCGCCGCGGCGATCCTCTTGCGCGGCCTTGATTTCGTGCAGATCCCCACCACGCTGCTCGGCCAGGTGGACAGCTCGGTCGGCGGCAAGACCGGCATCAACACCCGGCACGGCAAGAACCTGGTGGGCGCGTTCCACCAGCCGCGCCTGGTGCTGGCCGATACGGAAACCCTCTCGACCCTGCCGCGGCGCGAGCTCTTGGCCGGCTATGCCGAGGTGGTGAAGTACGGCCTGATCAACGACGCGGAATTCTTCACCTGGCTGGAAGGCCACGGCCCGGGTGTTATCGAGGGCGACGCGGCGGCCCGGCGCCACGCGGTGCTGACCAGTTGCGCGGCCAAGGCGGCCATCGTCGCGGCCGACGAGCGCGAGACCGGGCTGCGCGCCCTGCTCAACCTGGGCCACACTTTCGGCCATGCGCTGGAAGCGGAGACGGGTTACAGCGGCGAACTGCTGCATGGCGAGGCGGTCGCCGTGGGGCTGGTCATGGCCTTCGAGCTGTCCGCCCGCCTGAATCTCTGTCCGGCCGAGGACGCCGCGCGGGTGCGCCGGCATTTGGCCACGGTCGGCCTGCCCACGGGACTGGAGGCTTTTGGCGGACGGGCCTGGGATACGCAACGCCTGGCTCAGCACATGCGCCGCGACAAGAAGGTGCGGGACGGGCGCGTGACCTTCGTGCTCGCCCGCGGCATCGGCCAGGCCTTCCTTGCCGAGAATGTCGCCGCGGCCGAGGTAGAGGCCCTTTTGGCGAACGCAATCGCCGCCTGAATGATCTGAATAAGGACGGCTCCGCTTGTTCCTCGAGCGGCGCCGGAGAACTTTTCGTCTTCCCTCAACAAAGACTGCCGGTCATGGAAACGCAACTTATCATCTCGCTCGGCGCCATCGGGGCGCTGCTCGTGCTTTCGGCCTTCTTTTCCGGGTCGGAAACTTCGCTCACCGCGGCCTCCCTGCCGCGCATGCACATGCTGGAACAGCAGGGCAACCACCGCGCGGCGCTCGTCAACGAGCTCTGGCGGCGCAAGGAACAGTTGATCGGCGCCATCCTGCTCGGCAACAACCTTGTCAATATCGTGGCCTCCGCGCTGGCGACCGGCATCTTGATCGGCCTGTTCGGCGATGCCGGAGTGGCCTACGCCGCAGTGGGCATGACGCTGCTCGTGCTCATCTTCGCCGAGGTCCTGCCCAAGACCTACGCGCTCCATCACGCCGACGGGATGGCGCTGGCCGTTGCGCCGGTCATGCGCGTGGTCGTGTTCCTGCTGTTCCCCGTGACCCACGCCATCCACGTGCTGGTGCGCGGCACGCTCAAGGGCTTCGGGGTCGATCTGTCGGCCCACCTGTCCGCCGAGCACTCGGAGGAGGAGCTGCGCGGCGCCATCGACCTGCACGCCGGCGAGAGCGAGGAGGTCAGGCACGAGCGGGCCATGCTGCGCTCGGTTCTGGACCTCGGCGACGTGGAGGTGGCCGAGATCATCACCCACCGCAAGAGGGTCGTCTCGATCGACCTGGACCAGCCGCCGGCCAAGGTCGTCGAGGAGGTCCTGGCCAGCCCGTACACCCGCCTACCGCTGTGGCAGGACGAGCCGGACAACATCGTCGGCGTGCTGCACGCGAAGGAGCTGTTCCGCGCGGTCCAGGGGGAACCGGACGAGGTGGACAAGCTCGATATCCGCGCGCTGTCCAGCCCGCCCTGGTTCATCCCGGAATCGACCGACCTCCTGTCCCAGCTGCAGGCCTTCCGCGCCCGGCACGAACACTTCGCCATCGTGGTCGACGAGTACGGCGAGGTGCTGGGCATCGTGACGCTCGAGGACATCCTGGAGGAGATCGTCGGCGAGATCGTGGACGAGCACGACGTGGTCATCGAGGGTATCAAGATCCAGAAGGACGGCTCGATCCTGGTGGACGGGGCGGTCACCATCCGCGATCTGAACCGTCAGTTCGAATGGCGCCTGCCGGACGAGGAGGCGGCGACCATCGCGGGCCTGGTGCTCAACGAGGCCCAGCGCATCCCCGACGTGGGCCAGGCCTTCGTGTTCCACGGCTTCCGCTTCGAGATCATCGGCCGGCAGCGCAATCAGATCACCTCGATCAAGATGCTGCCGCTCGCCGAGGGACACCCCTCCGCTCCGGCGGAGGAACCCTTGGGCTGAGATTTCGCCGGAAAACCCCTTTTCATGCCGTGTTGACGCAAGCCCGGCCCCCACTATAGTGCGCCGCTGGATAATTGACGGGTAACCGCAAATGCCGCTTCCTCCGCCTGCCGAGCGCGAACATCTCCATACCAGAAACATGGATTTGCGCGGCTACCGCCGCGCCGATGGCCTGTGGGATATCGAAGGCCACCTGACCGACACCAAGACTTACGGCTTCTCCAACGAGTTCCGCGGCGAGATCAAGGCGGACGAGGCGCTGCACGACATGTGGCTGCGCGTCACCATCGACGAGGACTTCGTCGTCCAGGACATCGAGGCGGCGACCGAGGCCGGCCCCTTCGAGATCTGCCCCGCCATCGCACCGAACTTCAAGAAGATGATCGGGGTCAGGATGGGCGTGGGCTGGCGCCGCAAGGTGCGCGCCCGCCTGGGCAAGACCGAAGGCTGCGCCCATCTCGTGGAGACCCTGGGGGCCATGGCCACCGTGGCCTTCCAGACGCTCTATCCGGCCCTGGCCAAGAAGGAGAAGGAGCGGCCCAGCGGGAAAAGGCCGGGGCTGGTGGATAGCTGCCACGCCTTCAAGAGCGAGGGCCCGCTGGTCAAGAAGTTCTGGCCGGATTTCTATACGGGCCCGGAGGGCTGATATTCGGGCTTAGAGGGCTGATATTCGGGCCCGGAGAGTTGACCGAATAGCCCTTGCGCCGGGTGGCCACGGTCCCTAACTTTGCCCCTGTGAATGCGGCACCACGGACCTAGCAGACCTTGTTGGACCGAGCTTCGTCTGAACAAGCCTCTCCTGAATCTCGCGTTGCCTATCACGCCGGTGAGGCGCGGTGCTTCCCCGGCAAACATGAAATAGGAATACCCAGTAAATGACCATTGGAACTGTCAAATTCTTCAACACGACCAAGGGATTCGGCTTCATCACTCCGGAGGACGGATCGAAGGATGTCTTCGTCCACATCTCCGCGGTGGAGCGTTCCGAGCTCGGCCACCTGGTCGAGGGCCAGAAGGTGGCTTTCGAAGTTCAGCCGGACGCCCGTGGGCCCAAGGCAGTGAACCTTTCGGCCGCCTGACCTCTAGGCGAGCCGACGGTATTTGTGGGAGGCCGCCCGCGCATGCGGGCGGCCTTCTCCGTTTGAGGCGGCCCGTCGCAGGGATGCTACGGGCATCGGGCAAATCACCGGTTCCCTCGCCGGGATATCTCAACTAAAGATTGACGGCCAACCAGGGGGCAGGTCACGTGCGTGACCGCCGCTGGGGCCGGGGCGCGGGGAGGCTGGCCGCTTATGAAAATCACCGACGTCAAGACCTTCGTCGTAGGCAACCCACCGCCCCATTACGGCGGACAGTTCTGGGTCTTCCTGAAGCTCGTGACCGACAGCGGGGTCGAGGGCATCGGCGAGGCCTATTGCGTGCCGTTTCACCCCGACGTCGTCACCCGCATGATCGAGGACGTCTGCGAGCGGCACGTCATCGGCTCGGACCCCTTCAAGATCGAACGCCTCTGGCGGATCATCTATTCCAGCGGCTATTCCCAGAAATCCGATCTCTCCACCATGGGGGTGCTCAGCGGCATCGAGATGGCCTGCTGGGACATCATCGGCAAGGAGCTGGGCAAGCCGGTCTATGAGCTCCTGGGCGGGCAGGTCCACGAGAAACTGCGGTCCTACACCTATATCTACCCCGAGACGCCGGGCGATACGCGCGCCTATTCCGACCCCGACGTGGCCGCCGGGCGGGCGGCCGTCTACGCGCAGCAGGGCTTTACCGCGCTCAAGTTCGATCCGGTCGGCCCCTACACGGCCTTCGACCCCCGTCAGCTCACCCTCGCGGAGCTGGACAACGCGGAGAAGATCACGAACCGCATCTGGGAGGCCGTCGCCGGCAAGTGCGACCTGCTCATCGGCACGCACGGCCAGATGACCACATCGAGCGCCATACGATTGGCCAGGCGGCTCGAGCCCTTTGATCCGCTCTGGTTCGAGGAGCCGGTGCCGCCGGAAAACGTGGAGGAGATGGCACGGGTGGCGCGCCAGACCAGCATCCCCATCGCCACGGGCGAGCGGCTGGCCACGAAGTACGAATTCGTCAGGCTGCTGGAGAAGCAGGCGGCCTCCATCCTGCAACTGGCGCTGGGGCGGTCGGGCGGCATCCTGGAGGCCAAGAAGATCGCCGGCATGGCCGAAGCCTACTATGCGCAGATCGCGCCGCACCTCTACTGCGGACCCATCGAGGGCGCGGCGAATATTCAGCTCGATACCTGCAGTCCCAATTTCCTGATCCAGGAAGGCATCGAAACCTGGGGCGGGTTCCACGCCGAGATTCTGAAAACACCCATCCGCTGGGAAGAGGGATACATCATCCCGCCGACCGGCCCCGGCCTCGGCGTCGAACTCGACGAAGAGGTCGCGGCAAGGCATCCCTACAGCGGCAAAGGGCTACATCTCGAAGTGTTGGAGGAGCCGCTTTGACGGCTGCTGTCTTCTGCACCGCGCGGGGACCTTTGCACGAACTACCCCTGTCACCCTCGGGCTTGACCCGAGGGCCCAGGGCGGCCGAAAGGTCAGACAACAATGGTCGTAGAATCAGCAGGCTGCGGACGTTAGCCTGGATGCTCGGGTCAAGCCCGAGCATGACAAGGAGGTGGCCAGGGGCATTATGCAAAGGTCCCGCGCGGCGGAGAGCGGGGCCATGTGGGCGCGGGCAAGCTCGACCCGGTCAGGGCCGCTCACCCGGCGCGCCGCCGCCGGCCGCGCCCGGCGCCTTGCCGTCCCGCGGTTCCGTAGAGCTGGCCGTGGCCGATGCTGGCGTGCCCCTCCTCGGTGGCCGCCGCCCGGAAGTAGGTCAGGATGAAGACACGGATGGCTGCCGTCAGGCTGGAGGCCCGGCGGCGTGAATCGATCAAGCCACAGAGCTCGTGCAGGCTCATCTCCTCGCGCCGGCAGATCTCGGCCAAGGCGTCCCACATCACCGGCTCGAGGCGCAGGCTGGTGCGCCGCTCGCCGACGAAGATATTCCGGTTGACCAGCGTACTGGCGCCCCGGCCGGCCGCGGCCTGCGGCTCATCCGCGTGGTTCGTTACCTTTTCCCTAGTGAAGGGATCATCCATGATGCTGACGACTCGCAGCCAAAAGGGTGAAGCGAACGCCATGGTAGGGAATTTATACGTAAATACAACTAATAAGGCTAATGACTTATATAGGCACACGTAATGAGTGCAGTTTTTCCGCGCATATGGCTATTGTCTCGGGCTCCCTGAATCACGATATTGTCCGCAAAGGCCAAACCCATGACCGTGCAAGAACACATCGAATCCAAGCTCGCGGCCTCGCTCTCGCCGGCCCATCTGGAGGTGGTCAACGAGAGCCATATGCATTCGGTGCCGCCGGGCTCCGAGTCCCACTTCAGGGTGGTCGTGGTCGCGGACGCCTTCGAGGGCCTGCCGCTCGTGGGCCGGCACCGGAGGGTCAACGAGATCCTGGCGGAGGAATTGCGCGAGCGCATTCACGCGCTGTCGCTGCAGACCCTGACGCAGACAGAATGGGCCAGCCGCGGCGGCCAGACCCTGGCCTCACCCCCCTGTCAGGGCGGCGGCAA
>JAZGBC010000170.1:0-9164 GCA_036444495.1 Kiloniellales bacterium
ACGTCATGTTCGCCGCCAGCGGCGTGACCGACGGCTCGATGCTGCCAGGCGTGCGGCGCTTTCACGAGGGCGCCACGACCCAGTCGATGGAGATGCGCTCCCAGTCCGGCACCGTGCGCATCGTCGAGGCGCAGCACAACTTCGCGCGCAAGACCTGGTACGACGGTCTCGGCGTCTAGTGTTGTGTTTCTAGTAAAAGGTTCCCGATGTCGGCTGTTGAATTTTCACCACAAAGACACGAAGAAAAGACTCACCACAGAGACACAGAGGCACAGAGAAAACAAAAAGGGTAAACACGAAGACACAAAGAACGCGAAGGAAATTTAAGCGTGCAACCAAAAAATTCTTCGTGTCTTGGTGACTTAGTGGTGAAACATCTTTTTCTTCTCTGTGCCTCTGTGTCTCTGTGGTGAATCTATTTTTCCGCCCATCCCCGCCTCCCGAAGTAGTACGGAGGGCAGGAGGTACGAAATGTTGGAGTCGGAACACTAGGGAAAGGAGCCGCATTCCCATGCAGACAGCCGAGGCCCGCAGCGGGACGCGCCCCTGTTTCATGGGCGTGGAGCGCTCCGTGGCCGGCAAGCGCTGGGAGGAACGCCTGAGCGATCCGCGCCGGGGCCTGGCGCTGGCCCAGCGCCTGGCACTGCCCGAGGTCGTGGGCCGCGTGCTGGCCGCCCGCGGCGTCGGCCCGGAGGAGGCGGAGCGTTTCCTCAACCCCACCCTGCGCGATGCGCTGCCCGACCCCTCGCGCCTCAAGGACATGGATGTGGCGGTCGACCGTCTGCTGCGCGCGATAGCCGGCGGCGAGACCATCGCCGTCTTCGGCGACTACGACGTGGACGGGGCGACCTCGGCGGCCCTGCTGGTGCGCTTCCTGCGCGCCGTGGGCGCCGAGCCGCGCATCTACGTGCCGGACCGCCTGCGCGAGGGCTATGGGCCCAACACCAAGGCGCTCCTGCGCCTCAAGGAGGAGGGCGCGGGCGTGGTGGTCACGGTCGATTGCGGGGTCGCCGCCCACGAGCCCCTGGAAGCCGCCGCACAGGCGGGCCTGGATGTCATCGTGCTCGATCACCATGCCGCCGAGCCGGAGCTGCCGCGGGCCTGCGCCGTGGTCAACCCGAACCGCCTGGACGAGCCGGACGGCGAGGCGGACCCCTACCGCCTGGGCCAGCTCGCCGCGGTCGGGGTGGTCTACCTCCTGGTCGTCGCGCTCAACCGGGCCCTGCGCGTCGCCGGCTGGTACGGGGGCGCGGAGCGGACAGAGCCCGACCTGCTGCAGTGGCTGGATCTGGTGGCCCTGGGCACGGTGTGCGACGTGGTGCCCCTGACCGGCCTCAATCGGGCTTTCGTGGCCCAGGGCTTGAAGATGCTCGCCCGGCGCGCCAATGCGGGCCTGGCGGCGCTGGCCGATGTGGCGCGCCTGAAGGAGCGCCCGGACACCTTCCATGCGGGCTACATCCTGGGGCCGCGGGTCAACGCCGGGGGCCGGGTGGGCGAGGCGGGCTTGGGCGCCCGGCTTCTGGCGACCGACGACCCGGCGGAAGCGCGGGTACTGGCCGAGCGGCTGGACGCGCACAATGCCGAGCGGCGCGCCATCGAGTCCGCGGTCCTGGAGGCGGCGATCGCTCAGGTGGAGGCGGCGGGACCGCCGTCGGACGGCCTGGTCCTGGCTGCGGCCGAGGGCTGGCACCCGGGCGTGATCGGCATCGTCGCCAGCCGCCTCAAGGAGCGCTACAACCTTCCCGCGCTCGTCGTGGCGCTGGACCCGGAGACGGGCCAGGCCAAGGGTTCCGGCCGCTCGGTGCCGGGGGTCGATCTGGGTGCGGCGGTGCTGGCGGCGCGCCGGGCCGGCCTGCTGCTCAACGGCGGCGGCCACCCCATGGCCGCGGGCCTGACCCTGGAGGCTGCGCGCCTCGCCGAGCTCAGGGACTTTCTCGACGCCCGCCTCTCGGCCGCGCTGGAGGCGGCGCGATATCTGCCGGCGCTCGGCTTCGACGGGGCGCTGCAACCCTCGGGGGCGACCATCGAGCTCCTGGCTCAGCTCGAGCAATGCGGCCCCTTCGGCACGGGCAATGCCCAGCCGCGTTTCGCCATCCCGGCCGTACGCATCGTGCACGCGCAGATCGTGGGCGAGAACCACGTGCGCTGTATCCTGAGCGGCGCCGACGGTGGCCGGCTCAAGGGCATTGCCTTCCGGGCGCTCGAGAGCGGCCTGGCCGACGCCCTCATGGGCAGCGGCGGCCGGCCGATGCACGTCGCCGGCAAGCTTCGCCTGGACTCCTGGGCCGGCCGGACGGCCGTGCAATTGATCGTCGAGGATGCCGCCCCGGTCCAGTAGACTTCGGACATGGATTATCCGCGCATCCGGCGGCGTCTCCCCCGAGCCGCTCTGAAGATGGCCATTCTGGCCGCCATCCTCATGGCTTGCGTGGGTCATCCGGCGCGTGCCCAGGAAGAGCGAAAGATGCGGCCGGTGGACCTGGAGCTGGTCCTGGCGGTGGACGCCTCCTCCAGCGTTTCGGCCGAGGAGTTCAACCTGCAGATGATGGGCCTGGCGCTCGCCTTCCGCGATCCCAAGGTGGCGGCGGCGATCCAGGCCATGGGCGATCTGGGCATCGCGGTCGCGCTCGTCCAGTGGTCGGACGCCCGGAAACAGACGCTCGCGGTGGACTGGGCCCTGTTGCAAAGCGCGGACGACGCCGTGGCCTTCGCCGAAGAAGTGGAGGCCACGCCGCGCTTCCTGGTGGGCGGCGGCACCGCCATCGGCGCGGCGCTGCAGTACGCCCTGCGCCAGTTCGAGAGAAATGGATTCACGGGCCGGCGCCGGGTCATCGATATTTCGGGCGACGGCCGCACCAATCAGGGCATCCAGCCTGCTCAGGTGCGCGATCGTGCCCTGTTCCTCGGGGTCACCATCAACGGCCTGGCGATCCTGAACGAAGACCCCTCGGTGGACGGCCACTACTACGCCCATGTGATCGGCGGCACCGGCGCCTTCGTCATGACCGCGAACGATTACGTTTCCTATGCGCTGGCCATCCTGGCCAAGCTGATCAAGGAGATCGCCGGCGCGCCCGTCGCCGCCCGGCCCGGGCTTGATATTTCGGGGTGAAGCCGTTACATCCCTGCCGCCACGACCCCATCGTCTAGTGGCCTAGGACTCCGCTCTTTCAAGGCGGCAACACGGGTTCGAACCCCGTTGGGGTCACCAATGATTTCAATGACTTAGCTTTCAGAGGCCACCGGCTTCCCACACCCGGCCCACAGAGTAGCCCCTGTACGGCCCACAGGCGCGCCAGGATACGCCGCCTTTATCTCATCCCATCACTATCTTTCGGGTATAGCTCTACCTGCTGCGTGTAAACGTGGTTAACGTACCTTTAACAGTAGTTGTAGAAGGACTTGACAATCTTACGTTGGAGTACCATTATTGGTACAGAAGAAGCGGATACGGGCGGTCTTCTATCGGACAGAGGCCGGGTCCGAGCCAGTTCGAAAGTGGCTCCGGGGCGTCGCCAAAGAGGATCGCCGTTTGATCGGGGAGGATATTAAAACCGTGGAATTAGGCTGGCCTATAGGGATGCCAACATGCCGTCCGATGGGTCGGGGAATTTTCGAGGTGCGCAGCAACTTATCTCAAAGGCGGATCGCGCGGGTTTTATTTTCTACCGAGGACGATCGAATGTTCCTTTTGCACGGGTTTATCAAGAAGGCGAAGAAGACGCCAAAACCCGACCTGGATTTGGCGATGGATCGGAAACGGAAGCTGGGAGCAAAACGATGAATAAGATCGACAAGGCTCATGTCGGCTCTGACTTCGACGCTTTCCTGGCGGAAGAAGGTACGCTTGCGCAGACCACCGCCATTGCTCTCAAGCGCGTTCTCGCTTGGAAAATAACCCAGGAGATGAAAGACAAGAACATCAGTAAGGTCGAGATGGCTCGAAGAATGCGTACGAGCCGGTCAGCGTTGGACCGGTTACTCGATCCAGCCAACACGTCTGTAACACTCCACACGATGGACCGCGCCGCGACGGCGCTTGGTGGGCAGCTTCGCCTTGAATTGGTTGGGGACGCCGGTGTGGTCGAGCCGATTTCAGGCAATAAAAAACCCGTCGCGCGGAACGCGGTGACAAAGACGAGCGGTTAGCCGCGCGGATGCGCTAAGCAACTTCTCGACCGGCCGCACCACAAGCTGAGCCCGCCACTCGGTCACCGGTAGTCTTCCAAGAGCCCCGGCCGGTTACGGCCTCCAGGCTCAGCGCTCCTCATACCAAATCTCGCTGATAATGACCCATAGAGATCGTGCGGGCGATCCGCCGGGCAGGAGGGAAGCCGCGGGCGATGCGGGACATCGGCAAGGCTTTCCGACGCCCTCCGGCGGTTCGCCCACGCGACCGGAACGGCGGCTTCCCAAGACTTTCGGACGGCGTCGCGCATGGCTTCCGATGCCCCACATCGCCGCGCCACGCGCTCCTGGCCGAAAGCCTCGGGAAGCCGTCTCTACGGGTCATTATCAGCGAGACTTGGTATCAGCCATCCAGGCCTTGTGCTCGGCCCAGGCGCCGCCGCGCGGGTGCCTGGCGAGCAGCCGATGGACCCGGTGGTGCTCGTCCTGGCTGCGGCGCAGCAGCGCGTCCAGGGTCTGGCCCCGCACCTCGCGCCGGAACAGCCAGAGCAGCAGCGCCAGGAGAAGGTATAGGATCGGACCGAGATCAGCCATCGCGCCGCGCCCTTTCCTTCGCTTCGCCTAAGCTCCTGAAGACCCGCGCCTATTCCAGCGTGACGTGCTTCTTGCCGGCCCAGTTTTCCAGCCGGCCCGCCGTGCGCAGGCGCTTGTAGGCAACTTCCAGTTCCCGCTTGCTGTGGCCCAGTGCCACCCAGGCCTCTTCGATCGCCGCCATGGCCGCGCTGGCGATCTGCGCCAGCTTATCCTCGGAGAAGAGCTCCGGCATGTCGCGGATCGCCTCCGCGTCGTGCCAGGCGGTAATCAGGCGCTCCAGCACCGGGTCGAGCGCTTTCTTGCCGACCATGATTCGCCTCGTCCTTCCCTAGGTGCCATAAGATAGCGCAAAGCGGGCGCGAATCGAAGCCCCGGGCGAGTGCAGGCTTTGCGGGCGGCCGGCGATGCGTTGCGGTTGCCGGATTGACTAGCGCGGCAAGCCAATGCAGGTTTATGGGACAGAGTCGCAAGACGCAGCCTCGTAAGGGTGGGTTGGACTGGGGGGAGTTTTTCGAATGTGCCGCGCGGGCTTGATTTTCATGGGCCGGGTCGATGTCAGGGGCTTCTGTCTGGCGGCGCTCCTGATTTCCGCCTTGCTCGCCGCGGTGGCGCCGGCCCGGGCGGCGCCCGAAGCCGGCCAGTTCCTGTCCGAGCTGACCGAGCGCGCCATCGACCAGCTGACCGAAGCCGGCATTTCCGATGAGGAGCAGAAGCGGCGCTTTCGCTTGCTGGTCAACGAGGGTTTCGACATCCCGGCGATCAGCCGCTTCGTGCTCGGGCGCTATTGGCGCCGCGCGAGCGAGGCGCAGCGGCAGGCCTTCACCACGGTTCTGGAGGACCTGGTCGTTCACCGCTTTCTCCCGGCTTTCGCCAAGATCGAGGGCGAAAGAATCCTGGTCGGCCTGGTGCGGCCCTTCGCCAAGAACCCCGATTACTTCAGCGTCGCCAGCAAGCTCGGCCGCGGCGAGGAGGAGTCGATCCAGATCAACTGGCGCGTCCGCCGGCGTGATGGCGTCTTCAAGATCGTCGATGTGGTAGCCGAGGGGATCAGCATCGCCGTGACCCTGCGCTCGGAATACAACGCCGTGCTCAAGCGAAACGGCGGCGACGTGGATGCCCTGACCCAGATCCTGCGCGACAAGATCTCCGGTCTCTAGTACCAATCGCCATTCATTGTCATCCCGGACGCGGCTTTTATCCAAACATGCCCCCGCGAAGGCGGGGATCAAGATTTGGTCAGAAAAGCCAGCGATCCGGGATCTAGGAAATTAGGGGGACACAATAATATTGTGTCCCCCTAATTTCCCCTGCCTCTAGATCCCGGATAGCTCGGTTTGCCAGATTAAATCAAAGATTTAAGGCAAACCGGCTTCCGGGATGACGGGTGGCGGGTGTGGTATTGGGCCCGCTCAGTTGTCGAAGGCCGTGCCGGCGTGCACCCCCGGCCCGAGAGGGCCCGGCGGCTGTTTATCACCCAGGCTGCTAGGCGCGACATAGAAGATATGCCGGCCGATCTTGGGCCCCCGCGACAGGCTGTTGTGCCACGGCGGACGCACATAATCGGCGTGATACCAGAGGGCCCCACCCGTCGGATCCGAGGAATAGTTCCAATAGATTCTGCGCGCCAGCGCCTTGCTGGCTTCCCAGGCCTGCCACTCGGCCGGCTGGTCGCTCAGGCCGTCGCACCACCAGGTGAACTGGCAACGATAGCGGAACTGCTCGCCGCCCTGTTTGACCACTTCGCAGATTTGCCCGGGAAACCCTGGATCGGCCGCCCGGTTCATGACGACGTGACCGACCGCGAGCTTGCCTTTGGCGGACTCGCCGCGCGCCTCGAAATAGATGGTCAGGGCCAGGCATTCGACTTCGCGCTGAACATCGATGCCGTTCACCTCGGCAGTGGCCTGGCCGGCCCACGGCAAACTCCCCCCGAAGATGACGATGGCGCAGCCGGCCACCCAAAAGCGCCGAAGGCGCCGGGCCAGCCCGCCTGGATACTTTCCGGAGATTTGCATGGTCGTGCCTACTTGGCGGTTGTTGTTTCCCTTGTGCCAAGAAAGCCCTAGAGCAGAGCGCCGCATAAGCGACAGGGGCTTTCTGGCCGATTCGCTCTCGCAACGTCCCTGTTAGTTTACGAATTGTTAACGGGTGGTATCAAGAAAAATAGAGTAATAATTAAGTGTAATTTATCTAAAATTTTAGATATTAAGGAATGTTAAACCATAGAAATCAGCAAGTTACTTTTATATCCAGGAAGATATTCGGTTATTGCCTGGAATCCTTGGGGATATTCGCGTGTTTTACGCGTCCGGATCGTAATATGGGTCACTGTTACTTAAAGGTACTACCTGCCATCTAATCCGCCGTCCGGCCGGGAAGGGGCAGAGGATTAGCGATGAGCGGGGCGCAGGGTGACGATGGATCGTCCCCAGGCTCTAGGTTCTGTGGAAATTAGGGGGACACAATATTATTGTGTCCCCCTATTCCCCTGGATCCCGGATCGCTGACTTTTCTTTTCAAATCTTGATCCCCGCTTTCGCGAGGACATGTTTGTAGAAAAGCCGCGTACGGGATGACACGTAATTGTCCACAGACCCTAGTTCTTGGTCTTCAGCTTGTGGACCGCGCGGCGCTTCGGGTCGCTGGAATCCTGGGTCATGGGCTGGGCCAGGTTGACCTCCAGGTTGCGCTTGCGGATGGCGGCGGCCAGAAACTGGGTCTGCTTGGCCTCGGCCAAGCGGCCCATCTTGATCAGGAGATCGGCGTAGCGGTACAGGCCCTGGGCCACCAGGGGGTGTTCCGCCCCGAGCGTCTTGCGGCGGATGGCGAGCGACTGCTTATGCAGGCTTTCGGCCTCCTTGAAGTCATTCCGGCCGGTATAGAGCACGGCCAGGTGCTCCAGGCTCGCCGCCACGTCCGGGTGCTCCGGCCCCAGGGTCTTGCGCGCGATGCCCAGCGCCTGGCGGTAAAGCGGCTCGGCCTTATCGAATTTGCCCTGCTGGTCGTAATGCAGCGCCAGGTTGTTGAGGCTCGCGGCGACCTGGGGATGGCTCGGGCCCAGGTTTTTTTCCGCCGCGCCCAACGCCTTCTGGTAGAGCGCCTCGGCCTCGGCCAGGCGGCCCTGTTCGTCGTAGAGCGCGGCCAGGTTGTTCTGGCTGGCCACCGTATAGGAATGCCCCGGCCCCAGCTTGTCGGTCACGATGCCCAGGGCCCGCTCGTACAGCTTCTCGGCCTCGGCGTAGCGCTCCTGCTCCAGGTAGAGCGAGGCGATGTTGTTCAAGCTGCCCGCTACGGCCGGGTCTTCGGGCCCAAAGCTCTTTTCGCGAATCGCCAGCGCCCGCTGGTGCAGGGGCTCGGCCTCGGCATAGCGGCCCTGCACTACCAGGAGGAAGGCCAGGTCGTTGAGGCTGGCGGCCACGTCCGGGTGCTCGGCGCCGAGTGTGCTCTCGCGCAGTTCCACGGCGCGCCGGTGCAGCGGCTCGGCCTCGTCGTAGCGTCCCAGGCGGAAGTAGGTGAGGCCCAGGTCGTTGAGCGTGGCTGGCAGGCGCAGGTCCCTGGGGCCGAAGCGCTCGGCGATCTGAAGTGCGGCGGACAAGCGGTCGGCGGCGGCGGCATAGTTACCGCTCTGGTAGGCCTTGATCGCGGCGGCCCGTTCCCCTTCCCAGGAGATGGCCTGGGCCGGCGAGGCTCCCCAGGCATAGGCCAGGATGGCCAGACTGAGCCAGAAGGCGGCCCGTTTCCCCAATTTGAACCACATTTGATGGCCTCCCTTTTCACGGCTGAGGGCGCTCCGGCGCTACCAGGCGTAACGGGTAGCAGCTCGGAAATCGCCACTAAAATACGCCGATTCTAGAATGCACGGGATGTCCGCAACTCCCTCGGCGCGTGTTGCGTGGCATCCTAGCAGAGATCGCTCTTGCGGGGTAGCGAGCAGGCTGCCGCGTGGCGATATTTTTCCCTTTTTGTGAGCCCGTATGGTCGAAATTTGTGAATCCGTATGGGCGAAATTTGTGACATTCGGCGCGTTTAAGTTCACTCCTCCGGTTATACGAGTTGTATTATTTCTAGTATAAACTCTCTTAAGTTGTAATGAAACGGCCGGGCTATGTATTGCCGTAAGGGGCACCACGCCTAACGGTGCTTGATGACGTAGCGGCCGCCCGCCCGGAAGCCGACGGGCCTGCGGTAATCGTAGCGCAGGTGATGATGCCGCTGGATTTGGCGCCACGCGCGCCGGTCGTGCCGTGATTTCTGGTGATGGTGGCGGAACTTGTGGGTGTAGCGGTGGCCGTGGCGCACCCCCTGATCACGGCGCGTCTTTTGGCCCGAGAAATAGGTCAGGCCGTGTCTTGCATCGAAGACGATTCGGTAGCCCGAAGACCCGGCATGGCGCCCATCGTGGGCCAGGGCTGGGCTTCCGGCGAGGAGGCCGGCGGCCAGGA
>JAZGBC010000171.1:0-6297 GCA_036444495.1 Kiloniellales bacterium
GCCTCCTCCGGCTCCTGGCGCGCGAGCACCTCGCCGATGCCCTCGTAAAGCTGCACCAGGCGCGCGGCCAGGTCCCGGCCGGCATCGGAGGTCACCACGCCGTGGGCCACGTGCCGCAGGCGGTTGCCCTCGGCTTCGATGACGCCCCAGCCGGTCCGCCGCAGGCCAGGATCGAGTCCGATAACGCGCATGGTCTCCCGTTTCTTTTCTCTCGCGCCCTCAGGCGCCGGTTTCTCTCGCGCCCTCAGGCGCCGGTTTCTCTCGCGCCCCCAGGCGCCGGTTCTCTCTCGCGCCCCCAGGCGCCGGTTCTCTCGCGCGCCCCCAGGCGCCGGTTCAGGCCGTCAAGCGGGCCATGACCTCGTCGGCGATGTTGAAGTTGGCCGAAACCTGCTGGACGTCGTCGCTGTCGTCCAGGGCATCGAGCAGCCGGATCAGCGATTCGGCCTGGGCCTGGTCCACTTCCACAGTGGACTGCGGTTTCCAGCTCAGGCGCGCCTCGCGCGGATCGCCGAAGCGCTCCGCCAGCGCGTCGCGCACAGAGTTGAACTCGTCAGGCTCGCAGATGACCTCGTGCCCCTCGTCCTTGCTCTCCACGTTGCCGGCGCCCGCATCCACCGCCGCGTCGAAGACCTCCTCGGGCGTGCCCACTCCGGCATCGAAGACGATCAGCCCCACACGGTCGAACAGGAAGGACACGCTGTTGGTCTCGCCCAGGGTGCCGCCGTACTTGGTAAAGGCCGAGCGCACCTCCGAGGCGGTGCGGTTGCGGTTGTCGGTCAGCGCCTCGACGATCAGCGCCACGCCGCCCGGGCCATAGCCCTCGTAGCGGATCTCCTCGTAGGAGGCGTTGTCCTCGCCGCCCGCGACCCGCTTGATGGCGCGGTCGACGTTGTCCTTGGGCATATTCGCCGCCCGCGCCGCCGAGACGGCCGCGCGCAGCCGCGGGTTCTTGTCCACCTCGGGCAGGCCGGATTTGGCCGCCACCGTGATTTCGCGAATCAGCCTGGCGAAGATCTTGGCGCGCTTCTTATCCTGCGCGCCCTTGCGGTACATGATGTTCTTGAATTGGGAATGGCCCGCCATGACCCGCCGATCCTAGATACAGGGGTGTCCCGAGAAAAGCCTACCATATCTTGTGGGCACACACGCCCCCATTCTGGGACGACGCGAGACCGCACCAAGGGTTTGGCATAAAGCGCCAATATGGCGATATTGCGGCGCCTTCTAGCAGGATTTCGCGGCCATCCAACCCCCCAGACCCCAAATTCCGGCTGATCCCGCCAATTCTTAACGCTGTTTTAAAGCCCGTGGCCCAATATCGGCGGGTAAGGACCGAGACGAACCACCTGTTAGCAAGATGTCACCGCCGAGCAACATTCCCCAGTTGGAACTGCCTGACGAGGCCGTCGCCGATGAGGCGGAGGTCGCCCGCTGCCAGGAAAAGGCGGCGCAACTTGTCGCCGAATTTGCCGGCAAGAGCGGGCAGGCGGCCCTGGACGCCCTGATCGAGGCCGCCGACGGCGAGACGCCAAATATCCAGAACACCCTGGAGATCGCCCAGGCCATCACCGCCCAGACCGAGACCCTGAACGGCGAAGTGGCGCGTTTCCTGTCGATCACGCACAAGGGCTAGGCCCAGGCCAGATCGGCTACCCCATGCGGATGAGCGGGCCCTGGCGGCCGCATTTTTTTTGCCCGAAGCCTTTTAGTCCGGTCCGGTGGCGCTCAGGCATCCGCCGGCGCGTACCGGCGCCACTTTCACCGCCAGGCCCGTGGCCTTGTCGGTCTCGACGAAGACGGCGCAGAGCGTGCCCTCGCCCTTGGCCGCCGAGAGGCGCGCGGTGGGCAGCTTGCGCGTGAAGCGCTGGAGGGGGACCGTCTTATCCATGCCGATGACCGAATCGTAGTCGCCGCACATGCCGGCGTCGGTCTGATAGGCGGTGCCGCCGGGCAGGATCATGGTGTCGGCGGTGGGCACATGGGTATGGGTGCCGACGCAGAGCGAGACCCGCCCGTCGACGAAGTGGCCCATGGCCATCTTCTCGCTCGTGGCCTCCGCGTGCATATCGACCACGATGGCCTGCACCGTACCGCCCAGGCGGTGGGCGGCCAGCTCCCGCTCGACGCAGGCGAAGGGATCGTCGAGCGCGTCCATGAACAGCCGGCCCATGACGTTGAGCACCAGGACCTTGCCGCCTCGGCCGGCGTCGAACACGCCGATGCCGCGCCCGGGCGTGCCCTTGGGGTAGTTCTGCGGCCGCAGGATGCGCGGCTCGCGGTCGATTACGCCGACCGCCTCGCGCTGGTCCCAGATGTGGTTGCCGCCGCTGATGACATCGACGCCGGCCTCGAAGATCTCCTTGGCGGTCTTCTCGGTGATGCCGAAACCGCCGGCCGCGTTCTCGCCGTTGGCGATGACGAAATCCAGGCCGAGCTCCTGGCGCAGGCGCGGCAACTGGTCCGCGAGCGCCTCGCGCCCGGGCCGGCCGACGATATCTCCACAGAACAAAAGCCTCATGGGCGGCTCATCCGATCCCAGATCCGATCCATCTATTGCACCAGTATCGCCTCGGACTCGGTCACGATCCAGTCGAGCCGCTGGTCGCCCTCGTGACGCGGCACCGCGGCCACCTCCTGGGCGCCGTAGGCGATCCCCACCGCTGTAATCTCTTGCGTCCCGCGCAACTTGGCCAGCGTGCGGTCGTAAAAGCCGCCGCCATAGCCCAGTCGATAGCCGTCCCGGTCGAAGGCCAAGAGCGGCACCAGCAGTACGCGCGGACTTCGCTCCGCCTTGTCCGCCCCGGGCACCTGGGTGCCGAAGCCCGCGGCCCCCAGCGGATCGCCGGGCTGCCAGGCGCGGAAGACGAGCGGCGCGCCCGGGCCCGTCACCACCGGCAGGCAGAGCGCGTGTCCGGCCTCGTGCAGGTGCTGCATCAAGGGCCGCGTGTCGATCTCGCTGCCGATTGGCCAGTAGGCGGAAACCACGCAGTCCTGGGGAAAGGCCATCGCGCCGAGAACCCGAGCCCGCAGACCGCGCGCCGCCGCCGCCGCGTCGGCGCCGCCGGCCGCCTCGGCACGCCGGCGCTTGGCTGATTTGCGGAGAGCCTCTTTCTGCGCGTCGAGTCCTGCGCCGCCGGCACCCTTCATTCCCGATCCCCGGCCGGACGGCGCGGGCGGGCGGGGCCGCCACGCGGTTCCAGGCAAAGAAAGTGGACGGTGCCGCGATGGCCGTCGGCCATGAACTTCCTCTGCGGCCTGCTTACGCAGGTGGGCGCCATATACCGGAACCACGGTCCCGGCAGGGACAGCTCCCTATAGGTAGATATTGGCCCCAGGGAATGAACGACCTAACGCACCCCGCAGCACCGTCCGATGCAATGGTAAAACGCGACGCCTTAATAACCTATCTAAAAGAGCCCATCCAGGGCATCCGCCGCCGGGAATCCAGGGGCCTATACCCCCTCAAAGCGGGCGGCAAGGGCCTCGATGCGCCCCGCGCAGCTCTCCAAGGCCGAAGTCATCTCGCCGTTGCCCTCGGCCCCCGCGCCCTCGGCGCCTTCCTTGAGGGCGTGGATCTCCCGGTAGGCGCTATGGAGCTCGTCGGTAATCACCAGGCTGGCCATGACCAGCAGGCGGGGCTCGCCCACCGGCCCGACCGAGCCGGCCATCTCCCGCACCCGCTCGTCGATATGCTCGGCCAGCTTCTGCAGATGCTCCTCCTGCCCATCCTCGCAGCTCATGTCGTAGCTGCGGTCGTTGATGCTCAGTGAAATGCGCGCCACGGGTCAGGCCTCCAAGGTTTCTTTCAAGCGTCCAATAGTCGAATCCAGGCGCGCCACCACAGTGTCGGCAACGCCCTGCAAGGCCACGTTCTCCTTGCGCGCCGCGGCAAGCGCGCTGCGCAGTTCCGATTCGTCCGCGCCCTCGGCGCGCGACTCCACCACCTGCTCCAGACGGTCCAGGGCGGTTTGTAATCTTTTCGCGGCTTGAGTCAGCTGGGCCATGGCTTTTTCTTTCTGCCGTTGATCCCGCTTCGGGCCAATTTTCCCGACTTTCCGGCACTCCCCCGGCACGAACGGGAAAGAATACGCGCGGGGCCAAGCGGCGGTCAACCGCCGCAGGAAATCCTTTACGGCGGCTTCTTGATGGCCCGGCACCACATGCCGGTTGACGCCCGGGTCCGGCGACGGCATTTTGCGCGCGAAACAAAGTTCACCCGCGCAAGCTGCGGCACGTCCCCTCCCCCGAGTTCAGGTGGACCCCCACGATGGACACAGCGCCGTCATCCGTCTCAAAATCCGGCGCCAAAGCCGCCCCTGACGAATCCGCAGTCCCCCATAACGACATGGCCAATGCGCTGCGCGCGCTGGCCATGGACGCGGTGCAGCGCGCC
Organism: Kiloniellales bacterium; assembly: GCA_036444495.1. Lineage (GTDB taxonomy): Bacteria > Pseudomonadota > Alphaproteobacteria > Kiloniellales > J153 > JAZGBC01. The sequence continues at coordinate 4,394 of JAZGBC010000171.1, forward strand.
AATTCCGGCCACCCCGGCATGCCCATGGGCATGGCCGATGTGGCCACGGTGCTCTTCACCCGCTTCCTCAAGTTCGACCCGGCGCGCCCCGACTGGCCCGACCGGGACCGCTTCGTGCTCTCGGCCGGGCACGGCTCCATGCTGCTCTACGGACTGCTCTATCTGACCGGCTACGAGGATGTCACGCTGGAGGAGCTGAAGAACTTCCGCCATCTGGGCAGCCGCACCGCCGGCCACCCGGAGTACGGCCACACCGCCGGGGTGGAAACAACCACCGGCCCCCTGGGCCAGGGACTGGGCAACGCCGTCGGCATGGCGCTGGCCGAGCGCCTGCTGGAGGCGCGCTACGGGGACAAGATCGTCGATCACACGACCTATGTGATCGCCGGCGACGGCGACCTGATGGAAGGCATCAGCCACGAGGCCGCCTCGCTCGCCGGGCACCTGAAGCTTTCCAAACTGATCGTCCTGTTCGACGACAACGGGATTTCCATCGACGGGCGCACCTCGCTCACCGTCTCCGACGACCAGATCAAGCGTTTCGAGGCCTGCGGCTGGGCGGCCCAGGCGGTCGACGGCCACGATCCCGAAGCGGTCGCCGCGGCGCTTGCCGCCGCGCAGGAGAGCGACCGCCCCTCGCTCATAGCCTGCCGCACGGAGATCGGCCATGGCGCGCCGACCAAGGCGAACAGCTCCAAGTCGCACGGCTCCCCGCTCGGCGAAGAAGAGGTGGCCGGCGCGCGCGAGAAGCTGGGCTGGCCCCATCCGCCCTTCGAGATCCCCGAGGCGATTCTGGCCGCCTGGCGCGCGGCGGGGGCGCGTGGGGCGGCCGAATCCCAGGCCTGGGACGAATGCTTTGCCGCGCTCGGGGAGGCACAGCGGCACACCTTCGAGCGGCAGATGGCCGGCGAGCTGCCCGCCGGCTGGCGCGCCACACTCGCCCACGTCAAGCGCGAGGCCGTCGAGGAAGCGCCCAAGATCGCCACCCGCGTCTCCTCGCAGCGGGTGCTCAATGCGCTCTGCCCCCAGGTGCCGGAGCTGATCGGCGGCTCGGCGGATCTGACCGGCTCCAACAACACCCGGGCCGCGAACCAGACCGCTGTCAGCGCCGAGGATTTCTCCGGCAGCTACATCCATTACGGCGTGCGCGAGCACGCCATGGCCGCGGCCATGAACGGCATGGCGTTGCACGGCGGGTTGATCCCCTACGCTGGCACCTTCCTGGTCTTCACCGATTACTGCCGCCCGTCGATCCGCCTCTCCGCTCTCATGAACCAGCGCGTGATCTATGTCATGACCCACGATTCCATCGGCCTGGGCGAGGACGGGCCCACGCACCAGCCGGTGGAACATCTGGCGGCGCTGCGCGCCATCCCGAACCTGCACGTCTTCCGCCCGGCCGATACCATCGAAACGGCGGAGGCCTGGGAGCTGGCGCTGGAGCGGCGGGACGGCCCTTCGGTCCTGGCGCTCAGCCGCCAGGGGCTGCCCACGCTGCGCGCCGAGCATAGCGATGAGAACCTGAGCGCCCACGGCGCCTATATCCTGGCGCCGGCGCAAAACACGCGCCAGGTGACCCTGATCGCCACCGGCTCGGAGGTGGAAATCGCGCTGAAGGCGCAAGGCATACTGGCCGAGCGGGGCATCTCGGCGGCGGTGGTCTCCATGCCCTGCTGGGAGCTCTTCCAGGCGCAACCGGCCCACTACCGCGACGAGGTGCTGGGTCCGGGCAGCCTGCGGGTGGCGATCGAGGCCGCGGTGCCGTTCGGCTGGGACACCTGGCTCGGGCCCGACGGCGCTTTCGTCGGCATGCAGGGCTTTGGCGCCTCGGCACCGCTAGCGGATCTCTACAAGCATTTCGGAATCACGCCGGAGGCCGTGGTCGAGACCGTGACCGCGCGGCT
>JAZGBC010000172.1:0-2050 GCA_036444495.1 Kiloniellales bacterium
TCGCCCGAGTCGCTCTACAGCCTCGAGCACGTCACCTTCGAGGAGGACACGGTCTACGACCAGCGCGACGCCGAGGGCTTCATCAAGCTCAACGCGCTCAGGCTGCGGCTGCTGAACCGCCAGAAGGGCGGGTGAGCGCGGGCGCACGCTCGACCAGGCCAGCACGGGAGGCGGGGGACATGGATCAGCGCAAGGAACACCGGATCAACCTGGCCGGCTGGTGGCTGTTCGTGGTCTCGGCGCTGTTCTTCATCGGCGCCAGCCTGCGCGCCGGCGACGCGCTCGGGCTCCTGGGCAGCCTGTTCTTCCTGGCCGCCTGCTTCGTGTTCCTGCTCCCCTACGCGCTCCGCGCCCGCGCCGCGAAGAGCGATTGAGGGCGGCCCCTTTGCCGCCGTGACGGGCCTCCCGGCGGAGGAGCTACGCCTCGTGAGTGTCGAAGTGTGCCCTCCCCAGAACGAGGTTGGCGGCGCAACGGCCGTTCAATCGCAAGATCAGCCAACAACCCGAGGAGATTGCTATTGCTAATACCAAGGCCTGAATCGCCTGGGACAGCCGAATGTGTTACCGTTTTTCGGCTAGCTTGAGGTGCTATCTGGGAAATCCCGGCTATTACGCGAAATGAGAACGAGAGCGTTGCAAATTCCGATTGAATCTCCCGGCTTGCGAATTGGCAGCGCCGCGGCGCTGCGCTTGTGCCTCGCGTCGCTCGTCCTCCTGGCCCTGGCCGGATGCGTGGGCCCGACACTTCCGAACATCAAGGCCCCGGCCCCCGGGCAGACCGCGGTTTTCGGCAAGATCACCGTGGTCGAGAACGGCGCCCCGGCCAAGTGGCGCGCCGGCGGGTTCATCGAAGTAACCTCCGGCCAATTCCGGTTGATCGTGCTTGAAGAAGCCACGTCGAAGCCGCTCTTTCACGACCTTGAAAAGGACGGAACGTTTGTCTGGAACCTGGCAGCGGGCAGGTACATGATCGCCGGCTTCGACTGGACCTCGGGCGTCAGTAGCCTGTCGGGAGCGATACGGAGCCGTTTCTCGGTCCCCGAAGCGGGGGTGCCCGCGGTTTACATCGGGACGCTGGATTTAACGTTCGCTTCAAACAGATACGAGATCGCGGTCCGCGACGACTTCGACGAGGCGGCCGTAGCCTTGACGAAACAAATTTCCGGGCTCGACGGTCGGCCGGTGAAAGGCCTGATGGAGATCGAGGAAGAGCCGACCGGCGGCGCTCGCCGTTTCGCGCATATCTGCAACAAGGTCTGGAAGATGGCCTGTGGCGAGCGGTATCGGGGCGTCGAACCGCTCGATCCGGAGATACGTCAACTGGGGTTCCCCCGCGCCAAAAGCCTGCAGCCCACGCTGAAATGGTCCGCTTCGAACAAGGCGGGCGTGACCTACGACGTCATCCTTTACGAAGCGATCCGTTACCAGAGCGCGGACGGCCGCCATGAGGGGTTGCTCCAGGGCGTCATCGCGGATTACGTGGAGGGCCTCTCGGAGGCCAAATATCAAGTAACCCGGCCGCTCAAGCCCGGAGCCGACTATCTGTGGTCCGTGCGGTTGCGCAAGGATGACGCGATCTCCAGCTGGTCCACCTACCAGTACGACCACTTCTTCATTCTGGGGTTCTCGCGGGCGAACAACCTGTTCTTTATCTTCAAGACACCGGGCAAGTAACCGGGGCCGAATCGGTCACGTCTTCGCACTCCCGCAGCGGGGCGCGGGCGGCATCTGATCGACACCTAATGGCAAGATCCGCACTAATTGATGGACGCCCAATTCACCCCGCTATCGCCGGCACCCCGGCGATCCATTCATGGGCGTGGAGGAGGGCGGCGTAGAGGGCGAGCGCGCCAGCCGGGCGCCACCAGCCGATGCCCTTCCAGTCGAGCTCGGCGCGCCCGCTCGCGATCGCGGCGAAGGGCACCACGCTGGTGGTCAGCTTGACCGGGCCCCAGGCGGCGCCCAACGCCGCTTCGCGGCGCTCGTCGATGTGCGCCATGCCGCCCAGGCTGAGCGCCAGGATCCCGCCCATCACCACCATGCCGGCGGC
>JAZGBC010000173.1:0-2518 GCA_036444495.1 Kiloniellales bacterium
CTCGGTTGCGCCGGCCGCCTCGGCGCGCCGGCCCAGGCGTGCGCCCGCCAGGCTGCAGCCGGTCAGCACCGCGGCGAAGACGAGCCCGCCCAGGGCGAGGATCGCCGGACCGGCCGCCGCCGGCCAGGGGGAATCGCCGAAGAGATAGAGCCAGGAGACCCCCGCGGCGAGCGCCATGGCCTGGTAGGCGGCCAGGCCCCCGAGCAGCAGGCCCCAGACGGCACCGGTCAAGCTGGTAAGCCGGGCCAGCGTCATGGCGCCGCGCCGAAATGGGTGAAGGGGTGGCTCATTTCGTGAAGCTTGCCGATAGGAAGTAAAAGGATCGTTATATCAAGGACCTTTGGTATTAAACCCCGGACGGCCCGGCCTTGCCAGCGCGGGGCGGATGTCATGATTATAGCGATCAAGGCGCGCCGTGGTTTGCTGGACAGGCTTCCTGCGGCAGGCTACAAGGCCCCGGCCAAGAGTCCGAAGGGATTGCAGAACACTTTTGAACCGCTCCAATTTGCGGGCAGAGCGCGGACAACTACATAGGCACCATGACCAGCGGCAACGAAATCCGCAGCTCCTTCCTGGAGTACTTCGCCAAGCACGGTCACGAGATCGTGCCCTCCGGCCCGCTCGTGCCGCGCAACGACCCCACGCTGCTCTTCACCAACTCGGGGATGGTGCAGTTCAAGAACGTCTTCACGGGTAACGAGACCCGGGCCTGCAAGCGCGCCGTCACCTCGCAGAAGTGCGTGCGCGCCGGCGGCAAGCACAACGATCTGGAGAACGTGGGCTACACCGCCCGGCACCACACCTTCTTCGAGATGCTGGGCAACTTCTCCTTCGGCGACTACTTCAAGGACCTGGCTATAGAGCTGGCCTGGAACCTGGTGACCAGGGAATACGGCCTGCCCAAGGATCGCCTGCTGATCACGGTCTATGCCGAGGACGACGAGGCGGCCGGGCTTTGGGCCAAGATCGCCGGCCTGCCCGAGGACCGGATCATCCGCATCCCCACCTCGGACAACTTCTGGCAGATGGGCGACACGGGACCCTGCGGGCCCTGCTCGGAAATCTTCTTCGACCACGGTCCCAATATCCCCGGCGGCCCGCCCGGCAGTCCGGACGAGGAGGGCGACCGCTTCATCGAGATCTGGAACCTGGTCTTCATGCAGTTCGATCAGCTCGAGCCGGGCAAGCGCGAGCCCCTGCCCAAGCCCTCGATCGACACCGGCATGGGCCTGGAGCGCGTCGCCGCCGTGCTCATGGGCACCCACGACAACTACGCCATCGATCTGCTGCGCAACATCATCGAGGCCTCCGCCGAGGCATCGAACAAGCCGCCCGACGGCAAGCATGCCGTTTCGCACCGGGTGATTGCCGATCATCTGCGCGCCACCGCCTTCCTGATTGCGGACGGGGTGCTGCCGTCGAACGAGGGCCGCGGTTATGTGCTGCGCCGGATCATGCGCCGTGCCATGCGCCACGTGCACAAACTGGGCGTCAAGGACACCATGATCTGGCGCCTGGTGCCCACGCTGGTTTCCACCATGGGCCAGGCCTTCCCCGAGCTGGTCCGCGCCGAGGCGCTCATGACCGAGACCCTCAAGCTGGAGGAGGGGCGCTTCAACCAGACCCTCGACCGCGGCCTGAAGCTGCTCGAAGAGGCGACGGACAAGCTGGGCGAGGGCCAGGCGCTCGACGGCGAGGTCGCCTTCAAGCTCTACGACACCTACGGCTTCCCGCTCGATCTGACCCAGGACATCCTGCGCGGCCAGGGGCGCGCCGTGGATCAGGCCGGCTTCGACGCGGCCATGGAGCGCCAGCGCGAGACCGCGCGCGCTGCCTGGGCGGGCTCGGGCGAGGCCGAGACCGAGACGCTCTGGTTCGAGCTGCGCGACGAATTGGGCGCCAGCGAGTTTCTCGGCTACGACACCGAGGTGGCCGAGGGCCAGGTGCTGGCCATCGTGACGGACGGCAAGCCGGTCAAGGCGGCGGAGGTGGGACAGGACGTCCAGATCATCACGAACCAGACCCCATTCTACGGCGAGTCGGGCGGCCAGATCGGCGATAGCGGCCTGCTGTCCACGGCCGAGGGCGGCGAGGTCCAGGTGAGCGATACCCAGAAGAAGCTGGGCGCCCTCGTCGTGCACTACGGCAAGATCAGCCAGGGCAAGATCGCCGTGGGCGATGCGGTGGAAATGAAGGTGGAGGCTGCGCGGCGTACGGCATTGCGCGCGCATCATTCCGGCACCCACCTGCTGCACGAGGCGTTGCGCCGCCGCCTGGGCGATCACGTGACGCAGAAGGGCTCGCTGGTGGCGCCGGACCGGCTGCGCTTCGACTTCAGCCACCCCAAGGCGCTAAGCTCCGAAGACCTCCAGGTCATCGAGGCCGAGGTCAACGAGCGCATCCGGGTCAATGCCCCGGTCGAGACCCACTTCATGACTCCGGACGAGGCCATCGAGGCCGGCGCGCTGGCGCTGTTCGGCGAGAAGTACGGCGAGGAGGTGCGCGTCGTCTCAATGGG
>JAZGBC010000174.1:0-5740 GCA_036444495.1 Kiloniellales bacterium
TCACGTCCTTCGACGAGGTCGTGGTGGTGCTGTTCCTGACCAAGTTCGAGCAGCGCACCATCCCGCGCCAGATGTGGGCCGGCATCCGCGAGCAGATCAGCCCGACCATCCTCGCGGTGGCCACGCTCCTGGTATTGGTCTCGGTGATGCTGCTGTTCACCCTCGAACTCCTGCGCCGGCGCTACGAACGCCAGCGCGGCCTATCGCCAGGGTAACCGTGGCGCGCCGCAGCCCGCCTTGGGGCCGCGGGAGCGTTCTCGCATCGATCCTGTGTCTCGGCCTGACCGGCGCGCCTGCCGCGCAGAGCTCGCGGCAGGTGGACCTGGAGTTGGTCCTGGCCATCGACTGCTCCTACAGCGTGGACGCCCGCGAGTTCGAGCTGCAAAAGATCGGATTGGCCCAGGCCTTCCGCAACCCGGTGGTGCTGGCCGCCATCCAGGCAGGCAAGCACAAGACCATCGCGGTCGCGGTGGTCGAGTGGTCCAAGCCCGACGTGCAGGAGATCGTGGTGCCCTGGACCCTGGTGCGCGATGGCCCCGGCGCCGAGGCGCTGGCGGCGCGCATCGAGGCCGCGCCCCGCCTGACCGCGGAGGGCGCCACCTCGATCTCCTCCATGATCCGGTTCGGCATCGCCTACCTGGCCGCGAACTCCATCTCGGGCGAGCGCAGGGTTATCGATATCTCCGCCGACGGACGCAACAATTCAGGCCAGAAGATCGCCGCGGCCCGCGCGCTGGCGCGCGCCTACGGCGTGACCATCAACGGCCTGGCCATCCTCAACGAGGTGAAGACGCTGGACCTCTATTTCGAGCGGCGCCTGATTACCGGCTCCGACGCCTTCGTCATGCGGGCCGACGACTACGAGCAATACGCCGTCGCGATCCTGCGCAAGCTGCTTCAGGAAATCGGCAACCCGGCGATCTCGTGAACGCGCGGGTGAAAGCGGACCGGGGCCGCCTGGACAGCCCATCTCTTTCTGCTTAGTTTACGAATATCGTCTTAGGATCGCGCCCACGATGTACCGCGACAACACCCTAATCCCGAGCGAAGCCATCCGGCTGCTGGCGCTGGGCATCCTGGCCACGGGCGAGATGGGCTACGCCGGCCTGGTCGGCGAGGTGCGCCACTTCGCCGGGCACATCGTCGGCCCCTCGCTGGAGTTGCTTGGGGCGCCCATCGAGGTGCTCAAGGTCGAGGGCTTCATCGAAGCGGTGGACGGCGAGGATCCCGACTCGCCGCTTAGCATCACCGTGGCCGGGCGGGAGGAGTTGGCCCGCCTGCTGACCTCCAGCCTGCGGGCGCCGGTCAGCGATATCAACAAGCTGATCATCGCGCTCAAGATGCGCTTCCTGCACCTGCTCGAACCCAAGGAGCAGCGCCTGCAGGCCGAAATGATGATCGAGATTTGCGAGCGGCAGCTCGTGCGCCTGACCGAACTGCGCGGCCGCCACGCCGGCGGGCCCGGGCATTTTGACGGCTTCCTCGATCACGAGATCGTCCAGACCCGCGAGCGCCTCGACTGGTTCCGGACCCTGCAGGAAAGCCTCGGCTGAACAGCCGCGGCGCTCAGTACAGATGCTGGCCGCCGGTGACGAAGATCTCGGTACCGGTCACGTAGCCGAAATCGTCCGCGCAGAGCTGGAATACGGCCGAGGCCACCTCCTCGGGCCGGCCCATGCGGTGCATGGGAATGCGCGGGATGAGCGCCTCGTACTCCTCGCCCACCATGTCGGTTTCGATCTCGCCGGGCGCCACCGCGTTGACCCGCACGCCGATCTCGGCCAATTCCACCGCCAGCTCGCGCGTCAGCGCCGAGAGGGCGGCCTTCGAGGTGGAGTAGGCCGAGCCGGCGAAGGGGTGGATCTGATGCCCGGCGATGGAGGTGATGTTGACGATGGCCCCCTCGCCCCGGCGCAGGGCGGTGGCGAAACCACGCGCCAGCTCCAGGGGCGCGAAGAAGTTGAGCTCGAAGACCTCGCGCCAGGTCGCCACGTCGCCGTTGAGGCAGCCCAGGCGTTCCTTGAACGGCGTCTTGGGCGAAACAGCCGCGTTGTTGACAAGCGCGTTGAGCGGCGTCTCGCCCAGGATCTCGTTCCCTTCGGTGATGAAGGCCTCGACACTTCCCGGATCGGCCAGATCGGCGGTGACGTGATGGGTCCAGTTGGGATCGCGCTGACACTCCACGGGGATCTCTTCGCGCGAGCAGGTGATGACGCGCCAGCCCTCGTCGCTGAAGCGCTTCACCGTGGCGTGGCCGATGCCCCGGCTCGCGCCGGTCAGGACCAGGGTCTTGCGATCGTCGGTCATGGCGCGATTGTAGCCGAATCGCGCGGCCCCGCCAGCCTCGCGCCGACCAATCTCAGGCGAAGCTGGCCCGCTCCTCCTCGATGCCATGGGGATCCTGGTGAATGATCACCTCGGCGCCCGGATAGGCCTCGCGTAGCGCGGCCTCCACCTCATCGGCCACTTCGTGGGCCTCATAAAGGCTGAGCGCGCCGTCCATCTCGATGTGGATCTGGATGAAGGTACGCCGCCCCGAGGCGCGGGTGCGCAGGTCGTGGGTGTCGAGGACCCTGGGATGGGCGGCGGCGATCTCCGCGATGCGCCGGCGCTCCGCCTCGGGCAGCTCCCGGTCCATCAGCATGTCGAAAGCGCCCCGGGCAATGCTCCAGGCGATTTTCAGGATGTAGAGGGCGATGGCGATGCCGAACAGCGGGTCGGCCATGGTCCAGCCCAGCTCGGAGACCAGCAGCAAGGCCACGATCACCGCGGCGTTGACCAGGAGGTCGCCCAGGTAGTGGAGCGAATCGGCCTTGATCGCCATCGAGCCGGTCTTGCGCACCACATAGGCCTGAAACCGGGTGAGCGCGAAGGTGGCCAGGATGGCGAAGACCATGACGCCGATGCCCACATCGCTGTTCAGCACGGCCCGCGGCTCGATGAAACGCTGGCTCGCCTCGATGATGAGGAAAATGGCGGAACCGGCGATGAAGGCCGACTGGGCCAGCGCCGCCAGGGGCTCCGCCTTGCCGTGGCCGAAGCGGTGGTCCCGGTCCGGCGGCTCCAGGGCGTGGCGCACCGCCAGCAGGTTGACCAGGGAGGCCGCAACGTCGAGCAGCGAATCGATCAGCGTGGAGAGCAGGGCGACCGAATCGGTGACCAGCCAGGCCGCCAGCTTGAACAGGATCAGGGTCCCCGCAACCCCGACCGAGGCATAGGTGGCCAGGCGCATGAGACGCGCCGCCTCGGCATCCACGCTCCGGCCTGTGACCTCTTCGCTCATACCAAGTCTCGTCGATACGGACCAGCCGGGGCGATCCGGTTCAGGGATAGAGCCGCTCCGTGCGCCAAGCGTCCCCCTCCCGATAGTAGACCAGCCGCTGGTGCAGGCGGAACCTGCCCTCCTGCCAGAACTCGATCGCGCGCGGTATCACCCGGAAACCGGACCAGTGGGGCGGCCGGGGGACCTCGCCGACGGCGTATTTGAGGCCGTATTCGGCGACCCGCTTTTCCAGCGCAAAGCGGCCCTCCATCGGGCGCGACTGGTCGCTCGCCCAGGCGCCGATCCGCGCCGCGCGCGGCCGGGAGGGGAAGTAGGCGTCCGCCTCCTCGTCGCTGACCACCTCCACCTCGCCCTCGATGCGGACCTGGCGGCCGAGCGACTTCCAGTAAAACAGCAGCGCCGCCTTGGGGTGGGCCAGAAGCTCGCCACCCTTGCGGCTCTCGAAATTGGTGTAGAAGACGAAGCCCCGCGCATCCACGCCCTTGAGCAGGACCATGCGCGCGGACGGCATGCCGTCCGCCCCCAGGCTGGCCACGGTCATGGCGTTGGCGTCCCGGGGTTCGCTGGCCTCGGCCTCCTCGAGCCAGGCGGAAAAGGCGGCGATGGGGTCCTCGGGCGGGGTTTTGTCGAACATGATCTGGACTCGGGCGCTCCTCGCAACCCCCGGATTCGGCCGCGGGGCCGCACCATAGCGCCCCGCCCCGGGGCGGGCAAAGTCCCCGCCCAACCTCCACCCCGCGGACGTGGCCAAGGCGACACCGATATTAACCACTTGTAAACCATGATCGCGGCCACAAATGGCATATAAATCAATATGTAATAGATTCCGGCTGGACCAAGGAGCTGCCCGCCCCTTAGGCTCCATGTCACAACGGGGATGGATTTATTAATCAATTCGTAGAATATTGAGGGGCAATACCCAGCTCCGTAGCGCGTCCGCATACCCTAAAGAGAGAGAGGCGATAGATCATGAGAGTCAAGACCGTGCTCGCCGCCATGGCGCTCGTGTTCCTGACCGCGGCCTGCCAGGATGGCCGATACGGCACCAAGCAGACGGTCGGCGCCCTGGGTGGGGCCGCCGCAGGCGGTCTGCTCGGCGCACAGATCGGCCACGGCAAGGGCCAGCTCGCCGCCACCGCCGCCGGCGTCCTGATCGGCGCCCTGATCGGCAGCGAGATCGGCCGGTCCATGGACGAGGTCGACCGCATGAAGGCCGAGCAAGCCTATAGCCAGGCCACCACCGCCCCGGTCGGTCAGACCATTACCTGGAACAACCCCAACACGGGGAACTACGGGACGGTTACGCCGACCCGGGAAGGTACCAGGGCCACGGGCGAATACTGCCGCGAGTTCCAGCAGACCGTCGTCGTCGGCGGGCAAGAGCAGGATGCCTTCGGCATCGCCTGCCGCAAGCCCGACGGCTCCTGGGAAATCCAGTAGCGCCGTATCCGCGCCGGGCCGGCGCGGCCCGTTGTTTCTTTCGGGGAGCGTTCCTTGTGGGGCGCCCCCGTAGCCTGCTGTCGTGTCGATGGCGACTCGGACCACAGTGAAGGATCCCTATAAGCTACTCGGGGTCGGCCGCAGCGCGAGCCGGGACGAGGTCAAGCGCGCCTACCGCAAGCTCGCCAAGAAGCTGCACCCGGACGTCAATCCCGGGAACAAGACGATCGAGCATCAGTTCAAGGAGGTCTCCCAGGCCTACGGCATCCTGGGGGACGCGAAAAAACGCAAGCTCTACGACGAAGGCCGGATCGATGCCGGCGGCCAGGAAACCGGCTGGGCCGGCGGAACCTACCGCGACTTCACCGAAGGCGGCGCTGGCAGGTTCCGAAAAGGCGATTTCGGCGCGGACCTCAACATCGAGGACATCATCTCCGAATTCTTCGGCGGCCGGGGACGGGCGCAGGGCGCGCGCGGCCGCAAGGCCCGCCCACAGCGCGGCGCCGACGTGCATTACAAGGCGCCCATTGGCTTCCTGGACGCCGCCATCGGCGCCAAAAAGCGCATTCGCCTGACCGACGGCAAGGTGCTGAACGTCAAGATTCCCGCCGGCACCGAGGAGGGCCAGACCCTGCGCCTCAAAGGCCAGGGTACGGCGGCCAAAGGCGCCGGGCCGGCGGGCAACGCCTACGTCGAGGTGCAGATCGAGCCGCACCCCTTCTTCACGCGCGACAAGAGCGACGTGCACCTTGAGCTGCCGATCACACTCCAAGAAGCCGTCTTGGGCGCCACGGTGACCGTGCCCACGGTGCACGGCAAGGTCTCCATGAAGATCCCCGCGGGCTCCAACAGCGGGACCAGCCTGCGGCTCAAGGGCAAGGGCGTCCTCGACCGCAAGAGCCGCACCAAGGGCGACCAGTACGTCAAGCTCGTGGTCACGCTGCCGGACAAGCCGGACCAGGAACTCAAGGAGTTCGCCGAGCGCTGGACCAAGGCCAAGGGTTACGACCCGCGGCG
>JAZGBC010000175.1:0-4932 GCA_036444495.1 Kiloniellales bacterium
GGGCTCGAGACGGCGAAGCCCGTCGCGTTCAGCACGATCCCGGGCTTCGCCTCGGCCAGGATTTGGCGCAGCGTCTCGGCCGAGACCGGCTCCTTGAGGCTGGCGGCGTAAAGCGGCAGCGGGTTGACCCCTTGCGCCCGCAGGGCCTCGTTCAGGGCGTCCACCGCCGCCAGGTTCCCGGCCTGCATGAGCGCGCGGTAGAACACGATGGCGGCGATCGGCGCGCCCTCGATCCAGTCCGCGCGCAGATCGTCCAGGCCCGGCGCGGCGCGCCCCGGCCAATAGATCCCGGCGCGCAGCAGGGGCTTGGGCTCGGTCCAGTCGGCCTCCTCGCCGATGAGTGTGGCGGCGTAGCCGAGCAGGCCGAGGGCGTTGTCCGGCCCGCCGTGGACGCAGTACTGCCAGAGGCGGTGGCAGGCCTCCCGGGGCAGGGTGGAGAGCGCGGCCAGCTCCGCGTCCGGCTGGTCGTCGCCGGGCAGCAGCGCCAGCGGGATATGGTTCTCGCGGCAGGCGGCGGCGAGCTGTTCCACCCCGTAGGGCCAATAGCTCACCCCGCCCAGCAGGCGAACGATGACCAGCCGGGCGCGCGCGGCCAGCGCATCCACATAGAGATCGACCGAGAGGTTGTGCGTCAGGTTCATGAGGTTGGCTAGGCGCAGGCTGGGCGCCTGCTCGCCCAGTTGGCCTTGCGCGGCGGCCAGGTTGGCGAGCTCCGTGTCCGCGGCGGAGAGCAGCAGGATGTCGCCCGGGCTCTGGCCCAGGTCGACCGGCTCGGCGCCGTCGGTGACGCCGCCCGCTTGTGCCTGGAGGAGGTGCATCCTTTGCCTCCCGTCCCCGGATCAGCCGGCCAGCGCCGCCCGGATCGCGGCCTCGTCGAGGCCCGTCTCGCCGATCACGACGAGGCGCGAGGCGCGCTCCTCGCCCGGCCGCCAGTCGCGGTCGTAGTAGTGTTGCAGGCGCGGGCCGACGCCTTGCACGACGAGGCGCATGTCCTTGCCCGCGACGGCGGCGAATCCCTTGACGCGCAGGATGTCGTGTTCGGCGATGACGGCCTCGAGCCGAGCGGCCAGCGCCTCGGGCAGCGCGACTTCGCCGAAGGTTACCGCGAAGCTGGTGAAGTCGTCGTGGTTGTGCTCGCCCGCGCCGTCGTGGTGCGAGGGGCGGGAGTCCAGGTCGTCCTCCGCCGCGGCAGCAAGGCCCAGGAGGACGCCCGCGTCGATCGCCCCGTGGCGCGCGCGCAGCATGCGGACCGAGGGGCGCAGCTTGGCGCCGATCTCGTTCGTTACCTGGGCGAGCGTTTCCTCGTCCAGCAGGTCGGTCTTGTTGAGCACCACCAGATCGGCGCAGGCGAGCTGGTCCTCGAAGAGTTCCTCCAATGGGCTGTCGTGATCCAGCATCGCATCGGCCTCGCGCTGCGCCTGCACCGCCTCGGGGTCGGCGGCGAAGCGCCCCTCGGCCAGGGCCGCGCCGTCGATTACCGAGATGACGCCGTCCACGGTGACGCGGGTGCGCACCTCTGGCCAGTTGAAGGCCTTGACCAGCGGCTTGGGCAGCGCCAGCCCCGAGGTCTCGATCACGATGTGGTCGGGCGGCTCGGGGCGGTTCAGCAGGGCCTCCATGGTGGGCAGGAAGTCCTCGGCCACGGTGCAGCAGATGCAGCCGTTGGCCAGCTCCACGATGTCGTCTTCGGCGCAGCCTTCGATGCCGCAGGACCTGAGGATTTCCCCGTCCACGCCCAAATCGCCGAACTCGTTGATGATCAGCGCCAGGCGCTTGCCGTTGGCGGTGGCCAGCAGGTGGCGGATCATGGAGGTCTTGCCCGCGCCCAGGAAGCCGGTGATCACGGTGGCGGGCAGCTTGCCGTTGGTTTTTCTTGTCTCGCTCATGATCCGTGCAGCTTCAGGATGCGGGGCTCGGCCGCGGGTGTCTTGAGCTCGGCCGGCAGGCCGGCGGTCATGAAAACGACGCGGTCCGCCACTGCGCCCAAGTCCTGGTGCAGCCGGCCGGCGCGATCGACGAAGGTGCGCGCGGCGGCGTTATCGGGCACGATGCCCTGGCCCACCTCGTTGGAGACGAAGACGACTGGGCCCGAAAGCCCGGGCAGTACCTCGATCAGACCTGCGCACTCGTTTCCCACGTCGCGCCCGGCGCCCATGAGGTTGGACAGCCAGAGCGTCAGGCAATCCACCAGCACCGCCCGGCCGGGGCCGGTCTCACGCTGCAGCGCGCCGACGAGATCGAGCGGCGCTTCAACCGTCGTCCAGCCTTCGCCCCGGCGGGCGCGGTGCGCCGCGATGCGCGCGGCCATCTCGGCGTCGCCCGCCTCGGCGGTGGCCAGGTAGATGCTGGCTCCCGGCTGGCGCTCGATCAGCTCCTCGGCATAGAGGCTCTTGCCCGAGCGCGCACCGCCCAGGACTAACGTCACGTGTGGCAGCGGGGCGCGCGATCGCCCCGCTGTCCCAGAGGTTTCCACCATTCTAGTGGCAGTAGTTGTCGGCGGCGGCCATGGTCGTGCCCCAGGGCTCCGCGCCGACACCGCCGATCATGCCGATCAGCTTGCGTCCGGCCACGTCGATCACGGCCACCTTGCCCACCCCGCTCAAAGCCACGTAGAGCTTCTTGCCGTGGGGCGAGACGACGCCGGTTTCCGGCTTGCCGGGCAGGGCGATCTCGCCCGCCGGGCTCAAGGTCTCGAGATCGAGCAGTACGATCTTTTCTTCCGATCGGCTGATCACGAAAGCGGTCTTGCCGGCCTTGTCCGTGTTGACCCCCGTCACCCCCACGGCCCCCGGCAGGGTGGCGACAGTCTCAAGCGTCTTGGCCGAGACGATGGAAACCGTGGCGTCGCCGTTGTTGGGCACGATCATGTAGCGGCCATGGGCCGCGCCGTAAGCGCGCCAGGGCCGCTCGCCGAGCGAAAGTGAGGTTAGCTTTTCGCCCGAGTCCAGGTCGATGACCGCGAGCCGGTTGTCCTCGCCGTGGGCGGCGAAGCCGAGATGGCCATCGGCGCTCGTGGTGATGTTGATGATGCCCTGGTAGTCCGCGCCCGGGTCCGTCGCCTTGGCGGGGATCAGCCGGGGTTCGGCGACCGGAATTTCGGCGGTGATGCGCGCGCGCGCCACATCGATGACGCTGACGTGCCCGGCGCCCAGGTTGGCGACGTAGAGCCGCGAGCCGTCGCGGCTGAAGGTCAGGTTATGCGGCTCGCTAAGGCCCGGGATACGGGCGATCTCTCGCTCACCGGCCAGGTCGACCAGCGAGACAGTGCCGCCCTGGATGTTGCCCACGGCGAGCAGCCGCCCATCGGGGCTGAGCGCCAGATGCTCCGGCGCGGCGCCGAGACGCAGCGTGGCGGTCGTCTCGAAGGTATCGAGATCGACGATGGAGATCGTGTTGTCCTCGGTGTTGCTGACAACCAGCTTGCCGAGCGGCAGGGAGACCGCGACCTGATGCGGCACCTTGCCCACGGGGATCTGCGCGATCACCGCGTCCCTGTTGGTGTCGATCACCGTGACCTGGGCGAGCGCCCGGTCGGGCACGAAGAGGTAGTGCTCGATGCTCTCGTGCGCGCGCGCCGGGGCGGCCCACAACGTAACGCCCAAAAGCGTCAGGGCGGTAACGGCCATAAACGGATTGCGGAATGCAGAAATGTAGAGCGACATGGGTTCTTCCCCTCGTGGCTTCATAGACCCATGCCACCGCGAACCAAGGGAGGCGCACCGAAAAAAACGGCCTGCCGTTGCCCTCTTTAACCACCGGATCACCCCGTCCGGCGGGCCCGCGCTGGCGACACGCGACGGCAGGTCTCCTGACTCGCGGATTGGCGCTCGCGCCTCGCCTTCCCGGTTTCCCAGTGGCCGATTCGCTGGCGCGCGCTCTCCGCTCACAGTTGCGGGGGCAGCCGAGGCATTGGCCGGGCTCCTGCGGAATCCGACCGCACCTCGTTCCCTTTTGCTTCCCTTGAAACAAGGGAACCGTCGCGGTTCGGAGATTAAGCTACTTGCGGGCCGCAAGACAAGCGCATCACGCGCGTGGGCCCATGCGCCGGGCTCGCGGCGCGATGCACGGGCGCGAAACTCGTTCGCAAGCGGACATTCGGCTTGCCGGACCCGCCCAGTTGATTCAGATCAATGCGGCGAAGGGTCGCTTTTGTTAGCTATATCCCGTGGTAACGGTCGTGCGGGACACCGCACTGGGAGGATATGCGGAATCCGGACATCCTCCCACGGTGCACGGGGGTCGAAGCGACGCGATCCTCGTGCGGGACCTGAAGTGTCTTCCCGGACAGCGATGCTTCGGGCCGGTGCCGTCACTGCTACGACTCTTTCCCCCAACCAGACTCGCCGTTCCAAACGGAACGGCTTTTTTTTGGGATTTTGGCGGGGGCCGGCGCGGACCGGCTGCTTGCGTCAGGTGCCGGTGCGCGCGCGGGGCGGGTTACCGTGTTCCGGCGTGCCGGGCAGCGCCGTGTAGAGCTCCGGGTTCTCCAGGTGGCTCAGGTCCACATCCTCGGCCGCGCCGCCGTCCTCGGTGACCAGGACCGCGAAAGGGGGGCGGCCCTTTTCGCCATGCACCACCGCATCCACGACCCAGACATTTACGTGGTCGCCGTGCTTCCAGTAGCGCCGGCCCTCCAGGACCGCGGTCATGCGCGTTTCTCCCATGGATTGTGGAAGCGTCTCATAAAGCCTGTCATTCCGGCCGGGGGCTGTCGTTGATCTGCATCAGGGCGGAGGGCTCCGGGCTTCGATTCGGACCACGATGGTCCGCCACAGGGCGAATTTGCGTGTATAATTCCGCGCTAAGGCCGTCTCAACGGCCCAACGAAGGAACCGGGGAGGCATCCGTATGGTTGGAGATCGTCTTATCTCATACCAAATCTCGCTGATAGTGACCCATAGAGATCGCGCGGGCGATCCGCCGGGCAGGAGG
>JAZGBC010000176.1:0-4537 GCA_036444495.1 Kiloniellales bacterium
CCCCGGCCGGAGACACCGGCTGCCGCGTGGGAAACGTGATGGGTTCGTTCCTGCACCTGATCGACGCGGCGCCCGAGGCCGCGGCGGCGCGCGCCGCCGAACGCGTCATGGCGTGACGCCGCCCGGAACACCGCAAAAAGCCGCCCCATGACCGCAGCCGCCAACCAGACCAGCGGTTTGATCTAGCGCAATGACCTTCCGCGCCACGGGCGTAATATCCCTGCCAAGCCGAAAGCCTATAGGACGGGGGAAAGTTGGCCCACCCGAAGGATCCGGCCGCGGGGCCCGTGGGCCCGCCGGATCGAGGAGGAAGCCATGGAATTCCACGTCTTCCAATGCAAGATCGACCGCGACTGCTTCATCGTCTCCGACGCGGCCCACGTGGAAAAGGTAAGCGCCGATCTCTGCACCAGCCCGGGCGACGAGCTGGAGAAAATCGGCGTGTTTCACGAGATGGGCGAGGAACGCGTGGCCTTCGACGAGCAGTTGGCCAAGAACTCCATCAGGAGTCAGGGCTTCTACCGCTTCGAGGCCAGGAGCTTCGACCCCGTGGCGGAGCGGCCGCTCGCCATGCCGTAAGGGATAGTGCGGCCGCGCCAAACCGGCCGCGGCGTCACGAGGCACCCAGACCTGACCGGATCGCCCCGCCGGGGGGGAGCGGGGAGCGGTATTTTTTCGCCGGGCTGAAAAATTTGGCGCGCCCGGCAGGACTCGAACCTGCGACCCCCAGATTAGGAATCTGGTGCTCTATCCACCTGAGCTACGGGCGCGTGCATGGGCCTCCGGCGCATATATAGCGCCGGGGCCGGGCCGATGCACGAAAATCGCGGGTTTTGCCGGGCGGTTGGATGGTGCCCGAAAGCGGCACTCGCCGCCCGGATGAAGCCTAGTCCCCGAAAATCCGGTTGATCGGGAGCGAGTAGTAGAGATTGAGCACCTCCACGCCGGGGTTCTCGTCGGCGATGCCGGCGTTCGACAGGTGGCTGAAGGCCACGCCCAGGCGCGAGCGGTCGTCGAAGCGGTAGGCGATTTCCGCCTGGGAGCGGAACTCGATCGCGTGGCCCAGGTCCTTGCCGTTGCCCTCGGCATAGCCGCCGGCGCCGATGCTGCCGGTGACCACCACGCGGCGGCCGAAATAGATGTCGAGCAGCACCCCGGCCCCGCCCCAGACCGCGCCGTCGCTGGTCGCCTCGATGCCCGCCCAGGGCTTGAGGAACAGGAACTTCTCGCCGTGCCGGTACTCCAGGCGGAAGTCGGCGGCGGTGTTGTCCTGCTTGTTGAGGTCGAAATAACCCACGCCCAGCGTGAGGAACGACGGGTCGTCCTCGCCGGCGCGTGCGTTCTCCGCGCCGGCAAGCAGGGCAAAGGCAAGCGCCGGCCCGAACCAGTGAAGTCTCAAGGCTTCCCCCCGAAGCAATCTTTCCCGGGCCCGCATCATAGTGAAACCGGCGCGAGGCGCAATCCCCGGCCGAACAAGGGCTTATGGGTGCCCTAGCTCCGGCCCTTGAAGCGTTCGGTGGCGGCGACCAGCGCCCGGCGGATACCCGGCTCCATGGCCGAGTGGCCCGCATCGGGCACCACCACGTAGTCGGCCTCGGGCCAGGCGCGGTGCAGCTCGTCGGCGGTCGCGATGGGGCAGATCATGTCGTAGCGCCCCTGCACGATGACGCCGGGCAGGCGCCGCATGCGGTCGACGTTGCCGATGAGCGCGCCGTTCTCGAACTCGCCGTTGTTCAGGAAATAATGCGCCTCGATGCGCGCCAGGCCGAGGGCCATGCCGTCCTCGCCGAAGGCGGCCACGGTCTCCGGGCTGGGCAGCAGCGCCGAACAGGCGCCCTCGTAGATGCTCCAGGCGCGCGCGGCCGGCAGGTGAACCGCCGGGTCCGGGTCGGTCAGCAAACGGTGATAGGCGGCGAGCAGGTCGCCCCGCCCGGCTTCCGGCACCGCCCCGGCGAAGCGGCGCCAGGTCTCGGGATAAACGCGGCGCATGCCGTAGAGGAACCAGTCGATCTCGCTCTTGCGGCAGAGGAAGACGCCGCGCAGGATCAGCCCCGCGACCCGCTCCGGGTGGGCTTGAGCATAGGCCAGCGCCAGCGTCGAGCCCCAGGAGCCGCCGAAGACCAACCAGCGCTCGATGTCCAACTGTGCGCGCAGGGCCTCCATATCGCCGATCAGGTGACGGGCCGTGTTGTTCGTCAGCTCGGCCAGGGGCGTGGAGCGCCCCGCCCCGCGCTGGTCGAAGATCACGATGCGGTAATGCTCCGGGTCGAAGAAGCGCCGGTGATCGGGCGAGGCGCCGGTGCCGGGACCCCCGTGCAGGAAGACGACCGGCTGGCCGTCCGGGCGGCCGGAGACCTCCCAGTAGACCTCATGCGGCGGCTCGCGCTTCATGCGGCCGCTCTCGAAAGGCTCGATCGGCGGGAAGAGGTCCTGGGTCGTCTTGGGCCTGGCGGCGGTTTCCATTACGGCGGATCGTCTCGTAACCAGCGGCTAGAGCGGTTCCAGCGGGCTTCCTATATCGCAGAGCCCGGCGCCCTTGCCAATGCCCCGCGGGCGCGGAACTCTGGCCTGATACCAAGGAACGGGTTTTCCCATGCGCCTCGGCCTTGTCTGCCGATTTATTCTTCTCCTGCTCGCGGCCGGCGCGCCCTTGCCCGCCGCCGCCGCGGAGATACCGCCGGCCCTGGCCGTGGCGGACACCGCCCAGGTGATCGAGGTGATCGACGGCGATACGCTGGTGCTCACCGACGGCCGCCAGGTGCGCCTCGTGGGCATCCAGGCGCCCAAGCTGCCGCTCGGCCGCTCGGGCTTCAAGGCCTGGCCGCTCGCCCAAGAGGCCAAGGCGGCGCTCGAGGAACTGACGCTCGGGCGCGCGGTGACCCTGGCCTACGGCGGGCGGCGCGGCGACCGGCACGGGCGCGCGCTGGCGCATCTCTTCGGCCCCGAGGGGCAGTGGATCCAGGGCGCGCTTCTCGCCCGGGGCCTGGCGCGGGTCTACAGCTTCGCCGACAACCGCGCGCTGGTGCCCGAGATGCTGGCCCTCGAGGCCCGGGCGCGGGCCGAGCGGCGCGCCATCTGGCGCTTTCGCTTCTACGCGGTGCGGTCGATCGAACAGGCGCCAGCCCACATCGGCGGTTTCGAGCTGGTCGAGGGGCGAGTGCTGGACGCGGCCGAGGTGCGCGGGCGCATCTACCTCAACTTCGGGGCCGACTGGCGCGACGACTTCACGGTCACCATCGCGCCCAAGGTGCGCCGGCGCTTCGAGCAGGCGGGCATCGATCCGCTGGGCTACGAAGGGCGCCGGATACGCGTGCGCGGCTGGCTGAAATCCTACAACGGGCCGATGATCGAGGCGACCCATCCCGAACAGATCGAGGTGCTTGGGGAGTAGGGGTCGGAAAGTTCGCCGCCCCTACACCTCGATCCGCTCGGCGATCTCGCCCTCGGCCGTCACGCAGGCCGCGATCAGCGGGCCGCCGAAGCCGCAGCCGCCGTCGAGCGTGACGGTGTAGTCGGTCACGACATAGCCGGCGTGGCTGGGATCGAACCCGCGCAGGATGCGCCGGAACCCGGAATAGGGCGCGCCGATGCTGTGGAAGGCGCCGCCGCTCCACCAGAAGCTGTCGCGCTGCGCCTCCAGCGGCCGGGAAGGGTCCAGCCCCGTGTTGACGAAAAGCAACGCCCCGTCGTCGGTAAAGGCGGCCCGGCGCAGCGCGCTCATGAGCTGATAGTGCCCGGGCCGGGCCTGGATCGCCTGGCGCAGCCGCCCGGTCCAGCGGGTCAGCGCGGCCGGCCCCGAGCCGGCGCCGCGGCGCGCGCCCTCGACCTCGATACCGTAGGAGCGCAGCGTGGCGCCCACGCCCTGCTCCAGCATCCACTCCAGCACCCCGCGCGGATCGGTGGCGAACTGGAGTGTGAGCAGCTTCTGCCACATCTCTTCCTGGCTGCCGCGCAGGTAGACCACGTCCTCGGCCTCGCTGTGCGGGCGGGCCAGCGCGTTGAGCCGGAAATGCAACAGCTCATCGACGGTCTCGGCCGATTTCTCGCCCCGCCCGATCATATTGCCCAGGTAGACGATCCGGTCGCAGAGCTGCAGGCGCGGCCAGAGTTCGGCGTGCAGGCGCCCGAGACGCTCCACCTCGCCGTGCACGGCGCCCACCGCCCAGACCCGCCGGGCGCTGTGCAGCACCGCGAATTTCTGCCGGTCCGTCATGGCGCGGCAGACGATCTCCCTAGTCTTTGCAGGGCCAAGGGCCCGAAAGCACCTGGCCACGCTTGGTTGCTTGCGATGGATAGGCGCGCGCTATCCGGCCCGCCGTGATGGAGCGGGGACCCGTAAAGCTTATACCAACTCTCCTCAATATCGACCCATTTCATGGGAGCAAATCGGCCCGTCCGGGTAGGCGCGGCGCGAAGCGCGATGCGGGACATCGGGCGAGCGCCGCAACGAACCCGGCGGACCGATTTGCCCCACCCTCCGGGCCGGGCGCTTTTTCCCGCCAGATGCGTCGCTCGCTGCTTGAAGTGGACGGCACTA
>JAZGBC010000177.1:0-33355 GCA_036444495.1 Kiloniellales bacterium
GGCCGATGAGGTCCAGCCACTCCTCTTCGCTCAGCGTGGCCACGCCCAGCTCGGCGGCCTTTTTCGCCTTGGAGCCGGCCGCCGCGCCCGCCACCAGGTAGTCGGTCTTGCGCGAGACCGAGCCCGCCACCTTGGCCCCCAGCGCCTCGGCGCGGGCCTTGGCCTCGCTGCGCGTCATGCGCTCCAGGGTGCCCGTGAAGACCACGGTCTTGCCGGCCACGGGGGAGGCGCTGGCGGCTGGGACGGCCGCCGCCTCGACCTCCACCTGGGCCGCCAGATCATCGAGGATCTCGCGGTTGTGGGCCTCGGCGAAGAAGCCGGCGAGGTCGGCGGCCACTGCCGGGCCGACGCCGTCGATGGCGACGAGGTCGGCATACTCGGGACTCGCCTCTTCGGCCGCGGCGGTCATGGCCTCGCGAAAGCCTGCCAGGGTCTCGTAATTGAGGGCCAGCAGCCGTGCCGTGGCCTGGCCCACCTGGCGGATGCCCAGGGCATAGATGAAGCGGTCCAGTCCGATGTGCCGGCGCGCCTCGACGGCGGCCATCAGGTTCGCCACCGACTGCTCGCCCCAGCCCTCGCGCGCCGTGATCTCCTCCGCGCGCGCCTTCAGGCGGAAGATGTCGCCCGGGCTCTTGACTAGCTCGTCCCGCCAGAAGGCCTCGATCTGCTTGGCCCCCAGTCCCTCGATATCGAAGGCGTCGCGGCTGACGAAGTGTTTGAGCCGTTCGACCGCCTGGGCCGGACAGATCAGGCCGCCGGTGCAGCGGCGAGCCGCATCCTCTCTGCCTGTTGTGGGGTTGATTTCGCGGACCGCGTGGCTGCCGCAGACCGGACACACGATAGGGAACCGATAGGGCTTGGCGCCCCTGGGCCGCTTGTCCAAGACGACCGAGACGACCTGGGGGATCACGTCGCCGGCGCGCTGGATGACCACCGTATCGCCCACGCGCACGTCCTTGCGCGCGATCTCGTCCTCGTTGTGCAGGGTGGCGTTGGAGACCACCACCCCGCCCACTGTGATCGGCTCCAGCCGGGCCACGGGGGTGAGAGCGCCGGTGCGCCCCACTTGCACCTCGATGGCCTTGAGCAGGGTCTCGGCCTGCTCGGCGGGGAACTTGTGGGCGACGGCCCAGCGCGGCGCCCGGCTGACGAAGCCGAGGCGCTCCTGCCAGTCCAGGCGGTCGACCTTGTAGACCACGCCGTCGATGTCGTAGGGCAGCTCGGGGCGGCGCTCGGCCAGCTCCCGGTGATGGGCCAACAGCTCCTCCAGGCTCCGGCAGAGCCGCGCCGGCTCGTTGAGGGTGAAGCCGAAATCCTCCAGGCGGTCGCGCGCCTCGGCCAGGGTCGCCCCGAGCGGCGCCGATATCTCACCCCAGGCATAGGCGAAGAAGTGCAGGGGCCGCGCCGTGGTGATCTGGGGGTCCAGTTGCCGCAGCGAGCCGGCGGCGGCGTTGCGCGGGTTGGCGAAGACTTTCTCGCCGGCCGCCTCCTGGCGCGCGTTGAGCGCCTGGAATTCGTCGCGGCGCATGTAGACCTCGCCCCGTATCTCAAGAATGTCCGGGATCCGCCCTCTGAGCTCCTTGGGCAGATCGCCCAGCGTGCGCAGGTTGGCCGTGATGTCCTCGCCTGTCGTCCCGTCGCCGCGCGTGGCGCCCTGGATGAAGCGGCCCTTCTCGTAGCGCAGCGAGGCGGAAACACCGTCGATCTTGGGCTCGGCCAGGACCGCGACGGGCTCCTCGTCACTCAGGTTGAGGAAGCGGCGGATGCGGGCCAGGAACTCGGCCACCTCCGCCTCGTCGAAGGCGTTGCCCAGCGAGAGCATGGGCCGGTTATGGCGCACCTTGGCGAAGCCGGCCACGGGCGCGGCGCCGACTCGGCGCGAGGGGCTGTCGGCCCGGACCAGGTCCGGGAAGCGCGCCTCGATGGCCGCGTTGCGCCGGCTCAAGGCGTCGTAGTCGGCGTCCGGGACCTCGGGCGAGTCCTCCTGGTGATACAAGCGGTCGTGATGGCGGATCGCCTCGGCCAGGCGCTCGAGCTCCTTGGCGGCCTGCTCGGGCGTCAGTTCCTCGGCCGGGACCTCCTCGAGGACAGCGGTCATGAAGCACCGGCCTCTATCAGGCGCTTGGCTGCGGCGCGGGCCTCGTCGGTCACCTCGGCCCCGGCGAGCATGCGCGCGATCTCCTCGCGGCGCTCCTCGCGGCTCAGCGGGCTGACCCGGGTCGCCACCCGCTTACCGTCCGGCTCCTTGTGGACGCGCCAGTGGTGCGCGCCGCGCGCGCCCACCTGCGGGCTGTGGGTGACCACCAGCACCTGCCGGTCCCGGGTCAGGCGCGCCAGGCGTTCGCCGATGGCGTCCGCCGTGGCGCCGCCGACGCCCGCGTCCACCTCGTCGAAGACCAGGGTCCGGCGCGGGCCCACCTCGGCCAGGACAAGTTTGAGGGCCAGGAGAAAGCGCGCCAGCTCGCCCCCCGAGGCGATCCGGGCGATCGGCCCCCGGGGGCTGCCCGGGTTGGTCGTGGCCTCGAAGGCCACCCGGTCCAGGCCGTGCGGGCCCCAGGCGGACTCCTCCAGCCGCTCGACCCTGGTGTAGAAGACGGCCTTTTCCAGTTTGAGCGGCGGCAGCTCACGCGCCACGGCCGTATCGAGCCGCTTGACCGCCTTGCCCCGCGCCGCGCTCAGGGACTCCGCTGCCTCCCTGTAGGCTTGGCGCGCCGCCCGGGCCGCGCCCTCCAAATCCGACAGGCGCGCACCGCTGTCGTCGATGGCGGAGAGCCGGGCCGCCAGCTCGCCGCGCAGGGCCGGGAGTCGATCGACCTCGGTGCCGTGCTTGCGGGCCAGGTCGCGCAGGCCGAAGAGCCGTTCCTCCACCGCCTCGAGCCGGCCGGCGTTCTGGTCGATCTCCGTGGAAAGTGTGTGCAACTGGCCGAGCGCTTCCTCGACCTCGAGCGCCGCGCGGTCGAGCGCGCCCAGAGCGCCGTCCAGGCGCCCGCCCGCCTGGGGTGCGGCGCGTTCCAGGGCCCGGCGGGCGGCGGCGATGGCGGGCTCCGCGCCGCCCGCGGCGGCGTCCCCACCCGATAGCTCTCCAAGCGCCGCATTCATGGCCTCGACGATCCTTCCGGCGTTCATGAGCAGCGCGCGCTGCTCGGCCAGCGCCGTTTCCTCGCCCGGCTTGGGGTCCATCGTATCGAGTTCCTCGACCGCATGGCGCAGGAATGCCTCGTCGCGGCGCGCCTGCTCCAGGTTCGCCTTGGCCTGGCCGCGGGCCGCTACGGCTTCGCGCCAGTCGCGCCACAAGCCGGCCACGCGTTCGGCGTCGGCGTCCAGGCCGGCGTAGGCATCCAGCAGTTCGCGGTGGCTGGTGGGATCGAGCAGGCCGCGCTGCTCGAACTGACCCTGGACCTCGACCAGGACGTCGCCCAGGCGGCGCAACAGGCCGACCGAGACCGGCTGGTCGTTGATGAAGGCGCGGCTGCGCCCGTCCGCGCCCAAAGTGCGGCGCAGCACCAGATCGGCCTCCTCGGCGTCAAGCCCCTGATCGGCCAGGATTCGCAGCGCCGGGTGATCGGCGCCCACCTCGAAGCGGGCGGTCACCAGGGCCTGCTTCGAGCCGGGGCGCAATAACCCGGCCTCGGCCCGGTTGCCCAGCGCCAAGCCCAAGGCGTCGAGCAGGATGGATTTGCCCGCCCCGGTCTCACCGGTCAGGACGCAAAGTCCATCTTGGAATGTCAGGTCCAGACGATCGATCAGAACGACGTCGCGGACCGACAGGCTGACCAGCATGCTGGCCTCGCACCAATATTCTCGACTATTGGTATCAGATGATCGACTTCCACACCCGGGAGATCCAGGAACCCTGAGATTGTTCCGGCCTGCGGTCGATTCCTGTCAAGAGCATGTAACTGTCGGCGTACCAATCGCTGCCCGGGAAGTTGTAGCCCAGGACGGCCGCGGTGGCCTGCGCCTCGTCGATCACGCCGATCGCCAGATAAGACTCCACCAGGCGGTGCAGGGCCTCCGGCACGTGGGTCGTGGTCTGGTATTCCTCGATGACGATGCGGAAGCGGTTGATGGCCGCCAGATACTCGCTCTGTTCCTGATAGAACCGGCCGATGGACATGTGCTTGCCCGCCAAGTGATCGCGCGCCAGGTCCATCTTCAGGGTTGCGTCCCGGGCGTAACGGCTATCGGGAAAGCGCCGCACCACCTCCTGCAGCGCCGCCAGGGCCTCCTCGGTCATCTTCTGGTCGCGCTTTACATCGGAAATCTGCTCGTAGAAGCAGATTGCGCGCAAGTAGTAGGCATAGGAGACGTCCCGGTTGCCCGGATGCAGCTGGATAAAGCGATCCAGCGCGACGATGGCCTCGTCGTAGGCGTTGTTCTGGTAATAGGCGTAGGCGGCCATAAGCTGAGCCTTGGAGGCCCAGACCGAGTAGGGATGCTGCCGCTCTACCTCGTCGAACAGCCGGGCCGACTCGTCGTAGTCGGAGACCAGTAGGCTGTCCATCGCCGTGTTGTATAGGTCCTCGACCGGCTTCTCGACATACTCGGGCGACTCATCGTCCCAGAAGTACGAGCAGCCCAGTAGTGCAAGGCAAAGTACACAGGCGGCCAACATACGGCCCGCGCGCCGGGCCGGCGCAGCCCAGGAATGGCACGGCTCAGGCCGTTCTGCGGTGATCCCGATGGTCCCCATGTTCAAAGCCTTCTCCCTCTCCCTCGATAGCCCTTTGACCCCGCCAAATTATAGGTCCTGGGGCCGGGCTGCTCAAGACGAGCGAAGAAAAAGGGCACCCACGATCAGGGTGCCCCGCTGGCAACCGGAAGGGGCCGGAATCAGGCCGGCGCGGCCACCGCGCGAGCCGGGGCGGCCGAGGGACCCATGGGCAGGTCCAGATCCGCCTCGGTCATCTCGCGCCAGGCCCAGGCGCTCTCATCGGCGAACAGCGCCTGGAGCAAGCGCAGCGTCAGCCCGTGGCCGGCGCGCATACCCGCGACGGCGCCGATGACCGGTCCGCCGGCCAGGTACAGGTCGCCAATGAGATCCAGCACCTTGTGCCGGACGAACTCGTTTTCGTAGCGCAGCCCGCCGTCGTTCAGGATGCCCTCGCCGTTGATCACGATGGCATTGTCCAGCGATCCGCCCAGGGCCAGCCCCATCTCGCGCAGCTTGTCGACCTCGTGCAGGAAGCCGAAGGTCCGGGCCCGCGAGACATCCCGCTTGTAGGTGGTTTGCGACACCTGGACCGACCAGGTCTGGCGCTGGATCAAGGCGCTGTCGAAATCGATCTCGAAATCGATCGACAGGCCCGCACCCGGCTTCACCGTGGCCGAGCGGTGCGGGTCGGAAACCGTGACCTCTTTGCGGATCTCCAGCGCCCGGCGCGGGGCATTCTGCTCGGTGGCGCCGGCGCACTCGATCAGGAATACGAAGGGGGCCGCGCTGCCGTCCATGGCCGGCACTTCGGGGCCGCTCAACTCCACGACCGCATTATCGATGCCACAGCCCGACAGGGCCGACATAAGGTGTTCGATGGTGGCGATCTTGACGCCATCCTGGCCGACCAGCGTGGAAGACAGTGGGGTCTCGATGGCGTGCTCCCAGGTGGCCGGGATCTCAACGTTCCCCAGGTCGCTGCGCCGGAAGCGGATGCCACTGCCGGCCTCGGCCGGGTGCAGGGCCATGTCGACCCTGATCCCGCTGTGCAGGCCGATCCCGGAACAGTGGATGGAATTTTTGAGCGTCTTTTGCCGCAGGGCCTTTTGGCTGCTCGTACCCTTAGTCGCCATTATGTCTTATCTCGCCCCTAGCAATCGCTCGGGGGGAATCTTCCGGATTTCGAACCACGCAGGACGGCCCCAAGAACGTAGTCCTGGCGCGAAGTCTGATCGAAACCGAAATCCCCCCAATAGGATCCTGTGCACATCGCTTCAGGGGAATTTATAGATCGGTTCCCCTGAAGCACACAAATCACTATTTGTTACAGTATGTTACGTTCGCATGCCCGCGATCTACTGCAACTTCCCCTCGGCCCAGCGTCAGTTTGCCTGGCGGCGCAGGAAGGCCGGAATTTCCAGCAACTCTTCCTCGCTCTGGCCCGGAGTGGAGACCTTGGTTGCGTCGAGACCGGTCAGGCGTGGCTGAGCCGCCGGCAGCGCTTGAGACTCACCGCTCCGGCGGCTGGCCGCGGCCGGACCAGCCAGGCTCCGCTCGCGCTGATCGCCACTCTGGGCCGCGGCCTGCAACGCGCGTGCCGCGCTACCGGTCACCTTGGCGAACAGGCCCCCCTTCTTGCGTGCGGCTGCCGCCGCCGGGCCCGACCCGCGTGACGGCGAAGACGCGTTGGCGATGGCGGCGGCCGCGAAGGGATCCGCGCGGGATGCGCTTTCCGGCGCCGGTTCCGGCTCCGGTTCGGGTGCGACCGGCGGTGGGGCGATGAAGCTCGCCTCGGTCTGGACCGCCACGGCTTGCGCGGGTGCGGCCACGGTGCCCGCGGCGGGGGCCGGCTGCGCAGCGTCTGCAACCGCAGGCGCGGGCTTTGGCAGCACGTTCGCCCCCATACGCGTGTAGGCATAGTGGCTGTGGGTGCCCGTCGCCTGAGCCATGACCGGCGCTTCTTCGGCCGATGCGGTCATAGTCGGTGCCGAAGCCGGTGCGACCGCGGGTTCGAATGCCTGCGCCATGGCAGGGACCGCGCTTTGGGCCATGGCCGCCGCGCTGCCCTTGGGGCTGTCCTGGCTGTCCGATCCGCCCCCGCCCTGGCTGGACACGAGGCTGAGTGCGACCGGACGCGGCTGCTCTGCGACTTCCGACTCGATGCCCGTGGCGACCACGGAAACGCGCATGCGTCCCTCGAGGGCTTGGTCGAAGGTGGAGCCGAAGATGATGTTGGCCTCGGGGTCGACCTCGTCGCGGATGCGGTTGGCCGCCTCGTCGACCTCGAAGAGGGTGAGGTCCGGCCCGCCCGTGATGTTGATCAGCAGGCCGCGCGCGCCCTTCATGGAGACCTCGTCCAAGAGCGGGTTGGAGATGGCCGCCTCGGCCGCGGCCAAAGCCCGGCTCTCGCCATCGGCCTCGCCGGTGCCCATCATGGCCTTGCCCATCTCGGTCATGACCGAGCGGATGTCGGCGAAATCCAGGTTAATGAGCCCCGGCATGACCATGAGATCGGTCACCCCGCGCACGCCCGAGCGCAGAACGTCGTCGGCCATGCGGAAGGCGTCCGCGAAGGTGGTCTTCTCGTTGGCCACGCGGAACAGGTTCTGGTTCGGAATGACGATCAGCGTATCCACGTACTGGGTCAACTCCGTGATGCCGGCCTCGGCCATGCGCATGCGGTGCACGCCCTCGAAATGGAACGGCTTGGTCACCACGCCGACGGTCAGGATGCCGCTCTCGCGCGCCGCCCGGGCGATGACCGGCGCCCCGCCGGTGCCCGTGCCCCCGCCCATGCCGGCGGTGATGAACACCATGTTGGCGCCTTCCAGTTCGGTCAGGATATCGTTGATCGCCTCCTCGGCGGCCGCGCGGCCCACCTCGGGCCGCGATCCCGAACCCAGGCCCTGCGTGATGCTGCGGCCGAGTTGCAGGCTGCGTTCGCACAGGGACATCTGGATCGCCTGGGCGTCGGTGTTGGCGATGAGGAACTCAACGCCCTCCACGTTGGATTGGATCATGTTGTTGACGGCATTGCCGCCGGCGCCGCCGACGCCGATGACGGTGATCTTCGGCGCGAGGTTGCTTTCGATCTTCGGTACGTTCAATTTCAAGGCCATGTTGCCCTCCGATGCCCCTCATGAATGACTGATCCCGCCGCGCGGAGCGGACGGGCGTCCCGGCACGGCCGGGACCTGTGGCTGGGTTGCTCTAAAAGTGCTCACGGAACCAATGACCGAAGCGGCCCATCAGGCCGTCCGGCTCCCCTGTCTTTGCCCGCGTCCTGAGCGGCGCGGTCTCGTCCACCGATTGGGCGTAGTTCAGAAGTCCTGCGCAGGTCGCGTAGGCCGGCCCGCTGGTCGCCTCGGCCAGCCCGGCGATGCGGGTCGGCCGTCCGATGCGGATCTGCTTGTCCAGCGTCAGCGCGGCCAGCTCGGCGGTGCCGGGTAGCTGGGAGGCGCCTCCGGTGAGCACCACGCGGCGCCCGGCGATCTTGTCGAAGCCGCTCACCTCGAGATGGGAGCGGACCAGCTCGAAGGTCTCCTCCAGGCGCGGCCGTATGATGCCGACCAGGAGCGAGCGCGGCACCTGATAGGTCTGGATTCGCTCGTCCTCGCCTACCTGAGGCACGTCGATCGTCTCGCGTTCGTCGGTGCCGCCGGACAGGGCGTGGCCGTAGAGCGTCTTCAGGCGCTCGGCCTGCGCCACCCCGGTTGAAAGGCCGCGGGCGATGTCGTTGGTGACATGCAGGCCGCCGACCGGCACCACGTCCGTGTAGATCACGTTGCCTTCGTAGAAGACGGCGATGGTGGTGGTGCCGCCGCCCATGTCGATGACGGTGACCCCCAGTTCCATTTCATCCTCGACCAGGGATGCCAGGCCCGAGGCGTAGGGCGAAACGACGAAGCCCTCGATCTCCAGATGGCAGCGCTGAATGCAGGCGGTGAGGTTCTGAACCGGTCCCGAGGAAGCGGTGACGATGTGGATGTCGACGCCCAGTTCCTGGCCATACATGCCGCGCGGGTCGCGAATGCCGCGGCTGCCGTCGATATTGTAGCCGACCGGGATGGTATGGATCAGCCTGCGGCCGGTCTCGGCCTGCCCGTTCAGCCCGGTCGCCTCGCGGCCGTGCTCGAAGGCGCGGCGCAGGTCCGCGTCCCCCACCTCGTGGCCGCCCACGGCGATCTGCACGCCGATCGAGCTGGAGGCCGGATGGCCGCCGGAAAGATTGACGATGATGCGCTCGATGGTCTCGCCGGCCATCTGCTCGGCCGCGTGTACCGAATGCAGGATGGCGGACTCCACCGCGGCCATGTCCACCACGGCGCCGGACTTCATGCCCCGGCTGGCCTGCTGGCCGATGCCGATCACACGCGGCACGGCGCCCTCGTCGTTGTGTGCGATGAAACAGCAAATCTTGCTCGAACCGATGTCGAGGCCGGCCATCAGATCGTTTCTCGGTCCGCCTAAGCTCCTGCGCATTCCCTGTCCCTCGAATTCTTCTCCACGTCCGGGTTCCTCATTCGCTTCTCAGGTGTCCTCGCCGCCTTGGGCGCTATCCTTGCCGCCGTCGGTGCCTGGGGCCGCCCCTGGGGCCGTGCGGACCACCAGGCGGTCCGGGGTGCGCAGGTCGATGACCACCACATCGCGCCCCAGGACGCCGTGTTCGCGCTGAATGCGGGCAAGCTCGGACCAGGCGCCGGCCGCATCGGCCTCGGGCAGGCGCACGTCGATGCCGCCGTCAAGGCGCAGGTTCCAGCGCCGGCCGCGCACCCGTACGGCGGCGGCGACCCTGGTACTCAACTCCGGCTCGCGCGCGAGCATGGCCAAGAGGTCGGCCGCATGGGGCGGCGCGCCCTCGCCCACCACCAGGGGCAGCTCGGCAAAGCCTTCGGGCCGCACGTCCGATAACACTTCGCCCCGGCTGTCGATCACGGCGAGGTTGCCGTGGTTCTGCCAGATCGCGAGCGGCCGGCGCTCGGTCAGGCGCACGTAGATCAGGCGCGGCAGACGGCGCTCCACGGCGGCGCTCCGCACCCAGGGCAGGGCTTCCAGGAGGTCTTTGGCAGCCTGGGGGTCGAAGGCGAGAATCGGTGAATTGCGGGTGACACCCAGGATCCTGGTGATCTGGCTGCGCTGTGTGCGGACGCGGCCTTCCACCAGCACGTCCTCGACCCTGAGTCCGGCGCGCGCGGTCAGTCCGAGCAGCGCCTCACCGGCCAGGGCGGCCTGCCTGCCGGCCCAGCCGCTCTGCCACAGCGCGGCAACACCAACGATTCCGGCACAGATCACCAGGCCGGCCGCCAGGTGGCGGTTGACTCGAAGCCGGGTCACGCCCTTGCGCCCGTGCGTGGCGCGCCGGGATTTACCCTTGCGCGCCTTGCGCCGCGGCTTCGAAGGCCGCCAAGGCAGTGCGCTCATGAGTCGCATGCGGCGTTCTCCACCATCCAGGCGCAGAGCTCGGGGAACGAGATGCCCAGGTGCGCGGCCTGCTCTGGCACCAGGGACAGCGGCGTCATGCCCGGCTGGGTGTTGATTTCCAGCCAGTAGAGGCGGCCCTTGGCCCCGTTCGTGTCGTCGTAACGGAAATCGGAACGCGTCACCCCGCGGCAGCCCAGCGCCTGATGCGCGGTGAGCGCGGCGTCGAGGACGGCTTCGGTGGTCTCGTCTTCAAGGGGGGCGGGGACCAGATGATCGGCCTTCCCGTCTGTGTATTTGGCGTCGTAGTCGTAGAAGCCCTGAATGGCGCGGATTTCGGTGACGGCCAGCGCCCGGTCGCCCATGACCGAGACGGTGAGCTCGCGGCCCGGGATGAACTCCTCGACCAGCACCTCCTCGCCGAACTCCCAGGTGGCGTCGTCGATGGCCGGCTTGTTGTCGCCCTCGCGCAGGATGCGCACGCCGACGCTCGATCCCTCGTTGGGCGGTTTGATGACATAGGGCCGAGCCATGACGTCGCCGCCCGCGAACTCCTCGCGCTTGACGATCATGCCCTTGGGCGAGGCGACGCCCGCTGCCCCGACGATGCTCTTGGCTATGGGCTTGTCCATGGCCAGCGCCGAGGCGAGCACGCCCGAGTGGGTGTAGGGGATGCGCAACAGTTCGAGCAGGCCCTGGGCGCAGCCGTCCTCGCCCCAGCGCCCGTGCAGCGCGTTGAACACCACGTCGGGCGCCGGCGTGAGTGCCTCGATGAGCGCCTTGATGTCGTGGGTCACCTCGACCTCGAAGGCGTCGTAGCCCGCCTCATCGAGCGCCTTGGCGCAGGCCCGGCCGCTGACCAGGGAGACCTCGCGCTCGGCCGAGATGCCGCCCATGAGCACCGCCACGCGCCGGGTCATGATTTCTCTCCCGTGCCGCCGGGCACCAGCGGGATACCGATGCGCCGAATCTCCCATTCCAGCTTGATGCCGCTGGCATGGAAAACGCGCGCGCGCACCTCTTCGCCCAGGCCCTCCAGGTCGGCCGCGGTCGCCGTGCCCGTATTGATCAGGAAGTTGCAGTGCTGCTCCGAGACCATGGCGCCGCCGCGCCTCAGGCCGCGGCAACCGGCCTGCTCGATCAGCTCCCAGGCCTTCTTGCCCGGCGGGTTCTTGAAGGTGGAGCCGCCGGTGCGCGTACGCACCGGCTGGCTGTCCGCGCGCACGGCCTGGATCTCCGCCATGCGCCCCGCGATCTCCGCTTTCGCGCCCGGCCGCCCGGCCAGGCGCGCGCCCAGGAAAACCCAGTCCTTGGGAATCTCCGTGTGGCGGTAAGCGAAGCCGAAATCCGCCGGCAGCAGCCGGTGGACCCCCCCGTCCATGTCGAGCGCCTCGGCCTCGACCAGCACGTCCTTGATTTCGCGCCCGTAGGCGCCCGCGTTCATGCGCAACGTGCCGCCGATCGTGCCCGGCACGCCGCAGAGAAACTCCAGCCCGGCCAGGCCGGCCAGCTTGGCCGCAGTGGCGACGTTCAGGTCGAGCGCGGCCGCGCCGCAAACGACCTCCTGCCCCTCGATGCGTATCTCGGCGAAGCCGCGCGCCAGGCGCAGCACCACGCCGGGCACGCCGCCGTCGCGCACCAGCAGGTTGGAGCCGACGCCAATCGCGGTCACCGGCACGTCCGCCGGCTTGCTGCGCAGGAAATCGATCAGGTCTTCCCGGTCGGCCGGACGGAACAGGACCTCGGCCGGCCCGCCGACGCGGAACCAGGTGATGCTGTCGAGCGGTGCGTTTTCGCGGTAGCGGCCGCGCACGGGCGGCAGTCGGTCGATCAGGGCTGGGGCTGTGCGCTGGGCCATGGCGGTCATCGTCCCGCCTCCGCCGGTTGGCCGCCCTTGCCCTGGGTTATTTCCGCCAGCTCGCCGGGCAGGTCCTGCGCCCAGGCCGTGATGTTGCCGGCGCCCAGGCAGACCACCAGGTCGCCGGCGGCGCCGATTTCCGAGACCAGGGGGGCGAGCAGGGATGAATCGGTCAATGCGGTAACGTTGCGGTGTCCGCGGGCGCGCAAGCCCTCGACCAGCGCGTCGCGGTGGATGCCCTCGATAGGCTCCTCGCCGGCGGCATAGACCTCGGCGACGATCACGTGATCGGCGTCGTTGAAGCAAGCGCAGAAGTCTTCGAAGAGGTCCGACAGCCGCGTGTAGCGGTGCGGCTGCACCACGGCGATGACTTTGCCCTCGGTGGCCTGGCGCGCGGCCTTGAGCACGGCGGCGATCTCCACCGGATGATGGGCGTAGTCGTCGATCACGGTGATGCCGCCGGCCTCGCCGGTCTTGGTGAAGCGGCGCTTGACGCCGCCGAAGGCGCCCAAGGCCTCGCGCATCACCGCATCGGCGATGCCCATCTCGCGGGCGACCGCGATGGCGGCCAGCGCGTTCTGCACGTTGTGTTCGCCCACCATGTTGAGCGTGAGGCTCTCGATGGTCTCGGCCGTGTCATGGATGCGGTCGGTGATCTCCACGTCGAACCCCATGGTGCCGCCCTGGCTCGTCACGTTGAGCGCGCGCACGTCGGCCTGGGCGCTCATGCCATAGGTGATGACGCGCCGGTCCTCGATGCGTCCGATGAGCGACTGGACCACCGGGTGGTCGATGCAGAGCACCGCCACGCCGTAGAAGGGGATGTTCTCGACGAAAGCCTCGAAGGCAGCGTGCAGCGCCTCGACCGAGCCGTAGAAGTCCATGTGCTCGGGGTCCATGTTGGTGACGACCGCAATCGTCGAGGGCAGCTTGACGAAGCTGCCGTCGCTCTCGTCGGCCTCCACCACCATCCAGTCTCCTTGCCCGAGACGCGCGTTGGTGCCGTAGGCGTTGATGATGCCGCCATTGATTACGGTCGGGTCGTGCCCGGCGGCGTCGAGCAGCGCGGCGATGAGCGAGGTGGTGGTGGTCTTGCCGTGGGTGCCGCCGACGGCGATCGCCCATTTCAGGCGCATGAGCTCGCCCAGCATCTCGGCGCGGCGCACCACGGGCACGAAGCGGGCGCGTGCGGCCTGTACCTCCGGATTGTCGGGCTTGACTGCGGAGGAGACGACCACGACCTGGGCGTTCTCCACGTTCTCGGCCTTGTGGCCCACGATCACCGTGACGCCCATGGACTGCAGGCGGCGCACATTGGCGTTCTCGTTGAGATCGCTGCCCTGCACCTGGTAGTCCAGATTGTGCAGGATTTCGGCGATGCCGCTCATGCCGATGCCGCCGATACCGACGAAATGGATGGTGCCGAGATCGAGGGGCAGGCGTCTCATGCCGCGGCCTCCCCCTGGCTGATGCGTCCTTCGCCGTTGTCGTCGTTCAGGCCGCACACGAGATCGGCCAGGTGCTCCGCCGCCGAGGTGCGGGCATAGGCCTGGGCGCAACGCGAGGCGCGCACCAGCAAACCGGGCTGGGCGAGTAGGGAATGCAGCCGCTCGGCCAGGGTCTCGGGCGTGAAGGCCGACTGCGGCATGAGCCAGCCGCCGCCGGCTTCCGCAAGCCGCTGGGCGTTGGCCATCTGATGATCGTCGATCGAGGCGGGCAGGGGGACCAGGAGTCCGGGACGTCCCGCCGCGGCCAACTCGGCTATGGTAGAGGCCCCGGCGCGGCCGATCACCAGATGCGCGGCGCCAAGCCGCTCGGGCAGGTCGTCGAAAAAGCCCTTGAGCTCGCAGGAGACGCCGCAGTTCCGGTAAACCGCCGCCACCCGCTCGAGCTCGGGCCCGCGCACCTGCTGGGTGATGTGCAAGCGCCGGCGCAGGTGCTCCGCCAGCAGGCAGATCGCGGCGGGCACCACCTCGTTGAAGACGAGTGCCCCTTGGCTGCCGCCGGTGACCAGCAGGCGCAGCGTGTCCTGCTCGTCGGGCAGGGCATAGGGCCGGCGCCCCAGCGCGGCGATGGCGGGGCGCACCGGATTGCCGGTGACGCGGACCTTGCCCGCGTCGGACTCGGCGATCCTGTCCACCTTGTCGAAGGAGGTGGCGATGATATGGGCGCTGCGTGCCAACAGCCTGTTGGCGCGGCCCAGCACGGCGTTCTGTTCATGCAGCACGATGCGCAGCCCCAGGCGCACGCCCGCCGCCACGCTGGGCACCGAGGGGTAACCGCCGAAGCCGACCACCATATCCGCGCCCAGGTCCTTCAGGTGCCGGCGCGCCTGCAAGGCCCCGAGTGCCAGGCGAATCACGCCCATCGCCTTGCCGAGCGGCCCCTTGCCCGCCAGGCCGCCGGCGCTGATGGTGCGGGTCTCGACCTGCGGCAGGTCCGGGCCGAAGCCGCCACCGCGCCGGTCGGTGATCAGGGCGACGCCGATGCCGCGCGCCAGCAGCTCGCGGGCCAAGGCCTGGGCCGGGAACATGTGCCCGCCGGTGCCGCCGGCGGCCAGGACGACGCGATTGGGCGGGGTGGTGGTCATGCGAAACTCCCCCGGCCGATGCGCCGCCGGGTCAGGGCAAGCACCATGCCCATGCCGATGGCGAGCGCGAGCAGCGAGGAGCCGCCGTAGCTGATAAAGGGCAGGGTCATGCCCTTGGTCGGCATGAGATGCAGCGTCGAGGCCATGTTGATCAGCGCCTGCAGGCCGAACTGGGTGAGCAGCCCGGTGCAGGCGAGCAGGATGAAGAGATCGTTCTCGTGCATGAGCCGCGAGAAACCGCGCAGCACGACAAAGGCGAAGAGCATGACGATGGCCAGGCACAGGACGAGGCCGAATTCCTCGCCCGCCACGGCGAAGATGAAGTCGGAATGGGCGTCGGGCAGCTGGGACTTGACCGTGCCTTCGCCCGGACCCCGGCCGAACAGTCCGCCGTTCATGAAGGCTTCCATGGAGCGCTCGATCTGGTAGCGATCGCCGACCGCCGGGTCGAGGAAGGCGTCGATGCGCGCGGCCACGTGGGGCAGGGTGAGATAGGTGGCGACAAGACCGACCGCACTGGCCAGCGCCAGAAGGCCGACCCAGTGCAGCGGCAATCCGGCGAGGAAAAGCTGCACACCCCAGACCGCTGTCACGACGAAGGTCTGGCCCACGTCCGGCTGGAGCAGCAGCAGAGCGGCCACCAGAACCCAAAGACCGAGCGCGATCTTCGTGCCCGGGATGTCTTGCTCGCTTTTCTGCGCGGCCAGCAACCAGGCGACCGTCACCGCGAAGAAGGGTTTGACGAATTCCGAGGCCTGGAACGAAAGCCCGCCGATGCTGAGCCAGCGGGTCGCGCCTTTGATTTCGTGGCCGGCCAGCAGTGTGAGTGCGAGCAGCGGGATGCACGCGGCGAGCCCGAGCAGGGCCAGGCGGCGCAGCGAACGCGGATCGAGCAGCGACACGCCGAGCACCGTGGCCAGCGCCACGGTCAGGAACAGAATCTGGCGCTGTGCGAGTTGGAAGGTGCCCAGGCCTTCGAGGCGCGCCGCCGCCGCGGGCGAGACCGCCAGGATCAACAGCGCGCCAAGGCCCATCAGGCAAGCGAGCGCCGCCAGGGTCCAACGGTCCACCGTCCACCACCAGCGGCCCACCAGGCTCGTATCGGTGCGGGCGAAGACCATCATTGCAGGTAGCCCCCGCTGGCCAACTCCTGGGTTGCGAAGGGATCGCCGCGCTCGCCGGGCAGGGCCTCGACCAGCTCGCGGAAGGTCTCGCCGCGCGCCTCGAAGTTGGCGAACTGGTCGAAAGACGCGCAAGCCGGCGAGAGCAGCACGGCCGCGCCCAATTTCTTTTCCTTGCGCACCAGCGCGTGCGCCTCGCTCACGGCGGTCGCCAGGTCGCCGCAGCGGGTGAGCGCGACTTTTCCTTCGAGCGTCTTGGCGAAGGCCGCTTCCGCGTCGCCGATCAGGAACGCGTGCGCGATGCGCGCGAAGTGGGGATCGATCCCGGCGAGCCCGGTTTCCTTCGCCTGGCCGCCGGCGATCCAATAGATGTTGTCGTAGCAGGCGAGCGCCTTGGCCGCGGCATCCGCGTTGCTCGCCTTGGAATCGTTGACGTAGGTGACGCCGTCGATCTCGGCGATCAGCTCCTGGCGGTGCGGCAGGCCGGTGAAGGAACGCATGCAGGCCGCGATGACCGGTGGCTCGACGCCGATGGCCTTGCAGGTGGCGTAGGCGGCGGCGGCGTTCTGCCAGTTGTGCGTGCCGGGCAGGGTCGGCACCTCCTTGAGGTCGAGCGCCGGGATTTCCTGGCCACCGGTGTCGTCATAGAGCACGCCGCCGCGGGCGAAGACACCGCCGGGGCAACGCTCGTTCCCGGATACCGGGATGATGATCTGGTCGTCCGTGGCTTTCAGTTCGTCGCAGATGCGCCGGCAGTGATCGTCGTCGACACCGATGACCGCGCTGCGCGGCTTGGTCTGGCGGCGGAAGATCAGGCGTTTGGCCTCGATGTAGCCTTCCAGGCCGCCATGACGCTCCACATGATCATGCGAGACGTTGAGCAGAACGCCCACGTCGAAGGTAATCGAGACGGTGATCTCGAGCTGGTAGGACGACATCTCCAGGACGTAGATGCCGCCCTCGTCCAGGGCATCGAGACCGAGGGCGGGCGGGCCCAGGTTGCCGCCGACCGCCACTTCCCGGCCGGAAAGCTCCAGGATGTGCCCGATGAGCGCCGTGGTCGTGGATTTGCCGTTGGTGCCCGTGATGCCCAGATAGCTGGCGTTGCGCTGGCCGCGCGCCAAAAGCTCGATATCGCCGATGATCTCGCAGCCGTGCTCCTTGGCGAGGGTGGCCACTGGATGGGGCTCGGGGTGGGTGTGCGGAATGCCCGGCGAGATGACCAGCGTGGTGAGTTCGGCCCAGTTGCATTGGTAGAGGTCGACGAGCGGAATACCTTCTCCGGCGGCCGCGGTGCGCACGTCCTCGTTGTCGTCCCAGGCCCAGACTTCGGCTCCGCTCTCCTGTAAGGCGCGCGCCGCCATACGGCCCGACTTGCCAAGGCCGAGGACCGCGGCGGGCAGACCGGAGAAGAAGCCGAGTTCGATCAAGCGCGCCCTCCTATCTCAGCTTGAGGGTGGAGAGGCCGGCCAGCGCCAGGATCGAGGCGATGATCCAGAAACGGATGACGATGGTGGGCTCGGCCCAGCCCT
Organism: Kiloniellales bacterium; assembly: GCA_036444495.1. GTDB lineage: Bacteria > Pseudomonadota > Alphaproteobacteria > Kiloniellales > J153 > JAZGBC01. The sequence goes on from JAZGBC010000177.1 coordinate 17,174, forward strand.
TCTGCTCGAAGTGATGGTGCAGCGGCGCCATGCGGAACACGCGCCGGCCGGTCATCTTGAAGGAGGCCACCTGGACGATGACCGAGACGGTCTCCAGCACGAACAGTCCGCCGACGATGGCGAGCACCAGCTCGTGCTTGGTCACCACCGCGATAGCGCCGAGCGCGCCGCCGCAGGAGAGCGATCCGGTGTCGCCCATGAAGACCATGGCCGGCGGCGCGTTGAACCAGAGAAAACCGAGACTGGCCCCCACTAGCGCGCCGCAGAAGACGGCCAGCTCGCCGCTGCCGGGGACGGAATGGAGCTGCAGGTAGCTGGAGAAGACCGTGTTTCCGACCAGGTAGGCGATGAGCGCGAAGCAGCCGGCCGCGATCATCACCGGCACGATGGCCAAGCCGTCAAGCCCGTCGGTCAGGTTCACCGCGTTCGATGCGCCGACCATGACGAAGATGGCGAAGGGCACGAAGAACCAACTGAGGTTAAGCAGGAAGTCCTTGAGGAACGGCACGGCGAGGTGGGTTCGAATCGGGTCGGGCGTGAGCGCGATGATCCATAGCGTAGCGCCGCCCGCGATCGCGACCTGGGCGAGCAGCTTGACGCGTCCGGGCATGCCCTTGGAACTGCGCCGCGTGAGCTTGAGATAGTCGTCGGTGAATCCGACGAAGCCGAAGCCGCAGGTGACGACCAGCACCGTCCAGACGAAGCCGTTGGTCAGGTCCGCCCAAAGCAGGGTCGAGACGGTGATGCCGAGCAGGATCAGAAAGCCGCCCATGGTGGGTGTGCCCTGCTTGGTCAGCAGATGGCCGGCGGGCCCGTCTTCGCGGATCGGCTGACCTTCGCCCTGGCGCACCTTGAGCCAGGCGATGATGCGCGGGCCGAAGACGAAGGAGATGAGCAGCGCGGTCATCACCGCCGCGCCGCTGCGGAAGGTGATGTAGCGGAAGACGTTGAAAATACTGTAGTCGTCGGCCAGGGGGACGAGCAGGTTGTAGAGCATGGCGTGCCTGGCCCCCTTATTCGCCGTTGGCCGCGCGCGGCAGCTCGCCGGCCATGCCGCGCAGGGCCTCGACGACCAAACCCATGCGGCTGCCGGCCGAGCCCTTGACGAGCAGCGCGTCGCCGGCGCCCACGCTTGCCGTGACCAGCGGAATGAGCGCCTGGGAATCGGGCGCGTGCCCGCCGCGCAGGGCGACGGGCAGGGCCGCGTTGAGTTCCGCCATGTCGGGGCCGCAGGTGAACACCAGGTCGATACCGGCGGCCTGCAGCGGCTCGGCGAGCCCGGCGTGTTTCTCCGCCGAGGCCTTGCCCAGTTCCAGCATGTCGCCGAGCACGGCGATGCGGCGCCCGTGCCCTTCGACCGACGTACCGCCCAGCACCTCGAAGCCGGCACGCATGGAGGTGGGATTGGCGTTGTAGCTGTCGTCGATCAGCGTCAACTCGCCATCCGCGAGGGTTACATGGTGACGCTCGCCGCGGCCCTTGACCGGCGGAATGCGCGCCAGCTCCTCGGCCGCGGCCTGGACGTCGGCGCCGGCGGCGGCCACGGCGGCCAGGATCGCCAGGGAATTCATGACCCAGTGCGTGCCGGGCAGCCCGACGCGGTAGTCCAGGCGCGCGCCTAATACCTCGGCGCACACCTTGCTGCCGGTTTCCTCCAGCGTGTGATCGACGAGACGCACCTCTGCGCGCGCGTCGTTGCCAAAGCCGATGATGCGTTTTATGCCGTCGGCGCCGGCCTTTTCCGCCAGGCCGTCGAAGTGCGGATTGTCGCGGTTCAGCACGGCCGTACCGTCGGGCGGCACGCCTTCGAAGATCTCGGCCTTGGCCTCGGCGATCTTCTCGACCGAGGCGAAGTAGCCAAGATGCGCCGGCTCCACGTTGGTGATCAGCGCGATGTCAGGGCGCAGCAGCGCGGTCAGGTCGCGGATTTCGCCGGGGTGGTTCATGCCCAACTCGAAAACGCCGTAGACCGAATTCAGCCCCATGCGCGCCAGGCTGAGCGGCAGGCCCCAATGGTTGTTCAGGCTGGCGGCGTTGGCCGCCGTCGACGCCTGGGCGGCCAGGCAGCGTGCCAGCGCCTCCTTGGTGCTGGTCTTGCCGACGCTGCCGGTCACCCCGATGAAACGCGCGCCGCTGCGCGCGCGCGCCGCGGCTCCCAGATCGCGCAGCGCGGCCATGGTGTCGTCGACCAGCAGCAGCGCGGCGTTGCCGGGCAGGAGATCCAGGCCCGGCTTGCCGGGCCGGCGGTGCGAGACCACGGCGGCCGCGCCGGCCTGGACGGCCTTGGCGATGAAGTTGTGGCCGTCGAAGGTGGGTCCCTGGAGCGCGATGAAAAGGTCGCCCGGCGTCAGGCTGCGCGTGTCGATGGAGACGCCCGTTGCGGACCACTCGGCGGTATTGGCGCCACCGGTGGCCCGGGATGCATCGGACGCGGTCCAGAGGGCGCCCCCGTTCATGCCGTATCTCCCAGACGCTCGGCAGTAACCCGAGCGACGTCCCGGTCATTGAAGGGCAGAACCCGGTCCCCCACGATCTGTCCGGATTCATGGCCCTTCCCCGCGATGACCAGAACGTCGCCCGGGCCAAGAGCGGCCATCGCACTTGCGATGGCCTCCCCCCGATCGGCGAATTCCTCGGCTTTGGGAACGGCGGCGAGGATTTCGCGGCGGATGGCCGCCGGGTCCTCGCTGCGTGGATTGTCGTCTGTGACGATGACGCGATCGGCGAGACGCCACGCGATCTTGCCCATCATGGGGCGCTTGCCGCGGTCGCGGTCGCCGCCACAGCCGAAGACGACGTGCAACTCAGCTTCGGTGTGGGGACGCAGCGCGACGAGCACCGTCTCCAGGGCGTCCGGCGTGTGCGCATAGTCGACATAGACCTGACCGCCAGCGGGCGTGCGCGCGACCAGCTCGATGCGCCCGGACACGCCTTGGAAACGGGAGGCGGCCTCGATAGCCACCTCCGGCGCGACGCCGGTGGCAAGCGCCAGTCCGAGCGCGGCCAGCACGTTGGTCGCCTGGAAGGTGCCGGCGAGCGGCAGCTCGAGCGTCGCCGGCCGCCCGAGCAGGTCGATGCGCAGGCGCTGGCCCTCGGCCGTGGGTTCCTGGGTCATGAGCCGCAGGTCGCTCTCGGCGATGCCGTAAGTCATCACCCGCACCCCGCGGCTGACGCAGAGCGCGTTCAACTCGCCGAAGATCGGCAGGTCGGCGTTGAGGACGGCGGTGCCGCCGGCGGTCAGCAGATCGCTGAACAGGCGCAGCTTGGCCGCTTGGTAGGCCGCCATATCGCCGTGATAGTCCAGGTGGTCGCGCGACAGGTTGGTGAAGGCCGCAGCCGCGACCCGCACGCCGTCCAGGCGGTACTGGTCGAGGCCGTGGCTGGACGCCTCCAGCACCAGATGGTCGATGCCATCCTCCGCCAGCGCCTCCAGGCAGCGATGCAGTTCCACGGGATCGGGCGTGGTGAGCGAGCCGGGCGCATCGGGCCGGGCGGGCTCGAGCCCGAGCGTGCCCAGGCTGGCCGCTTTCCATCCCGCGTGCTGCCAAATCTGGCGCGTGAAGGCGGCGACCGAGGTCTTGCCGTTGGTTCCGGTGACCGCGGCCACGGTTTCGGGCTGACGGCCGTAGAATCGCGCGGCCATGAGCGCGAGGCGGCGGCGCGGGTTCTCGTCGGTGACGAGCGCGACCGGCGGGTCGTAGTCCTTGAGTTCGGTTCCCTGGGGCGCGAGCACGGCGACCGCGCCACCGGCAACCGCCTGGTCGATGAAGCTGCGTCCATCCTGCCGGGCGCCGGGCAACGCGGCAAACAGGAACCCCTTACCCACGGTGCGGCTGTCACTCGACAGGCCGCAAATCTCCGTATCCCGCAGGGGTTCCATTCCGTTGTCCGTACCCTCGACCAGCTCAATTAGCCGCAATCCGTTCTGTCCTTGCCTTGGCCCGCACCAACAGCCCGTCGCTGGCGTCCTCGTGGGCCGGGTCGCTGACCGGCGCCACGCCCAGGAGCGGTCCGATGCGCTCGATCACGCGGCGCACCACCGGGGCGGCGACCCAGCCGCCGGTGGCGTAGCCGTGGGTGTCCTTCGTGCCCTTGGGCTCGTCGAGCATCGCGAAGACGACGTAGCGCGGCGCATTCATCGGGAAGGCGCCGACGAAAGAAGCGATGCGGGAGTCCCGTGCGTAGCGCCCGCCAACCAGCTTGTCCGCCGTGCCGGTCTTGCCGCCGACCAGGTAGCCCTCGGCGTTGGCTTTGCGGCCCGTGCCCCGGCGCACCACCAGGCGCATGAGCCGGCGCATCTTGAGCGAGGTGTCTTCACTCAGAACGCGCCTGCCCTTCGCGCGCGCGCCGTCGCGTTGCTTGATCAGCGTGGCGGGCTTGAACTCGCCGCCATTGACCACGGCGGCCACGGCGCTGGTGAGCTGCACGGGGCTGATCGCCAGTCCGTGGCCATAGGAAATGGTCAGCGTGTTGATGTCGCGCCAAGGGTTGGGGAGCAGGGGCTGGCCGACCTCGGCCAGTTCGATGCTGGCCGGCCGCGTCAGGCCCAGGCGCGTCAGGAAGGCACGCTGGGTTTCGGTGCCCGCGTCCATCGCCATGCGCGCGGTGCCGATGTTGCTCGAATAGATGAAGATCTCGGGCACCGACATCCAACGGTTCTTGGGTTTGTAATCGGTGATCGTGAATCGCGCCGCGCGGATCGGTTTGCTGGTGTCGTAACCGTCGTCGAGCGTGACCACGCCCTCATCCAATGCCATGGCGGTGGTAAAGATCTTGAAAACGGAACCCATTTCGTAGAGGCCCAGGCTGGCGCGGTTGAAGCGCGACTCGGCGGAGGCGGTGGCGGGCCGGTTGGGATCGAAGTCGGGCAGGGAGGCCAAGGCCAGGACTTCACCGCTTTCGGCGTCCATCACCACGCCCGCCGCCCCGATGGCGCCGAACTCCGCCATGGCGGCGCCCAGCTCGCGCGTGAGCACGTGTTGGACGCGCAGGTCCAGGCTGAGCACGACCGGATCGGCCGAGCCGCGCAGGACCTCGTCGAAGGACTGCTCCATGCCGGCCAGGCCCCGGTCGTCCACATCGGTAAAGCCGACGCTGTGGGCCACAAGCGCGCCGTGGGGATAGAAGCGGCGCCGCTCGCGCTGGAAATCGAGCCCCGGGATGCCCATCCGGTTGATCGCGTACTGCTGGCGCGGCGTCAGGTGGCGCTTGAGCCAGATAAAGCTGCGATCGGTGGACAGCTTGGCCAGGATTCCGGCTTCGGATAGTCCCGGCAGAACGGCGGCGAGTCGCGCGGCGGCGTCGGCCGGGTCGCGCAACTGCCGCGGATTGGCATAGAGCGAGGCCGTGGCCAGGCTGGTCGCCAGCACCACGCCGTTGCGGTCCAGAATGTCGGCGCGTCCGGTCTCAAGTTGAGGCGCGGAAGGTGTTGCCGCGATGCGCGGCTCGAAACCCTCGGTGAAGAGCGCGATGTCGACCAGGCGTAAGCCCACGACCAGAAATGCCAAGGCAAAGACCACCCCCGCGACCAGCAACCGGGTGCGGCCGGTTTCCAAGGCCTCGGTCCGGCTGCCCTCCAAAAAAATGTGCGCCGCCCGGGCCGAATCGTGTCGGCTGGCCCGGGGGCGCAAGTTCAGGGAGGTCAACTCGGAGCGGCGGTTCATTGCGCGCTCCTTATCTCGATCGGGCCGTTGCCGCGGCCAGAGGGTGAAAGATCCTTGAGGCGCAGAATCTGCGCCGCCGAAACCGGACCCAGGCCGAGATGGCGGCTGGACAGCTCGGCGATACGCGCCGGCTGGTTGAGATAGCTCCACTCGGTCCTGAGGACCTGGATCGCTTCCTGATGCTGCAAGATGCCGCGATGCACGATCTCCAGCTCCCGTTCCAGGTCGCGCACCTGTTGCTTGATATAGAACAGGAGCAGCGCCGCGGTGACCGCGGTCAAAAGAAACAAAACCCCGGCCACCCGGCTCATGCCGCGCCTCCGTACAGGATGCCTGTCGTGCCGCCGGGTGCGTTGTTCCACGGTGGCGAATCTGTGCGTTCGGCGGCCCGCAGCCGGGCGGAACGCGCTCGTGGGTTACTCACGCACTCCGCCCGGCTGGGCCGGCAAGTGCCCCTGAACAGGGGCAGGAAAGTCGGGTCGCGGCGTCTGTCGCCGTCTTCGTCCGGCTGATGGCGGGAGCCGCGCGGCCGGCTGCCGCTGCGCTCCTGCAAGAAAGCCTTCACGATGCGGTCTTCCAGCGAGTGGAAGGCGACCACGGCGAGCCGCCCGCCCGGCGCCAGCAGGCGCTCGGCGGCATGCAGGCCGCGGTCCAGCTCGCCCAGTTCGTCGTTCACGTAGATGCGCAACGCCTGGAAGGTGCGCGTGGCCGGGTCGATGCTGCCGCCTCCCGCCTTGACGCCGCGGCGCACCGCGCGGCGCACGATGTCGGCCAGGTGAGCGGTACGCTCGATGCGGCGCTCGCGGCGCGCCTCGGTTATGGCGCGGGCCACTTGGCGGGCCTTGCGCTCCTCGCCATAGCGCGCGATGACCTGGGCCAGCTCGGCCTCGGGCAACGAATCGACAACCTCGGCGGCGCTCGGCCCGGCCTCGGGCGTATCGGGATCCATACGCATGTCCAGCGGCCCGTCGAGGCGGAATGAGAAGCCGCGCTCGGCGTCCTCGAGCTGCGTGGAGGAAACGCCCAGGTCCAGCGCGATGCCGTCGACGGTTTCCACCCCCTGCTCGCCGAGCAGGTGGTCCATGGCGCCGAAGCGCCCCTCAAGGACGCTCAAGCGCTTTCCATGGCGGCGCAGCAACGCCGCCGCGCGGGCTACGGCCTCGGGATCGCGGTCGATGCCCCAGACGCGGCAGTCCGCGCTGTCCAGGATGGCGCCGCTGTAGCCGCCCGCGCCGAAGGTGCCGTCGACATAGATCGCCCCGTCGCGGGGAGCGAGCGCCTCGATGACCTCGCGCAGCATGACGGGCGTGTGTCCGCCCGGCGAGCGTTGAACCCTGTCGGTCCGGGCCCCGGTCATCGCCCGCCCCCATCGCTCGGCCTGAGCGGCAGGGTGAGCCCCTGGGACTTGGCCCGGCTGCGGGCCTCCTCCTTGTAGCGCTCCAGCGCCTCCGGCTGCCAGATCTGGAAAATCGAACCCTTGCCCACGAAGGCCGCCTTGTCGGTGATGCCGGCGTGCCCGGCGAAGGCGGCCGGCAGGATGATGCGCCCGTCGCCGTCGAAGGGCAGTTGATGGGAGTCGGCGAAGATCGTGGCCGCCAAGTCGTCCTGGGCGTCGGAGAAGAGGTCGAGCGCCGACGACATGGAATCGTTCAGGCGTTCCATGAAGTCGTAGCCGCAGGCCTCGATGGCCGCGGCCCGGTAGGAACGGAAGGCGACGATACCCTGGAAGGATTGTACGGCCAGGGACTGGCGGAAGGACGCGGGTACGGAGACCCGACCCTTACCGTCGACCTTGTTCTCGAAAGTCCCAATGAAGACCGCCACGCGACGCGCCCCCTAACGATGCGGACCGGCGTTCCATGCCGACCCCTGGCCCCGATTTCCCCGAAGCCATTGGTCCCAAGTATGGGATCGAATGGGATATCATGGGAAATCATGGGTGTCAATGGGAGCACAAGTAATACTGGTGGGGTTAAGAAGTGATTAACAAGGCAAAGCAATGTAGTGGCAGAGATGTGATTCAGTCCGATTTGGGCGCCTTCAATGAAGCATGAGTCCAGACTGTGGCGTAATTATGTTCGCTCATTGTTCTTTTTGTGAGACTGGGCTGGCTTGACCGGTTCTGACGCGCCCCAGCGCCAGAGGCGCGGGGTTGAAGCGGGCAACTAAACAGAAATAAAAACGCCAGACGGCCTGTAAGCCGGGTTCTGTCCCCCGCGTTTTTGAGGCGCGGATGGATGGCCATTCATCTGGGACGTCCGTTGCCGGACGCCTCGCGCGACCTACCCGGACGGCGGCGCGGAAACCCGCCTGGCAAAAGCCTGCCGTCCCTACTTGGTCTTGCTCCCGGTGGGGTTTACCGTGCCGTCCCCGTTGCCGGGGACGCGGTGCGCTCTTACCGCACCCTTTCACCCTTACCCTCCTACGCGCCTTGCGGCGCTACGGAGGGCGGTTTGCTTTCTGTGGCACTTTCCCTAGGGTCGCCCCCGCCGGGTGTTACCCGGCACCGCGTTCCCGTGGAGCCCGGACTTTCCTCCCCCGGCCCCGGCCGAAGCCGGTTCCGAAGGCGGCCATCCGGCCGTCTGGCGACTCTAGACGTAGGGTTTCCAAGGCTTTTCGTCAACTAGAGCCGCTCCAGGCCGAGCAGGGCATTGAGCCGCCCGGCGGTCTCGGCGTCCATGTCTCCGCTCATGCCGTCGGGCCGGAAATGGCGCTGGAAGGCGGTTACCACCGCCCGCAAGTCCTCTTCCAGGTAGCCGTAGCCGAAAGCGGCGAGGGCGCGCCTGATCTCGGCCTCCTCCGGCGGGCCGCTGGGCTGGGCGTTGCCCGGCCAGAGCCCGATCCCGGCAGCGGCCAGCCGGGCCCAGTCGAACAGCTCGCCCGGGTCCTCCTTGCGCAGCGGCGCCACGTCGGAATGGCCCAGCACATGGCGCGGCGGGATGAGGTGGCGCGCCAGGATCTCTTGCGCGAGGGCCATCAGGGCCGCTATCTGCGCCTCGGGGAAAGGGCGGTAGCCGAACTCGTGGCCCGGGTTGATCAGCTCGATGCCGATGGAGCGGGCATTGACGTCGCTCCGCCCGCCCCATTCCGCCACGCCGGCGTGCCAGGCCCGCTCTTTCTCATCGACCAGGCGATAGAGCGCGCCGTCCTCCTCGATGCAGTAATGAGCGCTGACCTTGGCTGCCGGATCGCCCATGCGCGCGAAGGCGGCCCCGGCGCTCTCCATGCCCGTATAGTGCAGGATCAGCATGTCAACCGCTTGGCCCGCCGGCCGGGCGTCGAAGTTGGGCGAGGGGCGCTCCATGATCCGGGCCATCACACGCGCTCGGCCTCCGGCGCCACCAGTTTCGGCCGGCGCAGCATGATGATGCCGACCCCCAGCACGGTCAGCAGGCCACCCCCCACCAGGGCGAGGGTCAGCGGCTCGCCCAGGAAGATCACGCCCGAGAGCACGCCGAAGATCGGCACCAGCAGCATGAAGGGCATGACCTGATTGACCGCGTAGCGGTTGAGCAGCCAGTACCAGGCGACATAGGCGATACCGACCACGAAGACAGATTGATACACGACCGACATGTAGGCGCGCCAGTCGGCCGCGGCCAGGGCGGCCAGGTGGCCCTCCTCGAGCAGGAGCGAAGCGATGAGAAGTTGCGGCGTGGCGAAAACCCCGATCCAGGCGTTGAGCACGAGCCCGTCTATTTCGCCCATCATCTTGATCTGGATGTTGGCGACCGACCAGATGCAGGCGGCGGCGATCACCATGGCCAGCGCCAGGTAGTGCCCCTCGATGCGCGGCTCGCCCGCGATGATCGCCACGCCGGCAAAGGCGGTCGCCATGCCCAGCGCGCGCCGCCAGCCGAGCTTGTCCCGAAGGAAGATCGCGGCCAAAACCGCGGCGAAGGGGACCTGAAGCTGGATGGCGATGGCGGCCGCCGCCGCGTCGATCTCGCGCAGGCCCGTGAACATGAGCGCGAAATGCAGGAACCCCAGGGTGAAGGAAATCAGGATCACCTCGCGCCAGCGCCCGCGCGGCGGCTTGACGAAAGGGGCAAGCAACAGGGCAACGAGCGCCCAGCGCAGCGTCATGAACAGAATCGGCGGGAGCTGAGCCAGGCCGATCTTGGCGACCGCGAAGTTGAGCCCCCAGATCACCGCGATCATCACGAAGAGCAGCAGATGCGCCGGCGCTATCGCGGCCGGCATCTATGAAAACCCGCGCAGTTCGCGAACCCTCTCGTAGGCCGTATTGATGGTCGCCAGGCGATCGTTCGCGAGCTCGATGAATTCCGGCGGCATTCCCTGGGCGATCAGCCGGTCCGGGTGGTTCTCGCGCACCAGCTTGCGGTAGGCCGTCTTGATCTCCTCGTCGCTCATCTCCCGGCTCACGCCAAGAATGCCGAAAGGATCGGACTCATCGGGTTCCATGTTGGCGGCGCGGATGCGGTCCCACCGGGCCGCATCGAGTCCGAATATCTCGGCAATGCGTTCGAGGTAGTCGACCTCGTCGGGCGTGACCCGCCCATCGGCGCGGGCGATGTGGAACAGGCCGTCGAGCAGTTCCTCCAGGACCGTCGGGTTGTTGCGGAAAAGGCGCCCGAGCTGGCGCGCATAGGGCTCGAAGCCGTGGGCGTCGCGGCGCGCCTGGTTGAACAGGCGGCCCACGTTCTTCATCTCCTCGGGCGGGATCTGGAAGACCTCTTTGAAGGCCGAGATTTCGTCCGGCGTGACTCGCCCGTCGGCCTTGGCCATCTTGGCGCCGAGCACGATGACGCCCATGGTGAAGGCGATGTGCTTGGTGGCGTCTTCACCGTCGCCCTCATCGCGCATCCGGTCGACGGCATGGCCGGCCACGGCGCCGAGCAGCGCGCCCAAAGGTCCGCCGAGCGCGAAACCCGCCGCGCCGCCCAGAATCTTTCCCCAAACGCTCATATCGCCCGTGCCGCCTAGGGCGGGACGATCGGCCGGCGGCCGAATCGCGAGCCCGCCGGTCTGCTTATTCCACGCCGGAGCCCGCCCCGGCAAGTGCGGGACGTCTGGAGCACAGGTGGGAGGACCGGTCAGTTGGCGGCTTGCTGGGTCCCGCCGGCGCCGAGGCAGGTTTGCACGGCGTCCATAAGCTCGCTGCGCCGGAAGGGTTTGCTCAGGGCCTGCCGCGCGCCGAGCTTTTTTGCCATGGAGAGAAAGTCCGTGGCCGAAAGCCGCCCGCCGCCTGAAATGGCGATGATCGGCAGGTCCGGATCGGCGCGCTTAAGCGCGAGGATCGTCTCCACGCCCTCTTTCTCGGGCATGATGATGTCGGTGATGATCAGATCCGGCGATTCCCGTTCGTAATGCCGCAGGCCTTCGGCGCCGTTCGCCGCCTCGGTCACCTCGTGGCCGTCATGCTCGAGCATGTGGCGCAAGGTCGAGCGCAGTTCGTCCTCGTCGTCGATGATCAGGATGTGCGCCAAAGACGTTCCCCCGGTTTCCCTTTTTGTCCGCCGACTCTTTTGAGGCCGCCCCCGACGCCGCAGCGCGGAAGCGCTCCGCCACGGCCGGCGAAAGGCGCGGCAGACTGCTTGAAGCGAGAGGCGCAATCAACCTCAAGATTCCTGTGGGTTTGGAAATAATTCCTGGGTGGAGAAGTTGCGGTAGCGCATCGGTCGAGTCCGGCGATTTTATCGATGTCTGGCCGGATAAAAATCCTCTGTGCGAAAGCCGAAAATTGCGTGCGGGAGCAGGGGAAGGTTCTGACCCGTGACTTGAATGGGCTACGGCTTGTGTCGAAGGTGCTTGGCGTCGACGGCCCGGTGAGCCGGCCAGCTGTCCGCGTGCCGGGCGTAGGCAAGCGCCAAGGGATAGATTGCCGCGCCGATCGACATGATGACGACGGCGACAGTGAGAAATTCCGAAATGGCGGTCTGTATCTCCATGAGCGTCTTTCCTCCGGGGAGGGGCGGGAGGACCGCCGCTAAGCAACCTGTAACGCCCACTGGGGCGACGGTGTCTTGCGGCGGCCTTTCCCGGTTCCGTTTCCAAGTAAGCAAGAAGACGCGCACATATTAAATCAGAGCCGCTTTATAAATTACTAAAAGGTTAATTCGAATAAAATTCGGCTAAAAATTTAGCTTTAACTATAAGTTGTCAAGTAATACGCGGATTTAATAGTTGTTTGTGGTCTCCGTATAGCCTGGAGCGCCAAATAAAATTGAGCCAAGCTCTATTTTTATCGCACCAGAAGCGCGAACTCAGCCGCCTCGTTCCAGATGAAGCCGCCGTCCTCCTGGCGGATCAGCTCCGGGAAGTGGCCGGGCACGATTCGCTCGGCCAGCTCCAGGATGCGCGCGATGCTGGCGCTGCCCGCCTCCAGCGTGTCGAAGGCCATGTCGCAGCGGCGGGTCAGCGCCTCCTTGGCGTACTTGATGGCGTCCCCCGCCAGCACCACACGCCCCTTGGCGCCGGTATCGAGCACCAGGCCGTAGGAGCCCGGCGTGTGGCCCGGCACGGCGATGGCTTCGATCCCCGCGCCGATGCGCCCCTCGCCGTCGAGCAGTTCCAGGTCGTGCTTGCGCAACTGCTCGCGGATCAGCCAGGGGACGAAGGGGTCGTCCGCGTGCGGATGGGCGGCGTAGTCCCATTCGCGGCGGCTGACATGCACCTTGGCCTGGGGGAAGAGGTCGATGTTGTAGCAGTGGTCGAAGTGCAGGTGAGAGAGGAATACCGCGCGCACGTCCTGGGGCGTCATGCCGTGGCGTTTCAGCCCGGCCAAGAGCGCCGGACGGTTGACCTGGTGCCCGACGTCGAAGAGCAGCGGCCCGTCGGCCGAGAACACGAGAGTCGCGTTGGCCAGGCCGAGAAAGCCGTCTTTCAGGCGCAGGTTGTTGCCTTTGACGATGATGTCGTAATCGACGGTCATGGCGCCGCTTCCTCCTGTTGTTGACCGGCTATCCGGCGATGGCCGGCAACTCGCGCTCGAAGGGCACGGCATCGGGCGCGGGCGGGGCGTCGATCTCGCGCGCGGCGCGGTGGCCCGCATAGACGGCGGCTGCGATGGTGCTGGGCGCGAGCGCGTCGCCGATGGCGAGGACGCGCTTGATCCCGGCTTCGGCCAGCGCCTCCGGGTCCGCCTTGAGCGCCCGGTAGAGCCCGTCTTCCGGCAGGCGCGCGGTCACGGTCACGATGGCGCGGCAGGAAACCTGGCGCCGCCTGCCGGTGAAGACGCAGGCCAACTCTGCCGCTTCACCGTCGAAGCCGGCCAGGGTGGTATTGGCCAGGATGGCGATGTCCTGCTCCAGGAGCCGCTTGTGGATGTGGTTGATCTCCAGCGTCTTCTCGGTCCAGTAGGAGGCCGCAAGCCCCGGCGTGACCAGGGTGACCGCCAGGCCAGCGCGGCGCAGCTTCTCGGCCAGAACCCCGCCGAGGTAATAGTGATCGTCGTCGAAGACGAGCGCCGGTCCCTCGGGCGCGGCGCCCGCCATGATGTCCTCGGGCGTGAAGACGCGCGCGTGGCCGAAGCCGGGGATCGGCTCGCTCTCGGTCCGCCCCATCCCGTCGCGGCGCCAGTGGGCGCCCGTGGCGATCACCACGTAGGGCGCTTTGATCTCATGGACGTGCTCCGGGGTCAGGCGGCTGGCGCGATAGACCTCCACATTGGACAGCTTGTCGATCTGCTGCACCCGGTAGTCGCGCACGCGGATCCACTCGCCCAGGCCCGGCAGGCGCGCCTCGGCGGCGACGCGGCCGCCCAGTTCCTCGCTCGCCTCGGCCAGATGCACCCGGTAGCCGCGCTGGCCCAGCGCGCGCGCCGCTTCCAGCCCGGCCGGCCCGGCGCCCACCACCAGCACGGACTCCTCGCCGCTTTTGGGCGGCAGCAGCTCCGGGTGCCAGCCCTTGCGCCACTCCTCGCCCATGGTCGGGTTCTGGGTGCAGCGGATGGGCGCCGAGGTGCGGTCGCCCGAGATGCAGATGTTGCAGCCGATGCACTCGCGGATGTCCTCGATCCGCCCCTCCTCGATCTTGCGCGGCAGGAAGGGATCGGCAATCGACGGCCGCGCGGCGCCGATCATGTCGAGGGCGCCGCGCCTGATTTGCGAGACCATGGTGTCGGGCGAGGTGAAGCGCCCGACGCCCACCACGGGTTTGCTGGTCACCTGCTTGACGAAGGCGGTGTATTGCTCCTGCGCGCCCTCGGGGGCGAAGCGAGAGGCGATGGAATCGTTCGGCCAGTCGCTCACGTTCACGTCCCAGAGGTCGGGCAGCTCGGCCAGGAACTCGACGATCTCGCGCCCCTCGGCCCCGCTGGTGATGCCCTTGGGACCGAGCAGTTCGTCCACAGCGAGGCGCACGGCGACCGCGCAGGTGTCGCCCACGGCCTCCTTGGTCTCCTCGATCAGTTCGCGCAGCAGCCGCGCCCGGTTCTCCAGGCTGCCGCCGTATTCGTCGCTCCGGTCGTTGCGCCGGCGCTGCAGGAACTGCATGGCGAGGGTCAGCTCGTGGGCGGCGTAGACGTAGATGATGTCGAAGCCGGCCTTCCGGCCCCTGAGCGCCGCGGCCTTGTGCCAGCGCCGGTAGTTGCGGATGTCCTGCTTGTCCATGGCGCGGGCCTGCACCGGGTCGTAGTTCATGGTGCGCTCGTGCGCCGGGCCCATGGGCACCTCCCGGCTGTAGCGGTTGGCCGCCGAGACGCCGTTGTGAACCAGCTCGAGCCCGGCAAGCGCCCCGTGGGCATGCACCGCCTCGACCATGAGCGCCTGGGCCGGGATGTCGCGATCGTCCCAGAGTCGCGCCTCGGTGGCGGGCCAGACGTCGCCGCTCGGATGAATCTCGCATTCCTCGGTGCAAACCACGCCCCAGCCGCCCTCGGCCTTCATGCCGCGCATGGCGGCGGTGGCGCGCGGCATGCGATGGCCCATGCCATTGCAGTGGGGCACTTGGTAGAAGCGGTTCTTGGCTGTCACCGGCCCGATCTTCACCGGCTCGAACAGGATGTCGTAGCGCGGATCGCGCGCCATTCTTGCCCCCTCTGTCCACCCGTTTCAGCGGATTTTTGGCTGGCGGCATCATAGGGCTCCTGCGGGGCGCCACCCAAGGGGAAATGGGCATAAGCGGCTGGACAAACCCTAGGGCCAGGGACTACGGTTTTGTCCATATAGGGAGGTCTAGAACCATGAAAAAAATGCTTTCGTTTCTTGCCGCCGGGCTGATCGCTGCGGCGCTCTCGACTGTTACTCCTACGGGGCCCGTCCAGGCCGGCGAGACCTGGGACATGCCGACGCCCTACGGCGACGGCAACTTCCACACGATCAACATCAATGCCTTTGCCGCCGACGTGAAGGCGGCCACGAAGGGCGCGCTGGAGATCAAGGTGCACAGCGCCGGCTCGCTGTTCAAGCACCCGGAGATCAAGAACGCGGTGCGCGGCGGCCAGGTGCCGATCGGCGAGTTCCTGCTCTCGCGCCTGTCCAACGAGAACGCGATCTTCGCGGTCGATTCGGTGCCCTTCCTGGCCACCGACTACGATGCTGCCGGCAAGCTTTGGGCCGTCTCGCGCGGCAAGACCGAGGCGCTGTTCGACAAGCAGGGCCTGAAGGTGCTTTTCGCGGTGCCGTGGCCACCGCAGGGGATTTACGCCAACAAGCCGTTGAACTCTGTCGACGACCTCAAAGGCGTGAAATTCCGGGCCTACAACACGGCGACTGAGCGCATCGCCCAACTCGCCGGCGCGGTGCCGACCCAGATCGAGCTGGCCGATATCGCCCAGGCCTTCTCAACCGGCCGGGTCGAGGCCATGATCACCTCGCCGTCGACCGGCGTGAGCCACAAGACCTGGGATTTCCTGTCCCATTTCTACCATACCCAGGCCTGGCTGCCGAAGAACATCGTGGTGGTCAACAAGAAGGCCTTCGCGGGGCTCGATGCCTCGGTCCAGGCCGCGGTCCTCGCCGCCGCCGAGAAGGCCGAGGCGCGCGGCTGGCAGGCGAGCCGGGACGAGACCGACAAGAAGATGAAGATCCTCGCCGACAACGGCATGAAGGTCGGCGCGCCGGGTCCTGCGTTCAAGGCCGGGCTGGAGGCGATCGGCAAGACCATGACCGACGAATGGGCCGGTCAAGCCGGCGCCGACGGCAAGGCTATCCTCAAGGCCTACGGAGGGTAAGCGGCCGAATCGCGGGCCGGCCGCAGGACGCGGCCGGTCCGCCTTCGCCGTTCCGGTCATTTGCGTGGATTTCTAAACCTGCTCTACCGGGGCAGCGGCGCCCTGGCGGCTATGTTTCTGGCCGCCATCTGCGGCATCGTGCTGCTTCAGGTCGGCGCCAACCTGATCGACAAGCTGGTCGGCTGGTTCGGTGGCGAGCCGCCGGGCCTACTGGTGCCGTCCTACGCCGAATTCACCGGCTTCTTCCTGGCCTCGGCCTCGTTCCTGGCGCTCGCCTACACCTTGCGCGAGGGCGGGCACATCCGTGTTTCGCTGCTGATCCAGCACCTGAGCGGGCGGCGCCGGCGCGCCATCGAGATCTGGTGCCTGGCGCTCGCGGGCTTA
>JAZGBC010000178.1:0-2784 GCA_036444495.1 Kiloniellales bacterium
CGGGCGCGTGGCGCACTCGCACTCACATATTGGATGGGCAGCGAATTCGGTGGTCTTTTCCGGATCCTGGAGATCTCGTGGAGGGAGCTGCGGCAACGGTCGCGCAAGTACTTCGATCTCGCCATGAAGGACCCAACATCGGTCACCTACATGGTCGCGTCGCCAACGGTCCTGAAACAGCGCCGGTATGACGAAGCCATCGCCTACGCGGAGCGCGCCGTCGCGCTCGATCCCAATAACGCGGAGGCCCATCGGGCGCTAGCCTACGCGTTGTTCTATGCCAACCGACCCGAGGAAGCGATCGAGTCCGCCAAGCGGGCGTTGCGCCTCGATCCCAATAACCGCGCCATTCCTTTGCAATATATCGGGCGCGCCCATTTCGCCATGGGCAATTTCGAACAGGCGGTGAGTTTCATCGAGCGGGCGCGCGATCTCAATCCCAAGGTTACACCGCACTCGGCAATGCTCGCGGCGGCCCTCGCGCATCTCGGTCGTGACGAAGAAGCGAGGGTCGCTCTCGAACAATACAACCAAGGCTGGGGATATTCGCCCTCGGTGGGAGAGGTGATGTACTTCTGGCCGTTCAAGGACCCGGTTGTCGCCAAACGTTTCGCCGAGGGCTTGGTCAAGGCGGGACTATCGCCGCCGCCGAGTGGTTACTACGTGCTTTCCGACAAAAAGAGGCTCGCCGGTGACGAAATCCGCGCACTCGTTTTCGGCCGGACGGTAACGGGTTTCGATCCCTGGAGCGGAGAGCAGTGGTGGATCGAACGCAGCAAGGAAGGGCAATCCACCTGGCGGGGTACCGCAGAGAAATCCTGGAGCGGGCCGCGGGTCGAAGCCGACAGCGGCACGAACTGGGTCGACGCCGACCTGCTCTGTGAGCGATGGGACGCGCAGGACTTCCAAGTCTGTCTTCCCGTGTTCCGCAACCCCGAAGGGACGACGGAAGACAAGAACGAATACCTCGCCATATACGATACCGGCATCTATCCCTGGTCACCGATGGAATGAATCCAACGTCATCAACATCCGCCCCGCCGTACGCGGTTGCCGGACCCTGAGAACGCGCCCATTTAATGCTTGAATGGGCCGGTCACGGGCGGTCCGGAACAGGGGCTTGACCCCCATGCGGCGCAGGCGGCATCACCATCGAACAAGACTGGCGGCTTTCGCCCTCGCCGCCGCGGCCGCCCTGCTGACGCTCGCCGCCTGCTCGCCGTCGCGGGTGATCGAATCCTACCGAGTGCTGGGCGATATCGCGGCGGGGGCCGGGCCGAGCGGCCTGAAGGAACGAACCCCCGCGCCCACGCGGCAAGCCGTCCGCTACCAGGTCGAGGGGCGCGCTTATGCGGCCGACCTCTACCGCCCGGGCGAGCCGGCCAAGGCGGCGCTCGTGCTGGTGCCGGGGGCCGCCGAGCGGGGCAAGGACGACCCGCGCCTGGTGGCTTTCGCCATGACCCTCGCCCGCGCGCGCTTTAGCGTGCTGGTGCCCGACATCGAGTCCCTGCGCCGGCTCACCGTCGGCCCGGAGGACGTCACCGCTATCGCCGACGCGGTGCGGCATCTGGCCGGCCGCCCGGGCGATCCGGGCCAGCCCTCGGTCGGGCTGGTGGCCATCTCCTACGCCGCCGGGCCGGCCATCCTGGCCGCGCTGGAGGACAAGGCCCGCGACAAGCTGCGCTTCATCCTCGCCATCGGCGGCTACTACGACATCGGGGCCGTGGTCACCTTCTTCACCACGGGCAAGTACCGCGACGGGCCGCAGGCGCCCTGGCGGTACAGGACCCCCAACGCCTACGGCAAGTGGGTCTTCGTGCGCGCCAACGTCCCGCGCATCGAGGACGCGCGCGACCGGGTGCTGCTCGCCTCCATGGCCGAGCGCAAGCTGCGCGACCTCGGGGCCGAAATCGGCGACCTGACCGCCAAGCTGGGGCCCGAAGGCCGCCCGCTGCACGCCCTGCTGACCAACCGGGACCCGGAGGCCGTGCCCGGCCTGATCGCCAAGCTGCCGCCCAAGGTGCGCCGCGACCTGGCGGCCCTCGACCTCAAGGGCCGGGACCTCTCCGGGCTGCGGGCCGAACTCTTCCTGATCCACGGGCGCGACGACGCCATCATCCCCTATACGGAGAGCGCGGCGCTGGCCGCCGCCCTGCCGGAAGGCCAAACGACCCTCCGCCTGGTGGACAACCTGTCCCACGTGGACCTGGGCCCCGGTGGCTGGCTCGACGGCCTGCGGCTCTGGTCGCTGGTCTACCGCCTGCTCGAGGTGCGCGACGCCGCGCCCCGGCCGGGGGCCTGAGGCGGGGGCCTGAGGCGGCGAGCAAGTCAGGCCGCGCGCACCTGCACTCTGGCCGGCCGCCGGGATGTCTTCGGCTTGGGCTTGATGACGATCTCCACATCGCGATCCAGCGCCTTCAGAAAGCGGATCAGGCGATCCGTGGAAAATCCGGCCAGATGCCCCCGCATGAGCGCGGATATCTTGGGCTGATTTACGCCCAGTAACTTCGCGGCCTTAACCTGGGTAAGCCGGCGGCGGCGCACGATCTGCCTAATCGCCCGCACCAGATCGGCCTTCATCCGCTCTTCATCGGGCCGCTCAAGACCCAAATCCGAGAAGACATTGCCGCTGCTCTCGGTCACGCGGCCTTTCCGGGCCGTTTCACTTTCTTTCGAAGCCACTCTGATTTCCTCTTTTCAACCCACGTTATCGTATCGTTCACGGCAATTCTTTGTAATGCGCCCGCGCATCGCTCAACCGTCGCTTTACCAGGTCCATATCCT
>JAZGBC010000179.1:0-3547 GCA_036444495.1 Kiloniellales bacterium
GTCGCCGTGGCCCAACGCCTGGGCGCGAATGCCGAGGAAGCCGCCACCCTGGAGATCGCCGCCAACCTGTCCCAGATCGGCAAGCTGGCCGTGCCGCGCGAGATCCTCAACAAGCCGGAGCGCCTGAATGAATCCGAGATCGCGCAGGTCCAACAGCACATCGAAAACGCGGCCACCATCCTGCGCGACATCGACTTCGAACTGCCGGTTCTGGAGACGGTCTATCAGATGCACGAGCGCCTGGACGGCGACGGCTACCCGGAAGGCCTGAGCGGCGACCGGATCCGCCGCACGGCGCGCATCCTGGGCGCCTGCGACGTCTTCTGCGCCCGCGTGGAGCCGCGCTCCTACCGCGCCGGGATCGCCCCGGAAGAAGCCCTGGAGATCCTGGAGCAGAACAGCGGCCGCTACGACCCCGAGGTCATCGCCGCCCTGCGCGAGGTCGTGGGATCCGTGGCCGGTGAGAAGCTCATCGCCGGCCTGGCCGCGGGCTAACCTCTGTCTGCGTCCCGGACTTTCCCCGGAATCGCCACCAGCCACGCCGTTCGCATTCCCCTAACGATTTTGCTATAGAGCAGCAGCATGAGCAGCTTGGCCAAGACCTTTGCTCGGATCCAGCGCGCCCTTTGCGCCGCCGCGGGGTTGGCGCTCGCCCTTCTCGCCCTGTCGGCGCCGGGCGCGGACGCCACCCAGCTCACGCAGGTCGCCGAGGCGACCGGCCGCGTCGAGGTCAACGCCATGGAGTACCCCTGGAGCGCGATCGGCCGGGTCAACGCGGGCGGGCGCGGCCACTGCACGGGATTCCTGATCGGCGCGCGCCAGGTCTTGACTGCGGCGCACTGTCTCTATGACAAGCGTGAAGGGCGCTGGCGCGGCGCCAGCGAGCTCCACTTCGTGGCCGGCTACCAGCGGGACGCCTACCTGATCCATTCCCCGGTGGCCTCCTACGAGCGCTCGCGGGGCTTCGAGGCCAGCACGGGCGCGACCATGGGCAACGCGGTGACGGACTGGGCCCTGCTGACCCTGGAAAAGCCCATCGGACTGAAGGCCGGCTGGCTCGGGCTCCGCCGTCTCGATTCGGATCTGCTCGAGCGCATCAAGCATCGGCAGGTCCGCCTCATACAGGCCGGCTATCGCCGGGGCTGGAGCCACATCATGTCGGCCAACCTGGAGTGCGCGGTCATCGGTTTCTTCGAGCAGCGCCGGGGGATCGTCCACGGCTGCGACGTGGCCCAGGGGGATTCGGGCTCGCCGCTGCTGGTTCTCGTGGACGGCGGCTTCCAGGTCGCCGGCATGCACGTGCTGAACGGCCGCACCCAGGCGGGCCGGGTGGCCGGCGCCCTCTCGGTCGCCCTGTTCCATCCGAAAAGCGGCAGCGGCCAGGCGGTCAAGGCGCTGCGGGGCGCCGGCGCCGTCTGGTCCGGCGGCCGGGCGCCGCCCGGGAGCGGTCCGGCCTCTCCCGTGCCGCTCAGGACCATCGACTATCTGCTGGGCGAGCGCGCCCATCCCGGCGCGGCGGGTGCGGCCCGGCCGAGCCGGGAGCGGCGGGCCGCCATTGCCGAGTTCGAAACACGCAGGGGCCTGCCGGTCACCGGCCGGGCTTCGCTGGCCCTGCTCGTCCAACTGCTTCAGGCGCGCGACTGATGGAGAAGCCGGCCGCCCCCCCCAGCGAGGCCCGGCCTTCACGCTTTGCGCGCCGCGCCGCGCTGTGGCACCTTCAAGCCCGCGGTCGGGTGACTGTTCGAGGGGCGCCCGGTCCCACCACCGCAGGAACCAATCAGCCATGAACGACATCTTCGTAGACGGCATCCGCTCCATCGCCGTGGCCAACGGGGTGACGCGGGTCGAGCTGCTGCAGCTCAAGCGCGGCAAGAGCAAGACCAAGCTGGAGCCGGAGGTGGTGGCCACCCTGATGATCCCGGTCGCCACGCTCAAGGACTTCACGCTGCAGCTGGCCAACACGCTGCAGAAGCTCAACGCGAGCGCGAAAGGCCAGGCCGCCGCCTTGGCCGACGACGAGGTCGCCGGCGCCCTGGAGAACCTCTAGAGCGGTTCCAGGCCCTGGGCGCCCGGTCCAAAGAGAGCCCGGCCCAGGGACGCCGCGAGCGATCATCCGGCCGGGCCGGCCCCGCCGGACAGCCCTTCCCCGCATTCCCGAGAGAGGCGCAAAAAAAGGGACCCGGAAGGCCCTTTTAGCGGCCGCCGGGTCCTAGAGCGGAGAGAAGGGAGGTACTACTGGAAGAGCCTCTTGAGCTTGGCCGCGGTCTTCTTGCGCCAGACCGCATCGCGCATGGCGTCGGCCAGTGAATAGGTGGATTTCATGCCTTTCTTGGCGGGGCGCTGGGCGCGGTAGGCCTGGGCGGCGATGCCCAGCAGGCCGGGTGTGGCCACGCCGTCCCCATTGGCCTGGGGCGCCCGGTCGGTCGCGTAGGCCTTCAGGAGCTCGTCGTTCTCGGGCACGTTCTCCGGCGTCAGGTAGACGTTGGCGTCGAACTTGGGCTTGGGCTTGATGCGGCCGCTCTCGATCCCCGGAAAGGTCAAGGCCGCGCCTGGCTTGGCCGCGCTTGGCTTGGCCACGGCGGCGGTACCGGCCGGCTTGGGCGCGGCGGCCTTCTGCACCGCCGGATGTGTCAGGAAATGATCGGCGAGAGTCGTGCCGCTCGTGGCTCCCAGAAGGAGAAGGGCGATCCCCAATAGCCGCCCGAGGGAGAAAAACCGCGCCATACCTTGGCTCCATGTCCCGGCGCTTCCGCGCCTTGCTACCTGCACTGCCCGCCTGCCTGACGGACTTGACTGAGGAAATAATATCATGTGTTAGTCTTAACAATCAATGGTAAAAAGCACGTTAACCAAAATACTTAACAAACTATCTATTAACAAATCCGGCCATTATTGAAACTATTGTGCCACAACTTTGTCACAGCCCTAGTAATTACTTGATACACCAAGGTTTTTAAGCGTCTTTTACTGTGGCGCGATTTGGCCGGAGCGGCGATTACGGCCGCGATTTCCGGTCACAAAGAAGACATAGGGGCCCACGCCAGCGCTGCTTGACGGCGACTTGCGCGTTATTTGGCGGCGCAGTCGGTGCGCACTTGGGGCGCATTCGGGGCGCAGTCGGGGCGCAGTCGGGGCGCAGTCGAGGAGGTGATCGGCGGGTGGTTTGGGGGGTGAGAGCCAGCCGGCGGCTAAGGGGCCAGGGGGCCGCCCCTCACCCTCAAGCTGAGCTTGTCGAAGTATGAGGGCTGGCGCCGGGGCCGGAGGCTAAGGGGCCGGGGGCTCCTTCGACAAGCTCAGGATGAGGTAAGAACGGGGGGCGCTACCTGCACCCCCCGCGAACCGTTTTGCCGGTTCTTAGTTCTTAGGCGGTGATCCCGGTCTGGTCGATATCATCATCTACGATGAGCGTTGCCCCGCTCTGGGTGTAGGCGTGGAACCCGCCGGCGCTTCCACCATCGGTCCATCCACTTCCGGCGACGACGGCATCGCTGCCATCACCAAATACGGACACGGTATCGGTGTCGGATATGTCCAGCACATCCTGGGC
>JAZGBC010000180.1:0-11758 GCA_036444495.1 Kiloniellales bacterium
GAGACCAACGCCCAACTCCGCTTCGAGCCCGGCATGACCCTGACCGTCATCGCGCTGGAAGAGCTGCGCCTGACAGCGAGCAACCTCGAATTAGCCGGGACGAAACTGGCGAGCCTCACGGTTGCGGGCGACCTCGGCGGCAATCCGGCGATCCTGTTCGGCGATTTGGATATTTCCCTCGATCTGGCGGGTTTCGCGCGCGAGCCCTTCGCCCTTGGCAAGACCAGACTGTCCCTGCCCACAAGTGTTTCCTGGACGCGAGAGCAACTCTCCGCGAACCTGCGCGCCGCCGGGAGCCTGGAAATCGAGGAATTGGCGTTCGAAGACACCATCGCCCTGGACGAAGCCCTTAGCGCGCGCATCGCCAGCGCCTCGGCCGCGTACAGCCAAAAAACCGGGGGTGGATTTTTCTTCACGCATAACCTCGACCTCGCGGTTGACGCGATCGGCGCCAACCTGACGCGCGCGGACGGCGATCCGCTCCGCGTCCAGGGCAATATTCCGAATCTGCATTTTCGAGGGACCTACACGACCGGGCAGCCCTACTGGGGCCGCGCTGAAATCAAGGACGCGCGCGTGAGACTGCCCGATTACGGCGTCACGCTCGAGCAACTGGTGGCGGAGCTGGCCCTCGATGAGACCGGGGATGCCGCCGTGCTTCACGCGACGGCGCGGGGACCCGGCGGCGCCGGCCGCATCGCGCTCCAGGCCCGGCACCGATTCTCGGACGGCCGGGGCGATCTCGATTTCGAGCTGAACCCCCTTACCTTCGCGCCCGGCGCCCTGCAGCCCGGCGCGCTCGCGCCGGCGCTTGCGGCCTTGCGGGCCGTGACCGGCACGGCGCGTGCCGACGCGCGCCTGAACTGGGCGCCGGGCAGGCTCGAAGGCGACGGACACCTTGTCCTGGAGGAATTCTCCTTCGACAGCGACGACGCCAAAGTCGAGGGACTCGACCTCGAACTCAGCCTCGACCGGCTGTTCCCGCCGGGCAGCCCGCCCGGCCAGCGCCTGACCGTGCGGCGCGTCGACCCCGGCGTGCCCGTCGAGAACCTGACGATTCGCTATCAACTTCAACCGGGTCCGCCGCCGCGCCTCGTCATTCAGGAAGGCGAATTCGAATGGAGCGGCGGGCGATTCTTCGTTCAGGACCTGGTGCTCGATCCCAAATCCGAACGCCACAACGCCACGCTTCAAGTCGAGGACCTGGACCTGGCCGAACTCTTTGCGGTTCTCAACATCGACGGCCTGCAAGGCAGCGGACGCATTTCCGGTGCGCTGCCCTTCACCATTGAGGACGAAGCCGTGACCATCCGTAACGCACAACTCGACGCACAGGAGCCGGGCGTGATTCGGTACCGATCGGAGCAGGCCGAGCAGGTGCTGGCCGGCGGCGGCGAGTCGACGGAACTCATGCTGCGCGCGCTGGAAAATTTCCATTACGACCAGTTGTCGCTGGGTGTTGAAAAATCCGCCGACGGAAATCTGCGCGTCAAGACCACCCTCATGGGCAAGAATCCGGATCTGCTGGAGGGCCATCCCTTCCGCTTCAACATCAACCTGGAAACCGACGCGGGCAAACTCCTGGCCGCGCTCAGCCAGCTCTATTCCCTGTCCGACCGCGTGCTGCGGCGCGCGGGGATATTCGCGCGCTAAGACGGGTATGCACCCTTTCGACAGCATGGTATCAAGACGCGACTCACTTGCCTCACGCCGGATGGAGATCATGAAAATCCCGAGCCAAAGACCCGGCCGTAACGGCGCCGCGGCGGGGCTGATCTGCCTGCTGCTCGCCGCTGGGCTGGTGGCGGGCTGTGAACCCACGGTGAAGTTGGAGGCCCCGACGGAGCCGATCACGATCAACCTGAACATCAAGCTGGACGCCGACATCCGTGTCCGGCTGGAAGAGCAAGCGAAGGAAGACATCGCCGCCAATCCGGACGTCTTCTAAGGACGCGCGCCTCGGCGCCCCGGACTTCCGCGTTGGCCGAACCGATCCAAGGGAGTTGACGCCATGCTCAGGCGATACCGTTTCCCCATTGCCGCCCTGGCCGCCTTCCTGCTCGTCATGACCGCGGTTCCACCGCTCGTCCAGGCGCAGTCCTTGGATGATTTGCGCGCCTCGGGCGCGGTCGGCGAGCGCTTCGACGGCTTTGCCCAGGCGCTCAAATCCAGCGCCGCGGGCGTGGTCAAAAAGGTCAACGCCAAACGCCAGAAAATCTACAGCGACAGGGCGGCGAAGGAAGGCACTTCCGTCGAGCAGGTCGGCCGCGTCTACGCCAAGCAGATTTTCCGCAAGGCCCCGCCGGGCACGAAGCTCCTACAGGAAAACGGCAAGTGGGTGACTAAGTAACGCCTGCCGTGCCGCGGTTCTGACCGCCCCTTTCTGCCTCCCCCGAAAAGCCGCCGGGCCCGCGTTGCGCTCGGGTAGGAAGCCTCTATAGTTTGGCCCGGATGCGGGGCAAACCCTCGCGCAAAACCGGAGGAAAGACAGGGACATGGCGGATCGGCCGGCCCCCGTTCCGGCCTCGGTTGACGAGGCGCTGGACCTGCTTACGCGCGGGGGATACGTGGCCGACCGCTCGCTGGCGACCGTGCTCTATCTCTCGCTCGGGCTGCGCCGGCCGCTGTTCCTCGAAGGCGAGGCCGGCGTGGGCAAGACAGAGATCGCCAAGGTGCTGGCCGAGGTGCTGGGCCGGCGCCTCCTGCGCCTGCAATGCTACGAGGGGCTCGATGTTTCCTCGGCGGTCTACGAGTGGAACTACCCTCGCCAGATGGTCGAGATCCGCATCTCCGAGGCCGCCGGCGACCGCGACCGGGAGACCCTCGCCACCGATATCTTCGAGGAGCGCTTCCTGATCGAGCGGCCCTTGCTGCAGGCGCTCAAGCCCGACCCGGCCGGCCCGCCCGTGCTGCTCATCGACGAGCTGGACCGCAGCGACGAGCCCTTCGAAGCCTTCCTGCTCGAAGTGCTGTCGGACTACCAGATCACCATCCCCGAGCTCGGCACCATCAAGGCGCCCGAGCCGCCCATCGTGGTCATCACCTCGAACCGCACGCGCGAGATCCACGATGCGCTGAAGCGGCGCTGCTTCTATCACTGGCTCGACTATCCGAACGCCGAGCGCGAGCTGGAGATCCTGCGCGTCAAGGCGCCCGGCGCGTCCGAATCGCTGGCCCGCGAGGTGGTCGCCTTCGTGCAGGAGCTGCGCGGCATGGACCTGTTCAAGCTGCCCGGCATCGCCGAGACCATCGACTGGGCCGATGCGCTCACCCAGCTCGACAAGATCAGCCTCGACCCGGAGACGGTGGATACTACTTTGGGCGTCCTTCTCAAGTACCAGGACGACATCGCCAAGCTGCAAGGCAGCGAAGCCGCCCAGGTCCTGGACGAAGTCAAGAAGGCCGCGGCCGCCGGCGGGGTCTGATCCACCATGACCCGCACAGACCCGCCCCCCGAGCCCATCGCCATCCTGCCCAAGGCGAACGCGCCGGTGCCCTCGGGGCGGCTGGTCGAGAACATCATGCATTTCGCGCGCGCCCTGCGCGCCGCCGGCCTGCCGGTGGGACCGGGCAAGGTGCTGAGCGCGATCCGGGCGGTGCAGGCGGTGGGGCTCAGGCGGCGCGAGGACTTCTACTGGGCGCTGCACGCGGTCTTCGTCAACCGGCGCGACCAGCAGGAGCTGTTCGACCAGGCCTTCCACGTCTTCTGGCGTAACCCGAAGATCCTGGAGCGCATCATGGGCCTGCTGCTGCCCGACCTGCGCCCCACTCTGCCGCCGGACTCCGAAAACGTCCTGCAGCTCAGCCGCCGCCTGGCCGAGGCGCTGCGCGCGGGGGCGCGCGCCGGCGAGGGAGACCGCGAGCCGCCGGAAGAGGAAATCGAGATCGACGCGGTACTCACCTATTCGGCCAAGGAGGTCTTGCAGACGCGCGACTTCGAGGCCATGAGCAACGCGGAGTTGGAGCAGGCCAAGGCGGCCATCGCGGCCATGCGCCTACCCATCATGGACCTGCCCACGCGGCGCTTCCAGCCCGCCCACGCGGGCCGCCGGGCCGACCTGCGCGCCACCATGCGCGCGGCGCTGCGTTCGGGATCGGATACCATCCCGCTGCGTTGGAAGACCCCGCGCAGGCGCCATCCGCCGCTCGTCATCCTGTGCGACATCTCCGGCTCCATGGCGCGCTACTCGCGCATGCTGCTGCACTTCATGCACAGCATCACCAACGACCGGGACCGGGTGCACACCTTCGTCTTCGGCACGCGGCTGACCAACATCACCCGGCACCTGCGCCACAAGGACGTGGACGTGGCGCTGGAGAAGGTCGCCGAGGCGGTGGCCGACTGGGCCGGCGGCACGCGCATCGGCACCTGCCTGCACCGCTTCAACATCGACTGGTCGCGCCGCGTGCTGGGCCAGGGCGCGGTGGTGCTGTTCATCTCCGACGGGCTCGACCGGGACAACGCGGCAGGGCTGTCCGAAGAGGTCGCCCACCTGCACCGCTCCTGCCGGCGCCTGATTTGGCTCAACCCGCTCTTGCGCTATGAGGGTTATGAGCCAAAATCCCTGGGCGCGCGGGTCATCATGCCGCACGTGGACGACTTCAGGACCGTGCACAACCTGGAGAGCCTGCGCCAGTTGACCGAGGTCCTGAGCCGCCCCGTGACCCGCCGCCAGGAGGCCGCCAGCGAATGGGCGCACGCGCTATGACCCAAGGACTTCCCGACGACGACCTGCTGACCGAGGCCGGGCGCTGGCGCGATGAGGGGCGCCGCGTGGCGCTGGCCACCGTGGTCGCCACCTGGGGCTCCTCGCCCAGGCCCGTGGGCAGCCAGCTCGCCGTGGACGAATCGGGCAACATGCTGGGCTCGGTCTCGGGCGGCTGCATCGAGGGCGCGGTGGTACACGAGGCCGGCTCGGTCCTGGAAAGCGGCGAGCCCAAGCTCCTGGAATACGGCGTGACCGACGAGATGGCCTGGGAGGTGGGACTGGCCTGCGGCGGCACGGTCAAGGTCTTCGTCGAGCGCTTGGATTAGAACGCAGTCGTGATCATGCACACAAAAAGACCCCCGGCCCTCATACTTCGACAAGCTCAGCATGAGGGCCTCACCCTGAGCCCAGGGCCTCATCCTGAGCCTGTCGAAGGAGAAGCCCGCCTCGTGTTCGACCCGAGGTTGGACTGGGTCCTCGCGCCATGAAACGCGAAACCTTCGCAGCCTTGCAGGCCGCCCGCGCGGCCAAGCGCCCCGCCGCCCTGGTCAGCAACCTGGAGACCGGGCGTCAGGCCCTGCTCGAGGGTGACCGGGTGAGCGGCGAGCTGACGTTGGGCGGTGCCGCGCTGGAGCAGGCGCGGCGCGCGCTGGCCGACGATAAGAGCGGTACCTTGGAGGGCACGCGCCTCTTCGTGCACGTCTTCAACCCGCCGCTCAGGTTGATCGTGGTCGGCGCGGTGCACATCGCCCAGACACTGCTGCCCATGGCGGCACTGGCCGGCTATGACGTGACCCTGGTGGACCCGCGCAAGGCCTGGGCGAGCGATGCGTGCTTTCCAGGTCTTACGGTCCTGACCGACTGGCCGGACGAGGCGCTCAAATCGCTCGATCCCGACCGGCGCAGCGCTGTGGTGGTCCTCACTCACGACCCCAAGCTGGACGACCCGGCGCTCCAGGTCGTGCTTCGCTCGCCCGCGTTTTACGTGGGCGCCCTGGGCAGCCGCCGGACCCACGCCAAGCGCCTGGCGCGCCTGCGCGAAGCCGGGCTCGGCGAGGAGGCGCTGGCCCGCATCGACGCGCCCATCGGACTCGACATCGGCGCCAAAAGCCCGGCCGAGATCGCGCTTGCCATCCTGGGCGAGATCACCCGCGTGCGCCACGGCGCCCCACCGCTCGTCAAGCCCGAGGCCGCGGAATGAGTAGGTGGCGATGATTTTCGGCGAGACACCGCTCGATATCGCCGAGGGAGCGATCCTGGCCCATTCCCTGCGCCTGAATGGATTGAGATTCAAGAAGGGGCGCCTGCTATCGGCCGATGATATCGAGGCCCTGCGCGCGGCCGGCGTGGAAAGCGTCGTCGCCGCGCGCCTGGAGGCCCACGACCTGCACGAGGACAAGGCCGCCGCCGCCGTGGCCGAGGCGATCATGGGCCAGGGCCTGAGCGCCAGCGCCGCCTTCACGGGCCGCGTCAATCTGGTGGCCGAGACGCGAGGTGTTCTGGTCGTGGACCGCGCCCGCCTGGACGCCCTCAACCGGGTGGACGAAGGAGTCACGCTGGCCACGCTTGCGCCCTATGAGCTGGTCGAGCCGCGCCAGATGGCGGCCACGGTCAAGATCGTGCCCTTCGCCGTATCCAGGGATACGCTTGAGCGCTGCCTGGCCGCCGGACGCGGCGGCGATACGCCGCTCCTGTCCATCGCCGTGCTGCGCCCGCGCAAGGTTGGACTGGTGCAGAGCCACCTGCCGGGCATGAAGGAAAGCCTTCTGGACAAGACCAAGGCCGCGGTCGATGCGCGCCTGGCCGCGCTCGATTGCGCGCCCGCCGAGGAGTTGCGCTGCGCCCATCAGGAGGGCGAGCTGGCCGAGGCGATCGGCAAGCTGATCGGGCGCGGGGTCGAGCTCCTGCTGGTTTCCGGCGCCTCGGCCATCGTCGACCGGCGCGACGTGGTGCCCGCGGGTATCGCCACGGCCGGTGGCGTCATCGACCACTTCGGCATGCCGGTGGATCCGGGCAACCTGATCCTGCTCGGACATCTCGGCGAGACCCCGGTCATCGGCCTGCCGGGCTGCGCCCGCTCGCCCAAGCTCAACGGCTTCGACTGGGTGCTGCGGCGCCTGATCGCCGGCCTGCCGGTCACGCCGCGCGAATTGACGGGCATGGGTGCGGGCGGCCTGCTCAAGGAGATCGCCTCGCGCCCCCTGCCCCGGGCCGAGGCGGTGGACGAGACCCGGAGCGGACCGCCCCAGGCTCCGCGCGTCGCCGCCATCCTGCTCGCCGCCGGCCAGTCGCGGCGCATGGGCCCGCGCAACAAGCTGCTCGCCGAGGTCGGCGGCCGGGCCATGGTGGCGCGCACCGCCGAGGCGGTGCTGGCCTCGAAGGCCGAGCCGGTCATCGTGGTCACCGGCCACGAGCGCGAAGGTGTCGAGGCGGCGCTCGGCGGACTTTCGCTGCGCTGCCTGCACAACCCGGAACACGCGGCCGGCCTGAGCACCTCGTTGCACCGGGGCCTGGCGGCCGTGCCCGAGGAGACGGACGGTGTTCTCGTTTGTCTGGGCGATATGCCGAACGTCGGGGCGGCGGTGATCGACCGCCTGATCGCCGCTTTCGATCCCTTGGAGGGCCGCGCCATCTGCCTGCCCACCTGGCAGGGCAAGCGCGGCAACCCCCTGCTCTTCGCCCGGCGCTTCTTCGCCGAGATGCAGGAGATTCACGGCGACGTGGGCGCGCGTCACCTGATCGGCGAGTACCCGGAAGTGGTCTGCGAGGTCGCCATGGACGAGCTGGACTCGGGCGCGGGCGTGCTGATCGACGTGGACACGCCCGAGGCGCTCGATGCGCTGCGCTCGCCGGGCTGATAACAAAGAGCGTGGATAATGACCCAGAATGACCGATCCGACGAGCGGCGCGCCGATCCCAGGGCAAAAACCCTCAAGGGCGCCCAAATCGTGTATCGGGACGGCAACTGCGTGATGGACTGTCTCATCTCCAACCTGTCCGAGGGCGGCGCCAAGCTCAAGCCCTCGGACATATTCGCCTGCCCCGATACCTTCGAACTGAGGATCAAGGATGCGCCGGCCCGGCGATGCCGGATCGTCCGAAGGTCGGGCAGCGAAGTAGCGGTGGAATTCTTGGAATAGGGGGACACAATAATATTGTGTCCCCCTAATTTCGCATGCTTCGACAGGCTCAGCATGAGGGCATGAATTAAGGCCTCACCCTGAGCTTGTCGAAGGGTGAGCTTCCTCATCCTGAGCTTGTCGAAGGACGAGGGCGAGGCCCGTCCAGTGTGTTGGAATTGAACTGCTAGGAAGCCGCCGCCGCCTGATCCTCGGCCGGGTCTTCGGACTCCTCGGCCTCCGCAGTGGTTTCGGCCACCGGCTCCGCGGCCGGGTCAGGCTCCCCGCCACTCGGTTCCGCCTCCATGGAGGCGTTGGTCTCGTCCACCAGCTTGGTCACGCGGTCCATGATCTCGGCAAGGCTGGCCGGCTCGGCCGCGCCCGCCGGCTTCCCGTGGGCATCGGGCGCCGGTTCGGCGCCGTTGGGCGAGGCGAAGAGCTCGTCCTCGCCGCTCTCTTCCCCGGCCGTATCTTGCTCGCCCGGATCCTGCTCGGCCTCGGCTTCTTCGGCTACGATCTCGCCCGCCACCGCCACCATCTCGGCGGTCTCACCGGCGCTTTCATCGGCCAGAATTTCCTCTTCCAGCTCCGCATTGGAGACCTCTTCGGCAGTATAGTCCGCCGCGGTCTCCTCGGCCGGTTCCTCGGCGGCGATCTCCTCGGCCGGTTCCTCGGCAGCGGTCTCCTCGGCCGGTTCCTCGGCGGTCATCTCCTCGGCCGGTTCCTCGGCGGCGATCTCCTCGGCCGGCTCTTCGGCGGTCATCTCCTCGGCCGGCTCCCCGGCGGCTATCTCTTGGGCCGGCTGTACTTCGGCTTCGGGAGCCACATCCACCAGGTCATCGGGAACCGCCTCCGGGTCCTCCGCCGCCATGGACCGCTCGGCTTCGGCTGCGAGATCGCCGGCCGCCCCATCCGTCTCCGGCGCGGCCGCCCCATCCGTCTCCGGCGCGGCCGCCCCATCCGTCTCCGGCGCGGCGCTACCCACGAGCGTGCTCACCTTGCTATCCAACTGAACCATGGCCTCGGCGAGCACGTCGCGGCTGCCGGCTTCGATCGCCCGGAGCAGGGAATGCAGCATGGCGCGCAGCTGCTCGTTCTCGTCCTCCTTGCGCAGGACGGTGGCCCTGAGTTCCTCGATCTCCGCAGCCTGGTGGGCAGAATCGGCGGCCTGACCATCGATCTTGGCGTTCAGGGGCTCGATCTCGGCCTTGAGCCGTTCGACGGAGGAATTCTGCCGTTCGATCTCGCCCTGCTGGCCGCGGATGCGTTCATCGACGGCGTTCATCAGCGCGATCAGGCGCTGGCTGTATTTGGCCTGCTGTTCGTCGATCAGACCGAAGCGGCCTTCCGCGTCGATCACGCGCTGCCGCAGTTCCTCAATACCACTCATCGCACAACCGTCCGTTTCATTGATGCCCCTTGGCATTGGGACAAAGAAAGGTTTGCAATTCGCTAACGGAGGCATTGGGGCCGCCCTGTTTTTTGGGCGGGAGGGCCGCGTGGGGGAATCTATCCCTTGGGCGGGGCCTGCTGGCGCAGGAATTCGATGACCCGGCCCGGCACCTGGGGGAAGTCGTAGAGGTCGTTGTGCGAGCCCCGATCGAAGAGGAAATACTCCTTGGGCTCGGGGGCGGCCTCGAACAGGCGCCGGCTATAGCGCGGCGGCACGGTACGGTCCCGCCCGCCGTGCACCACCAGGAGCGGCGCCCGGATGCCCGCAACGATATCCAGGGAATTCCAGCGGTCCAGTACCAGCCACCTGGCCGGCAGATACCAGTAGTGCAGCTGCGCCAGCTCGGCGATGGAGGTATAGGGGGCCTCCAATATGACCGCCGCCACCTCGCGCTCGACCGCCAGCTTGACCGCGATCCCGCTGCCCAGGGATTCGCCGTAGAGCACGGTGCGATCGGGGGCGATCCCCTGATCCGCCAGCCAGTCGAGCAGCCCCCGGGCATCGGCGGTCAGGCCCGCCTCGCTCGGCCGGCCCTGATTGCCGCCATAGCCCCGGTAACCCATCAGCAGCATGCCGTAGCCGGCCCGCAGGATCTCGGCCAGCTTGGGCACCCGGTCGCCCACGTTCCCCGCGTTGCCGTGGAAGACCACGACGACCGCCGCCCCGGGCTCCGTGGGCGGCCGGTACCAATGGGTCAGTCGAAGCCCGTCGTCCGTCTCGGTCTGGACCTCCTCGATCCCCGGCACGCCGACCGCGGCCGGGTTGGGAACGTCGCGTGAGGCCGGATACATCAGGCTGCGCTGGAACAGGAACACCGCGCCGGTGAAAAGCACGTAGGCGCCCAGCGTGGTCGTGATCAGACTCATGTGCTTCTTCCTACGAGGCACTAGTGCCCCCCGCTCCAATCAAGGGTAAGCCGGACCCAATAACGCTCTCTGATGCGATCCGCAATCACAAGCGCGTCATGGCCCTCTATTCTCTTGTCATTCGGGTGAGAATTCCTTAATTTAACATTCACGAAGGCGAAAAATGTCTATTTAACACTCAAACGTGGTGTTTATATGCCCCGCATCTACGTGCTGCACGAGAACAGCCCCTGGGTCGAGCCCCTGCGCGAGGCCTTTGCCGAGCACGGCCTGCCCTACGAGGAGTGGTTCCTGAACGAGGGTACCCTGTCCTTCGACCGGGAGCCGCCGCCCGGCGTCTTCTACAACCGCATGAGCGCCTCCTCGCACACGCGCGGCCACCGCTACGCGCCGGAGCTCACCCAGGGTGTGCTCAACTGGCTCGAGGCCCACGACCGCCGGGTGGTCAACACCTCCCGGGCGCTCTACCTCGAGCTCAGCAAGCTGGCGCAGTACGCCGCCCTGGGGCGCGCCGGGGTCACGACCCCGCGCACCCTGGCCGCGGTGGGCCGGGAGCACGTGCTCGGCGCCGCCCGCGGCTTCGGTCCCGGGCCCTGTATCCTCAAGCCCAACCGGGGCGGCAAGGGCCTGGGCGTGCGGCTCTTCCATACCATGGACGCCATGGCCGCCTATCTGGACGGCCCGGGCGCCGGCGAGGAAGCCCCGGTGGACGGGGTCTGGCTGATCCAGGACTACATCCGCCCGGCCGCGCCCTTCATTACCCGCTGCGAGTTCGTCGGCGGAAAATTCCTCTATGCGGTGCGGGTCGATACCAGCGACGGCTTCGAGCTCTGCCCGGCGGACGCCTGCAACGTGGAGAACGCCTTCCGCCCGACCGACGCGCCCAAGCCCAACAAGTTCACCATCGAGCGGGATTTCGCCCATCCGATCCTGGAAAACTACGAGCGCTTCCTCGCGGACAACGGGATCGAAGTCGCTGGAATCGAATTTATTACAGATCGTTCCGGCGAACTTTTCACCTATGACGTTAATACCAACACCAACTACAACGCCCAGGCCGAGGCCGAGGCGGAGGTGCCGCTCACCGGCATGCGCGCGGTCGCCCGCTTCCTGGGCGAGGAGTTGGCCAGGCTGCCCGCCCCCCGTCGGGCAATCGCCGCGGCGGTGTGACGCGATATCCCTGACGCGCGCGGCACACAAACCGGGGTCCCAGCGCCCCGGTTTTTTTGTGTGTGCCGCGAGGAGCGCACGATAACCGACCGCCTGAATGCGCTGGCCGCGACGCACGGCGCCGGTGCGTGCCCGGGGCTGTATCGGCAATCACACCCTCACCTGTCATCCCGGAAGCCGGTTTGCCTTAAATCTTCGATTTAAGCAGGCGAACCGAGCTATCCGGGATCTAGAGGCAGGGGAAATCAGGGGGACACAATATTATTGTGTCCCCCTGATTTCCTGGATCCCGGATCGCTGACTTTTCTCTCCAAATCTTGATCCCCGCCTTCGCGGGGACATGTTTGGAGAAAAGCCGCGTCCGGGATGACATGAAGCGGGTGTGATTGCCGAATCATCCTAAGCCGCGGAAATACCGCCGTTGACGCTGATCGTCTGGCC
>JAZGBC010000181.1:0-11594 GCA_036444495.1 Kiloniellales bacterium
AGGAATTGGCGACCTCGCCGCGCTCGAGCACCACGTGGTCGATCGCGCGCCCGGCGAGGCAATGGCTCATGGCCAGCCCGGCCTGCCCGGCGCCGATGACCACGGTGGTGGTCGAGCGAATGGGCCCAGTCCCTCCGATCGTGCCGGCCGCGGCCGGTCAGTTCACCTCGACGGTGACGTTGGTCGGGTTGGTGACCACGTCGTAGACCGCCGAGCGCTTCTGCGACTGGGCGACCAGGGCCTTGAGCTCGTCGGGGGTCGCGTCGGCGTCGATCTTGAAGTGCACCTTGATGTCGCCGAAGCCGTTGCGCACGCTGCTGTCGATACCGAGGATTCCCTGGATGTCCATCGAACCCTCGATCGTTGCCGTGACCGAGCGCAGCTGGATCTCACGGTGCTGAGCGATCGCGGCGACGCCGGCGGTCAGGCAGCTGGCCAGGCCGACGAGTATGTATTCGACCGGCGTGGCGCCTTTGTCCTCGGACGCGAAGACCTCGGGGTGGTCGGCATCGAAGGTAAACGTGGTCTTGTGCTTCTGCTCCTCGCCGAGGCCAAAGTATCCCTCGACGGTCGAGTGGCTGTGGGTGCCGTTTTTCCACTCGCAGGTCGCCCGCCACATGAACTGGGCGCCCTCGGGCGTTGCGGTCAGCGCCTCGCGGGCGTCGAGCAGTGCTGCGACGTTGACGCCATTGTTGACGATGGATTCGGTTACGGACATTGACTTGCTCCTTCTCTTTTTCCCAAAGGCCAGGGTGACGGATCGTCCAAAGGGACCGGCTCTCGTATTGTGATTCCGGTCCGTTGATCGGCACCTCGTTGGATGCCTGTCGCCGTCTCTCCTGGTTGCGTGGACTCGGAAACGTAGAGCCCGCGGCGTTGGAGTCAAGCGCGATCGTCGGGGGACGCTCAGCCTCGGCGAGAAGCGGCGCCAATCACGCTTGCGCGACTATTCACTAGAGCAGGCAGGGAAATGAAAGGCCGGAAGTTATGCCGGGGCCGCATAGGTATTTCGCCATATCTTGGGTGGCAGCTTCTTCCACGCCTTGCCGCCGTGCTGGCCGCCCGCTTAAATGGCCGGCCGGGGCGCGCCGCCAACATTCCCGAACCGGAAAAGAGGTTTTCCCGAGAGATGACCGGTCCCTTGCACGGCCTGCGCGTGTTCGACCTGACCCGTATCCTGGCCGGGCCGACCTGCACGCAGATCCTCGGCGACCTTGGCGCCGACGTCATCAAGGTGGAGAAGCCGGGCGCCGGGGACGATACGCGCGGGTTCGCGCCGCCGTTTCTCAGGGACAGCGCCGGACAGGAGACGACGGAGAGCGCCTACTTCCTCAGCTCGAACCGGAACAAGCGCTCGATCACCCTCGATCTCACGAAACCCGAGGGGCAGGCGCTGGCCCGGCGGCTGGCCGTGCAGTGCGACGTCCTGGTGGAGAATTTCAGGCTCGGCGGGTTGGCCAAGTACGGTCTGTCCTACGAGCAGTTGAAGCCGGATTGTCCGCGCCTGGTTTACTGCTCGATCACGGGCTTCGGCCACACCGGCCCCTATGCCTCGAAGCCCGGCTACGATGTCCTGATCCAGGGCATGGGCGGGTTCATGAGCATCACCGGCGAGCCCGATGGCGGCCCGCAAAAGGCCGGCGTTCCCATCGCCGACCTGATGGCGGGGATGTATGCGGCGGTGGCGATCAACGCCGCCCTGCGTCACCGCGAGGCCAGCGGCGAGGGGCAGTGCATCGACATCGGCATGCTGGACACCCAGGTGGCCATGCTCTCGATCCAGGGCCTGAACTACCTGGCCACCGATGAGGTCCCGAAACGTCTCGGCAACGCCCACCCCAATATCGTGCCCTATCAGACTTTCGCCACGGCCGACGGGGACATCATCCTGGCGGTCGGAAACGACGCGCAGTTCCAGCGCTTCTGCGAGTTCGCCGGGGTGCCGGAGCTGGCCAGCGACGAACGATATGCCAGCAACGGCGCGCGTGTGCGCAACCGCGACGAACTCATCGAACGGCTGACGCCGGTCCTGGCCGGGCAGCTGTCGCGCCACTGGATCGAGGGGCTGGACGCGTGCAACGTGAGCTGCGGCCCGATCAACCGCCTCGACCAGGTGTTCGCCGATCCCCAGGTCCTCTCCCGCGGCATGCGGCTCGAAATGCACCATCCCGCGGCGGGCGAGGCGCCGATCCCGCTCATCGCCAGCCCGATCCGCATGTCGGCCACGCCGCCGTCCTACGAGCGTGCGCCGCCCCTGCTCGGCCAGCATACCGACGAGGTGCTGCAAGAGCTCCTCGGCCTGGGAGCGGAAGAGTTGGCGGCGCTGCGGGAGTCTGGGGTGATCTAGCGATCCCAAGCCGCCGCCCCGCGACTCCCGGAAAAAAATGCTTTGCCTCGGGGCCCTGGTATCTTTCGTAATGGCTTCATAAATCCATGTTAGGCATGGGCAAATGCGGCCGGGGCCCCTACTGGCGCCGGCCAAGGCGGGCCCGACCGCGGAGCGCCGATGAGCGAGACCGAGACCTTTGTCGAGCGGACGCTGTCCCATCTGACCGGGCTGTGGCGCGACATCGCCCAGAGCGCGGCGCGCAGCGTCGGGCTGAGCGCGCGGGAGCCGGCCCAGGACCCGGAAGCCCTCAAGGCGCTCATGGCCGAGTGCCTGGAGGCCCGCGGCGGCGAAGTCTCGGCGCGCATGCGCGCGGCCGAACTGGGCAAGGCCTATCTGGATTTGGACGCCGAGGGCAAGCGCCGCTTCCTGGAGATCCTGGCCGCGGACTTCACGGTGGACGAGGCGGCGCTCGCGGGCGCCATCGAGGATTATCAGGGTGCGGAGGAGGCGGAGGCGAAGCTCGCCGCCGAACAGCGTCTGCGCCAGGCCAGCGTGCCGGCGCGCGTCAAGCTGCTGACCCAGTTCAACGCGCTGCCCGAGGGCGTGAAGTTCCTGGTGGACCTGCGCGCGGACTTGCTGGCGCTGCCGGAGCGGACACCCCTGCTCAATGCGCTCGACAGCGATCTGCGCGAGCTCCTGACCTCCTGGTTCGACACCGGGTTCCTGGACCTCTATCAGATCACCTGGGAGTCCCCGGCCGCGCTCCTGGAGAAACTGATCGTCTACGAGGCGGTGCACGAGATCCGCTCCTGGGAAGATCTGCGCAACCGGGTCGATTCGGATCGCCGGCTCTTCGCCTTGTTCCACCCGCGCATGCCCGATGAGCCGCTCGCCTTCATCGAGGTGGCGCTGGTCGGCGGCATCGCGCGCAATATCCAGGCGCTCCTGGACGAGCAAGCCCCGCAAGCCGATCCCGAGGCCGCCGATA
Organism: Kiloniellales bacterium; assembly: GCA_036444495.1. GTDB lineage: Bacteria > Pseudomonadota > Alphaproteobacteria > Kiloniellales > J153 > JAZGBC01. The sequence goes on from JAZGBC010000181.1 coordinate 3,318, forward strand.
CGGCGATCTTCTATTCCATCTCCAACACGCAGAAGGGCCTGCGCGGCATCAGCTTCGGCGACTACCTGATCAAGCGCGTGGTCCCGCGCCTGGCGGCCGAGTTGCCGCGCATCAAGACCTTCGCCACGCTCTCGCCGGTTCCCGGCTTCCGCGCCTGGCTGGAGGACTGCCCCAGGGAAACGCTCGAGGAAGCGCTCTCCGAGGCCGAACGCGGCGGGGTCTGCGCGCTGGGCGGCAGCGACGAACCGCAAGCCGCCCTCATGGCGGTGCTGGCAAAGACCGATTGGCACGGCGATCCGGTGGTGCGCAAGGCGCTACAGGGCCCGCTGCTGCGTCTCTGCGCGCGCTACTTCCTGGTGCGGCGCGCGAGCGGCGAGCCGATCGACCCGGTGGCGCGCTTTCACCTCAAGAACGGCGCGCGCCTGGAGCATATCAACTGGCTGGGCGATACCTCGCCCCAGGGCCTGCATCAGTCCGCCGGGCTGATGGTCAACTACCGCTACATCCTCGACGATATCGAGAAGAACCACGAGGCCTACATGCAGGACGGCCAGATCGCCATGAGCGGCGAGGTCAAGGCCCTGACCCGCTGGTCCTCGGAAGGCGCCAATGGCGCCCTGCGGCGCCTCGGCCTGGGCTAGGCTATCCCTCGCGCGCTGTCATCTGTGCCGTAAGATATCTACATAAACCATTGATTTTTCAAGATAAAAGAACGTTTCTCGATTGAGGGATTCCTAAGGATATGGCCCTAGGCTCTAGGGACCGGCCTCACCCGGCGCGATCCGGCTCCGCGCGTGCCGCTGGGCGGGTATTCAGAATTTTCTGGCGTGGGGACCAGACCTAAGGGATAGAAGGTCCGTCCCATGCTGGTTACACCCATACTCCAATTGGCGAAGCGCAAGACCCGACGCTCCTTTCCCGATGTCGCCTCGGCGGTGCAGGCTCTGCAGCCGAGCTACCCGGTCTATTGCCTACGCCCCGAGGTCATGGCGGAGCGCGCGCGCCGCTTCATCTCCATGTTTCCGGGCACCGTGCTCTACGCGGTCAAGTGCAATCCCCATCCCATGGTCCTCGACGTGCTCTACGGCGCGGGGGTGCGGCACTTCGACACGGCCTCCCTGCCGGAGATCGCCCAGATCTGCGAGACCTATCACGATGTCCAGGCCTACTTCATGCACCCGGTCAAGGGCCGGGCGGTGATCAAGAACGCCTACGGCGTCTACGGCATCCGCCATTTCGTCGTGGATCACCTGAGCGAGCTGGACAAGGTGCTGGCGGAGACGGGCGGCGAGAACCTGGTGATCATCGTGCGCCTGCACACCCCGCCGGTGAAGGCCGCGCTCTATCATCTGGCCGCCAAGTTCGGCGCGCCCAAGGACGAGGCGGTGGATATCCTGCGCCAAGCCCAGGCCCGGGGCTGTGCCACCGGCGTCGCCTTCCACGTGGGCTCGCAATGCTCGGACCCCACGGTCTACGGCAAGGCGCTGGCGCTTGCCGGCGAGGTCATCGCCGAGGCCGGGGTGGATATCTCCTGTCTCGACGTGGGCGGCGGCTTCCCCGCCGCCTACGCCAACGCCGATGTGCCGCCGCTCGAGGATTACATGGAGGAGATCCGCGCCGGGCTGAAGGAGCTGGCGCTCAAGCCCACGGTCGAGGTCTTCGCCGAGCCGGGCCGGGTGCTGGTCGCCGACGGCTGTTCGCTGTTGGTCCAGGTCCAGCTGCGCAAGGACGATCAGCTCTACATCAACGACGGAATCTACGGCAGCCTGTCCGAGATGAAGCAGGTCGACATCCGCCTGCCCGCGCGCCTCGTCCGTCTGGACGGGCCGGCGTCGCAGACGACCCGGCCCTTCATCCTCAACGGCCCGACCTGCGATTCGCTCGATGTGATTCCGGGCACCTTCGACTTGCCCGAGGATGTGCGCGAGGGCGACTGGATCGAGATCGACCGGGTGGGCGCCTATTCCCACGCCCTCGCCACCCGCTTCAACGGCTTCTATCCGGAGACCTTCGTGGAGGTGCACGACGCGCCTCTGGCCGGGGAATCGTGAGCCGCTCTAACGCACCGGGTTTTCCGGTCCGCGGCCGCGGTAGGCGTCGATGAAGGCCGCGCTGGCCGCGGGCGCGAAGCGATCGAGCCGGAGCATCTTGCGCCAGGCGGTCAGCACCACGGAGTTTCCGAGGCCCGGCGAGGGTACGGCGATCACGCCGTCCCAATGGCCCGCATAGAGCGAGGTCCAGTCCTTGAGCAGGGTCAGGGCGTCGCCGCCCGGCTGGCCGTAGTAGATCACGACGTGGCCGTGCTCCAGGGCATGGACCAGCCCGATCGGCGGCTGGGATTCGCTGTAGAAGCCGGGTTCCGTCGGCGTGCGCGCGTGGATCCCCGAGGTCGGGAAGGGGACGCCGTAGCTGTGCCCCTGGCCGGGCGACAGGTGCCCACCGCCGTGGTTCGGCATGGTCTGGACCCGGGCCAGCGCCGGCTGGCCGTCGTCGACCAGGTACATGAAACGGCTTCTGGTCTGGCTCGCCTGCCACCAGAAGAGCCCGCCCCCCGCCAGCGCCACCACGAGGATGGCGCCGAGCAGAAGGTTGATCTTGTCCGAGCCCTTGGCGGAGGAGGCGCCCCAGTCGATCTTGGCGCTTTGCTTCGATTTGGCCTTCTTGCGGGTCCTGGATTTCGGCATGGCTCCCGGTTCCGCCGTTGCAGGTTGGTGTGTGCCTATGGATTTATGATTGGCGCCGGGCCGCAATAAATCAAGCCCGCGTGAGCGGCGCTACCGCTCAGCCGAATGTGGAGGTTTTCGGGGTCGAGTCCTGATTCGAACTAGCTGAAGAGCTGGTCGATCTCATCCTGGGAGATGGCGTCTTCGGCGCTCTGCGGGCCGTCGAGGATGACGCCGCCTTCTATCTGCTGTGGCGCGCCGTCCACTTCCTCGCCGAGTTCCAGGATTTCCTTGCGCCCGCAGATATCGGCCATGTTGTTCACCCGCTCCTCGACGAACCTGAGCGAGGTGATGATCTTGGAAATACGCTGGCCGGTCAGGTCCTGGAAGCTGCAGGCCTCCATGGCCGCCATGGTCTTCTCGGTGATCGCGTCGCACAGCCCATCGATCTGGGCGGGCTCGGGGTGCTCGCGCAGCTTCGCGACCTGTGCGTCGATACCTTCGGTCGCGCCCAGGATCGCGTCGGTCGCGTCCGCGGTCGATTTGACGATGGCGTCCAGGCGGTCGGCCATGCCCTCGAAGGTCGTTGCGCCCTTGCTTTCCTGGGCGATCCCGGCGATCTCCTCGCGCAGCCGCTGGATGTAATGGATAAGGCTGCGAACCTCTGTCTGGAGCTGGTGGTCCAGGTCGCTCTGCGCGCCGTTGGGTCCTGCGGTCATGGTAGCCGTTCCTCTTCGCGACGTGATCGCCGTCCCCGGCCGTCTTTCACGGCGTTGAAGGGCATTGGGCCCGAAGGCTCGCCAGACGTTAACAAGTCAGGGTGAAGGGATCGTTAACTGTTTGTTATTATGAGATTCTTTAGCCCGGATTTGGGCCGGCACCGGGCCAGGCGGGACGGGGCCTAGCCCGATTTCAGGTGCTCGGCCGCCTCCACGGCGGCATAGGTGAGGACGGCATCCGCCCCGGCGCGCTTGAAGGCCAGCAGGCTCTCCATCACGATCCGGTCGTTGTCCAGCCAGCCCCGGGCGGCGGCGGCCTTGAGCATGGCGTACTCGCCGCTCACCTGATAGACGAGCGTGGGCACGCCGAAGGCGTCCTTGACCCGGCGCACCACGTCCAGATAGGGCAGGCCCGGCTTGACCATGACCATGTCGGCGCCCTCCTGCAGGTCGAGCGCCACCTCGCGCAAGGCCTCGTCCGAGTTGGCCGGGTCCATCTGGTAGGTCTTCTTGTCGCCGGTGAGGTAGCCGCCCGAACCGACCGCGTCGCGGAAGGGCCCGTAGAAGGCGCTGGCGTACTTGGCCGAGTAGGCCAGGATCTTGGCCTCCTGGTGGCCGGCGCCGTCCAGCGCCTCGCGAATCGCGCCGATGCGCCCGTCCATCATGTCCGACGGCGCGATCACGTCGCAGCCGGCCGCGGCTTGGACCAGGGCCTGGCCGCACAGCATCTCGACCGTCTCGTCGTTCAGGATCTGGCCGTCGCGCACCAGCCCGTCGTGGCCGTCGCTGTTGTAGGGGTCGAGCGCCACGTCGCAGATGATGCCCAGGTCCGGATGCGCCGCCTTGACCAGACGGATGGCCCGGCAGACCAGGTTGTCCGGGTCGATCGCCTCGGCGCAATCGGGCGTGCGTTGGGCCGCATCGATGTGCGGGAAGAGGGCGACCGCCGGGATGCCCAACTCCGCCGCCGGGCCCAGCGCATCAACCAGCCGGTCCAGGCCATAGCGCCGCACGCCGGGCATGGACTCGACCTCGCTTTCGCCGTTCGCCTGCTGCAGGAAGACGGGCCAGATCAGATCCTCGATCCCCAGGCGGCTCTCCGCCACCAGCGCCCGCGTCCAACCCTGGCTCCGGTTGCGCCGCATGCGCACTTGCGGGTAGGCGCCGAGCGCCGCCGGCGCGCGCGCGCTGGGTACGGCCTCCGCCCCGTCGGGAATCGCGCGCAGGAAGGGATTGGCTTTGGTCTTGGGGCTTGCCATGGCTTTCTCGGACCGGGCGATCGAGCCGCGCGATTACGCGCCTGCTTTCTCACGGGCCAGTTTAGGACTCCTCCCGCGCGGCAACAAGCGCCGCACGGCTGCCCTGCCAGGTATCGATCCAATCGGGTTAAGCAAAGGTAAAAGTGCTAGCCGATCTGTTCCAGATCGGAGCCTGCCCGGGCCTCGCTCTCATCGGTCGCCTCGCCGATGCGGGCGATGTCGTAGGGCATGTTCTCGTAGATTTCGTAGATCCAGTTCCAGAACAGGAGATGCGCGTAGGCGCGCCACTGGTTGACCGGATCCTTGCCCGGGTCGTCGTCCGGGAAGTAGTTCTTCGGAACGTCGATTTCGGCGCCCGCCGCCAGGTCGCGCTCGTACTCGCCTTTCAGCGTGTCGGCGTCGTATTCCAGGTGGTTGAACATATAGACCGCCCGGTGCTCCCGGTCCTCCATGAGGCAGAGGCCGGCCTCGGGCGATTCGGCCAGGATGGTCAGGCCCGGCTTGTCCGGGATGTCCTCATGGCGCACCTCGGTGTGGCGCGAGACGGGTATCGAGAATTCGTCGTTGAAGCCCCTGAGCAGGCCCGAGCCGTGGTTGACGATGTGATGCCGGAAGATGCCGAACATCTTGCGCTCCAGTTCGTACTTGGGCACGCCGTGGAAGTGATTGAGCGCCGCCTGCGCGCCCCAGCAGAGGTGGAAGCTGCGGAACACGTGGGTGAGCGACCAGTCGAGGATTTGGGTCAGCTCGTCCCAGTACTCGACCTCCTCGAAGGGCAGGGTCTCGATCGGCGCGCCGGTGACGATCAGGCCGTCGAACTTCTCGTGCTTGACCTCGTCCCAGGTGTGATAGAAGTCGATCAGGTGCCGCTCGGGCACGTTCCTGGACTTGTAGGAGCCCGTGTTCAGCAGGGTCATCTCGACCTGCAGCGGCGTGCTGCCCACGACGCGCGCGATCTGGGTCTCGGTGCGGATCTTGTCGGGCATCAGGTTGAGCAGCGCGATCCGCAGGGGGCGGATGTCCTGCCGGATCGCGTCCGACTCCTTGATGACCTCGACGCCTTCCTGTTCCAGGATCCGGCGGGCCGGCAGATCGTTTGGAATCTTGATCGGCATGGGCGACTAGGTTTCCCTTTCCCCTATCTTCGCTCAAGTGCCACCTGGCGGCCCGAGGTTCAACCCTTCGTGGGCGCGGCCCGGAAGGTAAAAAACACCGCCACGGCCTGAAAGCCGGGCGGTTGTGTCCGCTCGCTTTAGCCGCATTTTTTTGAGCGCCCGCAAGCTAAGCTTCAAATCGGCGCTAGGGTCCTAGACAAGCCCAGAGATGTCCGCCTGTCAAGGCGCTGCCCCCTCGATTGACAGGCCCCGCGCGCCAGCTATCATCGACCGCAGATTTCCGGCTCTTTTCGGCGGTTTCCCATGGATTTCGAACTCAGCGAGGAACAGCGCGCCTTCCGGGACACGGCGCGCGACTTCGCCGCCAAGGAGATGGCGCCCCAGGCCGCGCGCTGGGACGAGGAGAAGATTTTTCCCGAGGAGACCCTGCGCCAGGCGGCGGCCCTGGGCTTCGCCGGCATCTACCTGTCAGAGGAGGTGGGCGGGTCGAATCTCAGCCGCCTGGACGGGGCGATCCTCTTCGAGGAGCTGGCCGCCGGCTGCACCTCGACGGCGGCCTATATATCGATCCACAACATGGTGGCCTGGATGATCGACCGCTTCGGCGGCGAGGCGCAGCGCCAACGCTTCGTGCCGCCGCTGGCCAGCATGGAGCACTTCGGCAGCTACTGCCTGACCGAGCCCGGGGCGGGCTCGGACGCCGGCTCCCTCAGCACGCGGGCCCGGCGCGAGGGGGACGACTACCTGCTCAACGGCTCCAAGGCCTTCGTCTCCGGCGGCGGGCGCAGCGACATCTACGTGGTCATGTGCCGCACCGGCGGCGAGGGGCCCAAGGGCGTCTCCAGCCTCATCGTGCCCAGCGATACCCCGGGCCTGTCCTTCGGCAAGCAGGAGAGGAAGCTGGGCTGGAACAGCCAGCCCACCGCCATGCTGAATTTCGCGGACGCCCGGGTCCCGGTGGCCAACCGCCTGGGCGAAGAGGGCGAGGGCTTCAAGATCGCCATGATGGGTCTGGACGGCGGGCGCATCAACATCGCGGCCTGCTCCGTCGGCGCGGCGCGCGTCTGCCTGGAGGCGGCACGCGAGTACATGCTGACCCGCAAGCAGTTCGGCCAGACGCTGTCGCAGTTCCAGGCGCTGCGTTTCCGCCTGGCCGACATGGCCACCGAGTTGGAGGCGGCGCGGCTCATGGTGCACCAGGCGGCCGTCAAGCTGGACCGGGGCGACCCCGAGGCCACTCAGTACTGCGCCATGGCCAAGCGCTTCGCCACCGACGTGGGCTTCCAGGTCTGCAACGAGGCCCTGCAGTTGCACGGTGGCTACGGCTACCTGCGGGACTTCCCCATCGAGCGTCATATGCGCGACGTGCGGGTGCATCAGATCCTGGAGGGCACCAACGAGATCATGCGCGTCATTATCGCGCGCCGCCTGCTCGGCGATTGATTGGTGGGGCGATTGATTGGCGTGGACGAGGTGCGGGACATCATCTTCGAGCGGCGCGGGGCCGTGGGCTTCGCGGCCATCAACCGGCCCAAGGTGCTCAACGCCATGACGCTGGAGATGTTCGGGGCCTTCGACGCGCAATTGGCCGCCTGGGCGGAGGCTCCGGGCATCCGGGCGGTGGTGGCCTCGGGCGCCGGCGACCGGGCCTTCTGCGCCGGCGGGGACATCCGCTCCATCTACAAGTCGGGCCGGGAGGGCACGACTCTCACGGCCGACATGTTTCGCGTGGAATACACCCTTAACCGGCGCATCAAGACCCTCAGCAAGCCCTACATCGCGCTCGTCGACGGCATCGCCATGGGCGGCGGCGTCGGGGTCGCGGTGCACGGCAGCCACCGGGTGGTGACCGAGCGCACGCTCTTCGCCATGCCCGAGACGGCGATCGGCCTGTTCCCCGACATCGGCGCCTCCTACTTCCTGCCGCGCATGCCGGGCGAGCTGGGCAGGTACCTGGGCCTGACCGGCGCCCGGCTGAAGGCCGCCGACTGCCTCTACGCCGGGGTCGGCACCCACTACGTGGAAAGCGCCAGGCTGGGGGAACTCGAGACCGCACTGGCCGAGGCGGATTGGGACGACGACGACCCAGAGGCCCTGGCCAGCGCGGCCGTTGGCCGCTTTGCCGGCGATCCGGGTCCGCCGCCGCTCGCCCAAGAGCGCGAGGCCATCGACCGCTGCTTCGCCGGGGAGAGCGTCGAGGCGATCCTGGCGGCGCTGGAGGCCGAGGGCGGGGACTGGGCCGAAAAGACGCTCGCCACCCTGCGCGGCTGCTCGCCGACCAGCCTCAAGGTGACCTTCGAGCAACTGCGCCGCGGCGCGTCCCTCGATTTCGACGCGGCCATGGTCATGGAATACCGCTGGAGCCAGGCCTTCATGGCGGGCCATGATTTTTACGAGGGGGTGCGCGCGGCGGTGATCGACAAGGACAAGGCCCCGGCCTGGGCGCCCGACAGCCTGGGGGCGGTGACGCCCGAGCTGGTGGAAGCCCACTTCGCGCCGCTCGGCGCGCGCGATCTGGCGT
>JAZGBC010000182.1:0-18963 GCA_036444495.1 Kiloniellales bacterium
GAGGGAGACGACACACCCGGCGCCCAGGGAGACGAGACCGAGCTTGCGGCGAACGTCGAACAGTTCACCGAGGACCAGGTGGACTTGGCCGAGATGGTCCAGGACGCCACCGAGGAGATCAGCGAGCCGGACTTGGAGGAACTGCTAGCCGCCCGGGAAGAGGAACAGTTCGCCGAGGCCGAGCAGTCCCTGCGCCAGGCCATCGAAAGCTTCCCGGAGCTTGAGGGATTGGTGAATAACCTGCTGATCGACCAGACCTCGGAGGGCATGCGCATCCAGATCGTGGACGAGGAAAACCAATCCATGTTCCCCACCGGCAGCGCCAAGATGTACGACCATACCAGGAAGCTCCTGGAGCTCATCGTGAGCGCGGTCCGGCAGATGCCGCAGCAGGTCGCCATCAAGGGACATACGGATTCCGCGCCCTACGTCAACACCGAGGGCTACTCGAACTGGGAGCTGTCCACCGACCGGGCCAACGCCAGCCGCCGCGCCTTGATCGCGGCCGGGCTTCCGGCCGCACGCATCGATTCCGTGATCGGCCTGGCCGACAAGGATCACCTGGATCAGGGCGATCCCCTTTCTGCCCGAAACCGGCGTATCTCCATCATCCTGCTGCGCGAGAACACCGTGCCCGGCAACGCCGGCGCCAAGACCAAGAACCCCCAGAGCGCCGCCAAGCCTTAATACCAGCTCCCACCGCCGCCCCATCCGGATCGAGCCCCCCGGCCGCGGCCCGCGCCTTGCCATGGGCCGGGCCCCTTCCCATCTGTTTGAAAGACCCGATCCACGGATGGGAGATCGCGAAGGTGGAACCCCGCCCATGACCAACCTGCCGAGCCTGCGGCTGGGCGAAGCCGCCTGGCGGGACGCACCACCCGACCCCCTGGCCGAGCCCGGCCTCTACGACGGGGTCATCCTCAGGCGCGTCATGGGCTATCTGGTGGACCTGGCCCTGATTGCGGCGCTCTACCTTTCCCTCTGGGTGGTCGTGGGACTGGCCGGAATCCTGAGTTTCGGACTCCTCACCCCCCTCGGAATCCTGGTCCTGGCCATCCTTCCCGTGACCTACCACAGCTATTTCATCGGTCATGACGGGGGCACGCCGGGACAACGCCTGTTCGATCTGGAGGTGCGCGCCTGGACCGGAAGGCGGCCGGACTACTCCCAGGCCTTTCTGAACACGGTCCTGTTCTACGCCACGGTGGCCCCGACCGCCTGGCTGATCCTGCTGGTCGCGCCGTTCACCGACCGCCATCGCACGGTCCACGACTACCTGTCCGGGACGCTCGTGGTGCGGCGGACGCGCCTGGCACAAGCCGCCACGGCCTGACGAATCATCCCTTCCGGCTAATTGGGGACTGGTCTCGCGGGCCCGTTCCCTGCGATAATCCACGCTGGCCGGAGGGCGGCGCCGGCGCACGGCAGCCGCCGAAGGGAGCATAAGAAACGCCATGAGGGAAGGCCCGACACCGGCCGAAATCGGCAAGAGGCTCGGCGAAGCCAAGCTGCCCAGGCAGGTCTATTACGTCCTGGCGGAAAGCGCCTGCCCCTATCTTCCCGAGCGGCGCGAGCGGAAGCTGATCACCGAAGTCGGCGGCAACGACGCCGAGCACCACTACAGCCTGCTGTCCCGCGCGGGTTTCCGCCGTAGCCATAACTTCGCCTACCGGCCGGCCTGTGCCCATTGCGTATCTTGCGTGCCGGTCCGGATCGACGCCGCGCGCTTTGAAATGAGCCGCTCGTTAAGGCGGGTCGCCCGCCTGAATGGCGGCCTGCACGCGGCGGAAAAACCTGCGCTGGCCACGATGGAGCAGTACGAGCTTTTCAACCGCTACATCGGCTCGCGCCATGGCGATGGCGAGATGGCGGGCATGACGCTGTGCGATTACCGGGGCATGGTCGAGCACAGCCGGATCGACACCCGCATGACCGAGTTCCGCGATGCCGACGCCCGGCTGGTGGCGGCCTGTCTGGTGGACTGGCTGGATGACGGGCCCTCGGCGGTCTACAGCTTTTTCGAGCCGGCGCTGGCCAAGCGCAGCCCGGGCACCTACGTCGTCCTCTGGTTGGTCGAGGCGGCGCGCACGGTCGGCCTTCCCTACGTCTACCTGGGCTACTGGATTCAGGACGCGCCGAAGATGGCGTACAAGACCCGCTTCCGGCCGCTCGAAGCCTTCGGCCCCGGCGGCTGGCGAGACGTCGAGGGTTAAATCAAGGACCTTTGGTATAGCGCCTGAGCAGTTTCCAGGCCGCGGGCAAAAGGGCGGCCGCCAGAGCCAGCTTCAGCAGATCGCCGACGAGGAAGGGGGTGAGGCCCCATTCCAGGACCGGCTTGTCCCAGCCGACCACCGTGCCCAGCCACAAGAGACCCGGCACATAGATCGCGATGTTCCCGCACAACATGGCCAGCGCGGTGCGCAGGACACTGCGGTCCCAGCCACGCTCGGCCAGGTAACCCACCAGTCCCGCCGCAAGGATAAAACCGACAATGTAGCCGCCGGTCGGTCCCGCCATCACGGCCGGCCCGGCCGAGAGCTTGGCGAAGACCGGCAGCCCCACCATGCCTTCGGCGATGTAGAGCATCAGGGTCGCGGCCCCGAGCCGCATGCCCAACACCATGCCCACGATCAAAACGGCGAAGGTCTGGCCCGTGATCGGCACCGGCCACAAGGGCACTTGGACCTGCGCCGCCGCGGCAACGAACAGGCTGCCGCAAATCGCCAACACGAGATTGCGCAGAAAGCGCAGGTTTTCGGCGCCCTCCCCGGCCAGCGGCCACAGAGCCGCCGCCAAGGTGCCTTGGGTCGCGGTAAGCGACGTCATCCCGTCCTCCTTCGCCCCATTCCTTCGGATCGGCTGAGAATCAGCGCTTCTTCAATACGTGAGCGGGCCCCGGACTGCAAAAACAATTTGCTGAACGCCCGGCGGACCGCGGACCTATACTCGGCCCTTCATTCTCCCAACCGCAGCAAGGGCCAAGCATGCCGGAGATCATCCTGCACCACTATCCCCAGTCCCCGGTCTCGGAGAAGGTCCGGGTCGTGCTCGGCATCAAGCGGCTTTCCTGGCGTTCGGTCACGATCCCGCGCCTGCCGCCCAAGCCGGACCTCGTGCCGCTGACCGGCGGCTACCGCCTGACCCCGGTCATGCAGATCGGCGCCGATATCTTCTGCGACAGCCAGTGCATCATCCGCACCATCGAACGCCACCAGCCCGGGCCGACGATCTATCCCGGCGGCGCGGCGGGCCTGCCCTGGGGCATCAGCCGCTGGACCGACGGCGCTTTCTTCACTGCAACCATCGCCGTGGTCTTCGGCGACCAGGGCGAGAATCTGCCCAAGGAATTCGCCGAGGATCGCGGGCCGCTCTACTTCGGGCCCGATTACGACATCAAAGCCATGACCGCCGCCCTGCCCGAGAACCTGGCCAAGCTGCGCGTGCAGTTCGGCTGGATCGAGGCGCGCCTGGCCGGCGGGCGGGACTTCATGCTGGGGACGGAGCCGGGCCTGCCCGATGCGCTCTGCTACTACCTGGTCTGGTTCATCCGCGGGCGCTACTCCAAGGGCCCGGAGTTCCTCTCCCAGTTCCCCAACCTTCTGGCCTGGGAGGACCGGGTCGCGGCGATCGGCCACGGCAGCCCGAGCGGCATGGAGGCGGCCGAGGCCCTGGACATCGCCAAGGCCGCGCAGCCGGACTTCGAGCGCAGGGACGACCCGGGCGACCCCCAAGGGCTAAAGCCGGGCGATCGTGTCTCGGTCATCCCCGAGGATACGGGCGGCGGCGGCACGGTCACCGGCCGCATCGGCGGCCTGAGCGCCGAGGAGATCGTCATCGAGCGCGAGGACGGCCGCGTCGGCCAAGTGGCCGTGCACCTGCCGCGCCTCGGCTACCGGGTGCGGCGGGACTCTCGATAGAGCGTTATACGCTCAAGCGAAGGGTGTGATGGGCACTTGTTAAAAATCGGCTGTTGGAGGTGACAACCGGATACGAGTATGGTAGAAAAATATCGAATGTGAACGTTTCGTGAACATTCGTCGGGGGCAATCGAGATGAGTTCAACGTCAAAAGGAATGTTGGGCAAGCCCGCACACCCCCTAATCACCGCTCCGTTACAATCAGACGATCCGTTTACTTCACTGGACGCCGGGCGGGCGATGGCTCGCTCTTTGGCCGTCGCGACCGAAAACGATGATCGCTTGGGTCTTGCTCAAGCATTTTGCCACCGCATGGTTAGTGCATGGTGGGAAGCTCTCACGAATAACGATGATCACCGCTTCGGTCTTCGCGCGCTGCTCCAGCCACTTGACATGCCCGCTCTTCCTAATTCGGCTGCGGCGCTGGCCGAGAGCATGGGTACTACCGTTGCCCACTTGAACCCCGAAAATGCCGCCTACCAAGTAGGGCTCACCTATACCGGAATGCTCCCCTCTCGCTACCGAAGTCGGTTCGGCATTTACTACACCCCGCCAGATTTGACCGCTCGGCTGATCGACCAGGCAACTCTGTCGGGGGTAGATTGGACACGCTGTCGCGTATTGGATCCAGCCTGCGGCGGAGGAGCTTTTCTAGCACCGGTCGCTCAACGAATTCTCGATGCTCTCCCTAATTGTAGCCCTCGAATCTTAATCAAGAACATTGCCACGCGCCTTCATGGTTACGAGATCGACTCTTTTGCCGCATGGTTATCCCAGATAACGCTCGATGTGGTGCTGCTACCGGTGTGTCGTATCGCCGGCCACCGGCTATCAGTTGTAGTCACGATTTGCGACAGTCTTAAGCATCATCCACCGGAAAAACATTTCGATTTGGTCATTGGAAATCCGCCGTATGGCCGGGTGCGCTTGGAGCCCAATGAGCGGATTCGTTATCGCCGCAGCCTCTACGGTCACGCCAATCTCTATGGGCTGTTTACTGACATGGCGTTGCGTCACGTTAAGCGCGGCGGGGTGATTGCCTATGTGACACCGACTAGCTTCCTGGCCGGACGATACTTCAAGAGCCTCCGTGCACTACTTGGCCGCGAAGCGCCACCCGTAGCAGTGGATTTTGTCGCGCAACGCAAGGGTGTTTTCGAGGATGTACTACAGGAGACAGTGCTCACCACATACCGATGCGGTGACGAGCGGGTACCTGTAACCGTCCGGTTAGCGGTACCTAATAATGCGGGCGGGCTAAGAATTGAAACGGTTGGTACGTTCACCCTGCCAAACGACTCCTCACAGCCTTGGCTGTCGCCTCGCACATCGGATCAGGCACCGCTTGTCGCACGGTTGGCCACAATGCCGCACCGGCTGACAGATTGGGGCTATGCGGTGAGTACGGGCCCTCTCGTATGGAACCGGCACAAGGATCAGTTGGCGAAAAAACCGGGCAACGGTCGGTTGCCGCTGATATGGGCGGAGGCGGTAACGGCAGACGGACAATTTGTTTGGCGTGCCGCAAAGAAGAACCACACGCTCTACTTTGAACCGAAGCACGGAGACGAATGGCTTATTTCGCGTTCTCCGTGCGTCCTTTTGCAACGAACGACCGCGAAGGAACAACGTCACCGTCTTATTGCCACCATGCTACCGGAGCTCTTTCTGAAGAAGCACGGTGCTGTAGTGGTCGAAAACCACCTGAATATGTTGCGCCCCACCGTGGACAGGCCTCAAGTAGCACCAGCAGTACTCACCGCTTTCTTGAATAGTACCGCCGCGGATCAAGCTTTCCGATGCATCAACGGAAGCGTGGCCGTCTCGGCTTATGAGTTGGAATCCCTACCCCTGCCGGCCCCGGAAGCGTTGACGGAGTTAAGTGAGCTAGTAGCGAAGCGCTCGAGTCGGGCGGACGTCGAGGCAGCCTGCGCAGAACTTTACGCATCCCGGAGCGAGAGTTGACTACTGAACTGCCTCCCTATGTGCCGAAGAGCTTGGTAGCCGAGCGCCTGCCGCTGATTTTCCCGGAAGGAACGCCAAATCGGCTCTATTGCACGCGTAACCTTGCCGCCTCAACCGTGTTTGCAATGCTGTACGTCGGCGCCGTGGCTGGCACAGGGCAGTATCTTGCGCCAAAACACGGTTTACCGCATGACCGATCGACAAAGCGCTCAGGACAGCATCGATGCTCGGAAGAACTATGCCCGTGATGTTCTCCGGCCGAGATTCTTGCCTCCAGGCAAGCGTTGGTATGAAGACAATACGCGAGAGCCTATGCGCGACGAAACGCTACGTGATGGTCTCGTCGCAGTCGGTGCTGTAGTCGTCCGTGATGACTTGCCCACCACTTCAAGCAAACCACGATACGCCCTTAAGGCCGATTTTGCCTCGTTGTTCGATCCGGCGGTAATCGGCAAAGCTCTTGAGAAGGCCGTTGCTGCCTGGCAGGCCGCAAACCTATCGCCTGGAGCTCTCGCACGCGTATCCATTATGCGACTTGGGGCTGCCGACAGCGCAGGTGTGCTGGTGACGTTTCCCAACGGGGAGACGCGCCGCATGGCACCGGGGCCGAGCTCGATCATCACGAAGGCAACCATTGAAGTCTTTGCCGGGCGTTTCCTTGATAAGCCTGCAGTCCTGTGGTTGAGCGAAAGCGGTAACAAAGTAGTAACCCGCGACGACGAGCTGGCGACGGCTATTGGGCTTAAGATCGAGGTAAGTAAAAATCTGCCAGATTTAATACTTGTGGACCTCGGGCCAACCGAACCGTTGATCGTGTTCGTAGAGGCGGTAGCGACCGACGGCGCCATCACACCGCGCCGACAGGAGGCCCTCTACGCACTGACTGACGAGGCGGGTTTCAAGCGCACCCAAATAGCCTTCCTCACCTCCTACCAGGACCGTGAGTCCGCGGGGTTCAGGAAAACCATGTCGGGACTCGCGTGGGGCTCGTTCGCGTGGTTCGTCTCAGAGCCCAATCAGATTATAATTTTGCGCGACGGCGGGAAGAGCCCGGCACGGCTTTCTGAGTTGATAGGCACTGTCAGAACCTAACGGCGATAATAAGTAAACCGCCAACCCCTCGTTACCTCGTTACTCGAACTTGCCGGACTTGGGGAAGCCCTTGGGCGGCAGGCGGCCGGAGGCGCCGCGCTTGCCCATCCAGTCCATGAGCTGGGTCTCGGTGCGGGTCTTGCCGCCGCCCATGGTCCAGCTCAGGCCCTCGGCGCGCTTGAAGGTGGTCACGTCGGACAGCCCGCCGTCCTTGTAGCGTTGCAGGATCGTGCCGCGCCCGCGGCTCATCTCGGGCAGTTCCTCGATGGGCAGGATCAGCAGCTTCCGGTTCTCGCCGATGAGCGCGACCATGTCGCCCTCGACCCGGGCGCAGGCCGCCGCCTCCACCTCGCCGGAGACGTTGAGCACCTGCTTGCCGTTCTTGGTCTGGGCGAGGACCTCGTCCTCGTTGACCGAGAAGCCGCGCCCGTCGGAGGCGGCCACGATCAGCTTCTGCCCCGGGCGGTAGATCTGCAGGTCCACGATGTCCTGATCGTTGGGCAGATCCACCATCAGGCGCACCGGCTCGCCGAAGCCGCGTCCGCCGGGCAGCCTGTCCACACCCACGGTGTAAAAGCGCCCGTTGGTGGCGAAGATCAGCAGCTTGTCCGTGGTGTAGGCCTGCAGGGAGAAGCGCGCCCGGTCACCTTCCTTGTGCTTGGCGTCCACGCCGTTCTCGCCGTGGCCCTTGAGCGCGCGAATCCAGCCCTTCTCGGAGCAGAGGACGGTCACCGGCTCGCGCTCGACCACGGCTTCCAGGGGCACCACGACCTCCGAGGGCGCCTCGCCAATCTCGGTGCGGCGTTTGCCGAGATCCGTCTTCGGGCCGAAGGCCTTCTTGATCTCCTTGACCTGCTCGGTGATCGCTGTCCAGACCTTGCCGCCCTGGTCGAGCGATTTATTCGCGTCCCTGAGCAGCTTCTTGAGCTCGGCCTTTTCCTCGGTCAGCTCCTTGTGCTCCTGGCGGATCGCCTTCTCCTCCAGCTTGCGCAGGGAGCGCAAGCGCATGTTCAGGATGGAATCGGCCTGCGTGTCGCTCAGCTTGAACTGCTTCTTCAAGACCGGCTTGGGATTGTCCTCTTTGCGGATGATCCGGATCACCTTGTCGACGTTGCCGTAGACGATGAGGTAGCCGTCGAGCACCACCAGGCGCTGGGTGATCTTGTCCACGCGGTAGTGCGTGCGGCGCAACAGCACCTCGTGCCGGTGGTCGAGGAAGGCGCGCAGCACCTCGCGCAGGTTCATCACGCCGGGCGTGTTGTCCTCATTCAGCACGTTCATGTTGAGGTTGACCCGCACCTCCAGGTCGGTCTGGCGGAACAGCGACTCCATGAGCACCTGGGGATCCACGTTGCGGCTCTTGGGCTCGAGCACGAGGCGCAGTTCCTCGGTCGATTCGTCGTGCACGTCGCCCAGCATGGCCAGCTTGCGCGCCGACATGAGCTCGGCGATCTTCTCGACCAGGCGCGATTTCTGGACCTGGAAGGGAATCTCGCTGACCACGATCTGAAAGCCGCCGCCCTTGATCTTCTCTTCCTCCCAGCGCGCACGCAGGCGGAAGGCGCCGCGGCCGGTCTTGTAGGCCTCGACGATGTTGGCCGGGTCTTCCACTATGATGCCGCCGGTGGGAAAATCCGGGCCGGGCATGAATTCGACCAGCTTGCCGATGGTCGCCTTGGGAGTCTTGAAGAGGTGCAGCAGCGCGTCGCAGATCTCGCCCACATTGTGCGGCGGGATCGAGGTCGCCATGCCGACCGCAATGCCCTGGGAGCCATTGGCCAGCAGGTTCGGGAAGCTGGCCGGCAGCACCACCGGCTCGAAGGACTCGCCGTCGTAGGTCGGTCGGAAGTCGACCGCGTCTTCGTCGATGCCCTCGAGCAGCGCCACGGCCACGTCGGTCAGCCGGGCCTCGGTGTAGCGCATGGCGGCGGCGTTATCGCCGTCGATGTTGCCGAAGTTGCCCTGCCCGTCGATCAAGGGAAAGCGCAGCGCGAAGTCCTGGGCCAGGCGCACCAGGGCGTCGTAGATCGACTGGTCGCCGTGGGGGTGGAACTTGCCGATCACGTCGCCCACCACCCGCGCCGACTTCTTGAAGCCGGTGGACGGGTCCAGGCGGAGCTGGCGCATGGCATACAGCAGGCGCCGGTGCACCGGCTTGAGCCCATCGCGCACGTCCGGCAGAGAACGCGCCATGATGGTCGAGAGCGCATAGCTGAGGTAGCGCTCCCCGAGCGCCTTGGTCAGGCGTATGTCCTTGATTTCACCCGCGGGCTTCGGCATGGCCGCTTGCGACATCGGTTCCTCGGCGTCTCAGCAGGAATAGTGGATTCGAGGAACTAGAGCCACCGAACATTGAAAACTTCATTAATCGGGCCGCGCCCGGCCCGTTCCGGCCCCTCAAAAGCGGTCCACCCGGTAGGGGGCCATGTCGATTCCCGGGTCACGCCCAGCCAGGAGCGCGGCCAGCAATTCGCCCGTGCGGGCCCCCAGCATCAGGCCGCAGTGGCCGTGCCCGAAGGCGAAATAGGTGTTCGCGAATCGCGGGCTGCCGCCGATGACCGGCAGGGAGTCGGGCATGGAGGGCCGGAAGCCCATCCAGCTCGTGTAGCCGGCGGTATTCAGCCCCGGAAACCAGCGCAGAACCTGGCGGCGCAGTTCCTCGGCCCGCTCCCAGTTGGGGGCTGCGTTCAGGCCGCCGAGCTCCACCGTGCCGGCCACGCGCAGGCCCATCTCCAGGGGCGTGGCGACGAAGGCGCGCTCGATGGAATAGACCGGCAGGCGCGGCACGACCCCGGGGTCCGGGAACTGCACATGGTAGCCGCGCTCGGTATCGAGCGGCACCGAGCTGCCGAGTTGGGCGGCGAGCCGCTTGGACCAGGCGCCGGCGGCGATCACCAGCGCGTCGCAGGGCACCGGGTCCCCGTCGGTCAGCACCGCAGTGGGACCCTCGGAGCCGATATCGAAGCCGCGCGCCTCGGCCTGAACGATCTTGCCGCCCAGGCGCTGAAAAGTCTCGGCCAGGACCTCGACCAGGCGCAGGCTGTCGATCGTGTAGCCCACGTCCGGATAGTAGACGCCGCTCTTGAAGATCGGCGCCAGGGCGGGCTCGTACTGCGTCAGTTGGCTCGCCTCCAGGATGTCGAAGGCCACGCCGCGGCGGCGCTGCAAATCCAGCATGGGCTGGTAGTCGCGCAGGCCCCGTTCCGTCTCGTAGACGCAGAGCCAGCCCGTGCGCCGAATCATCTCCCGCTCCCCGGCCAGCTCCAGCAGCCCGTCGAAGGCCGAGAGGACGCCCTCCATGAGCGCCTTGAGCGCGATGGAAATCTCCTCCACGCGGCTCGGCCGGCTGGCCGCCAGGAAACGCAGGAGCCAGGGGGTAAGCCGCGGCAGATAGGACCAGCGCAGGGCGAGCGGCCCGAGGGGATCGAACAGCAGGCGCGGCGCCTTCCAGAGGATGCCGGGCGTCGCCACGGGAACGACCGACTCCTCGCCGATCATGGCGCCGTTGCCGAAGGAGGCGCCCTGCCCCGGCGCCTCGCGCTCCAGGAGCGTGACCTGAAAGCCGTCGCGCCGCAGGCACAGGGCCGTGCAGACCCCGACGATACCGGCGCCGATGACCACGACGTGGCGGCCTCCGTCCGGGGTCTGGCTCATGAAACCATAACCGGGAAGCGCTCGGCCAGGCGGCGGCGCGCGGCGGGGATGGTCTGGTGGTGCGGCGCGAAGACGTGGCGCTCCAGGAAGAACCCGGTGAGCTCCAGGCCCTGGGCGACCTCCTCCGGCCCGCCGCCGCCGCGGCCCACGAGAAAACCGGGCAGTCTCAGCAGCCGCTCCCGGTAGGGCTCGCCGGCGGCCAAGGAGACCGCGCGGCCCGTCCTGGGGCTGACGTAGGCGAGCTGGTCGTTGGCCCCGCCGCCCGCGCAGGCGCTCAGATCCAGGCCGAAGCCCAGCTCGGCCAGGAGCGCCAGCTCCCAGCGCACGTAGGCCTCGGCCCAATGGTCCCCGGTCAGCGCGTCGAGCAGCGCCAGGAAGCCCTCGAAACAGGCCGCGTGGGGCTCGCGCTCGGGCAGGGCGCGCTCGGACACCGCCGCGGCGGCGATGAGGGCGGCCAGGGGTCCCGCGTCGTCCAGCACGCGCGCGGCGTAACTCTCCACCAACTCACAGGTGTAACTGCCCAGGTGCTCGGCCAGGCGCCCGCTCCACTGGGCGGCCACCAGGTTGCCCGGCTGATAGACGCCGCGCGCGCGCCGGCCCTGGGCCCCGCGCACCAGCCCGGCGTGGCGCCCCTGCCCGCGCGTGAGCAGATGCACCACCGCCGCGTTCTCGCCGTGCGGCCGGGCCGACAGCACGATGCCTTCGTCGCTCCAATGCATGGCTAACCGTTTAGCAGACCGGCGCGCGGCGTCCAGCCTTCACGCGAGATCACACCTCGAATTCCAGGCCCAGGGCCCGGTAGCGCTCCGGATCGTCGAGCCACTTCTCGCGCACCTTGACGAAGAGGAACAGGTGCACCTTGCGCTCCAGCAGGGTCTCGAGATCGGCCTGCGCCGCCTCGCGCACCGCCTTGATGGTGGCCCCGCCCTTACCCAGGCAAATCCCCTTGTGGGTCTCGCGCGCCACATAAACGATCTGCTCGATGCGCACGGCGCCGTCCTCGAAGTCCTGCCAGTCCTCGGTCTCCACGGTGAGCGCATAGGGCAGCTCCTGGTGCAGGCGCAGGAACAGCTTCTCGCGCGTCACCTCGGCGGCCAGCAGGCGTTCGGGCAGGTCGGAGAGCTGATCCTCCGGATAGAGCCAGGGCCCCTCGGGCATCAGCCCGGCCAGCTGCGCGCGCAGGTCCGCCACGCCGTCGCCGGTGAGCGCCGAGATCATGAAGATGCCCGAGAAGAGTCCCTCGGCCTCGAACCCGGCGGCGATTTCCAGCAACCGCTGACGCTTCATGATGTCGACCTTGTTGAGCGCGAGCATGGCCGTAAGGCCGCGCGACTTCAGGCCGTCCAGGATCAGCCGCGTGTCGGCGTCGATGCGGCGCTGGGCCGCGTCGTAGAGCAGCACCCGGACGTCGGCGTCCTGCGCTCCCGACCAGGCGGCGGCCACCATGGAGCGCTCCAGGCGCCGCTTGGGGGTAAAGATGCCCGGCGTATCGACGAAGACGATCTGGCACGGCCCCTCCAGCGCGATGCCGCGGATGCGGATGCGCGTGGTCTGCACCTTGTGAGTGACGATGGAGACCTTGGCCCCGATCAGGGCGTTGAGGAGCGTCGACTTGCCCGCGTTCGGCGCCCCGAGCAGCGCCACGAAGCCACAGCGCGGCGGCGCCTCGGTGGCTCCCTCTTCGGTCATGGCCGCGCCATCACGCCGCCCCCGTGAGCGAATCGAGCAGGCGCTCGGCGGCGCCCTGTTCGGCAAGGCGCTTGGAGCGCCCCTCGCCGCGCGCCGGCGGCTGGCCTTCGACCCGGACCTCGATGGTGAAAAGCGGCTCGTGGTCCGGCCCGGAGCGCGCCACTTCGCGGTACTTGGGCAGCGGCAGACCGCGTCCCTGGGCCCATTCCTGCAAGGCCGTCTTGGGCTCGCTCGGCGGCTCTGACGCGGCCTCCAGGTACGGAATCCAGTGGGCCTCGACGAACGCGCGGGCCGGCTCCAGGCCCCCGTCGATATAGAGCGCGCCGATTACCGCCTCGCAGGCATCGGCGAGCAGCGCCGGGTTGTCGCGCTCACCCGAGCGCTCCTCGCCCTTGGCCAGGCGCAGATGGCGCTCCAGGCCGAGCGACCGGGCAACCTCGGCCAGGGTCTCGCGGCGCACCAACTCGGCCAGGCGCTTGGACAGGGCGCCTTCTTCTTCATCGGGAAAGCGAACCAGCAGCAGGTCGGCCACGACCAGGCCGAGCACCCGGTCGCCGAGAAACTCCAGGCGCTCGTAACTCTCCTCGCCCGCGCCGCCCTGGTTCGCGGCGCTCGGGTGGGTGAGCGCCTCGACGAGGAGGCGGGGCTCGCTGAAGCGATGGTTCAGGCGGGCGGCCAGCTCGTCCCAGGCCGCGGCGGCGGAAGGGCTATTTTCGGGCGCGCTAGTCAATTGCGTCCAGGATGCGGCCGAAGCGGATGGCGGCGGGCCATTTCCAGACCTCCCAAAGCCCGGCGGAATCGTCGTGCGAGAAGAACAGAAACTCCGCGCGCCCGATCAGGTTCTCGAAGGGCACGAATCCCACGTCCGCGAATCGGCTATCGCGGCTGCTGTCCCGGTTGTCGCCCATCATGAAGTAACGGTCCGCCGGCACGGTATAGACCGGCGTTTCGTCCTCGAACCCGTCGTCACGCTGCTCCCAGATGCGGTGTTTTACCCCGTTGGGCAGGGTTTCGACATATTCGGTGACCTGGCGGGTATAACCGCCGTAGTCCTGCAGGATCACGTCCTGGACCCGCTGGCGCTTCACCGCTTTCCCGTTGATGTGCAGGATGCCGCCGCGCACCTGGATCTCGTCGCCCGGCAAGCCGATCAAGCGCTTGATGTAATCGGTCTTGTTGTCGGAGGGCAGCTTGAAGACAACGACATCGCCGCGCTCGGGCTGATCCGCCAAAACCCGGCCATCGAAAAGCCCGATGCTCCAGGGCAGCGAATAGCGGCTGTAGCCGTAAGAGAATTTCGACACGAAGAGATAATCTCCGACCAGAAGCGTCGGGATCATGGAGCCCGAGGGTATGGAGAAGGGCTCGTAGGCGAAGACCCGGATGACCAGCGCCAAAAGCACCGCGTAGATCACCGTGCGCAGGGTTTCACCAAACAATCCGGGCTTCTTTTTCGCCATTAAGTCATCCACTTATTTAGTGTTCTTACGAGGAATGCGTAAAAAGGCGGGCGCCGGGACAGGGGCCGTTACCAGCGGCCCGCTTTCATGCGCCGCCGGCGGGCAGGGCCGAGATGATGACGATCGCCTGGGCCAGTGGATAATCGTCCGTCAGCGTCACGTCAATCTGTGCGGTCATGCCCGCGGGCGTGATCTCCTCCAGGCGCCGGGCCGCGCCGCGCGTAAGCTCCATGGTGGGCTTGCCGCTGGCCAGATTGACCACGCCCAGATCGCGCCAATGCACGCCGCGCCGCGGCACCCCGGTACCCAGGGCCTTGGCGCAGGCCTCCTTGGCCGCGAAACGCTTGGCGTAGCTGGCGGCCCGGGTCGCGCGCCGGTCGGACTTGCGCTGCTCGGTCTCGGTGAAGACGCGCGTGGTAAAACGTGCGCCGAAGCGATCGAGGGTCTTTTCGATGCGCCGGATGTCGATCAGGTCATTGCCCAGGCCGATGATCATGCTTGCCCCGTGAGATTTCGCGGGGGGGCCAATACCAACGGTCCTTGATATCGGCCTATTTCATGGGAGCAAATCGGTCCGTCCGGGCAGGCGCGGCGTGAGGCGCGATGCGGGGACATCGGGCAAGCGCCGCAACGAACCCGGCGGAACGATCTGCCCCACCGAAGGCCGGGCGCTTTTTCCCGCCAGAGGCGTCGCTCGCCGCTTGAAGTGTCCCGCACTACGGCGCAACTCGCTCCTGTCTGGCGGCGAAAAATCGCCTCGGTGAAATAGGTCAATATCAAGGACCGTTGGTATTAGGCGCTGCGCGCGCCGCCGGCCTCGGCGCGGGCTTGATCCATCAGGCTGCGCATGCGCTTGATCGAACTGTCCAGCCCGGAGAATATCGCCTCGCCGACCAGGAAGTGCCCGATGTTCAATTCGACGATCTCGGGAATCACCGCAACCGGCGCCACTGTGTCGAAAGTCAGGCCGTGGCCGGCGTGGCACTCAAGCCCCAGCCCGCTGGTCAGCGCCGCGGCCTCGACGATGCGTTCCAACTCAGCGCGGGTTTCCGCCGAGTCACGGTCCTGGAGGAAGGCATCGCAATAGGCGCCGGTGTGCAACTCCACGATCGCGGCGTTCAGGTCCTTCGCCGCCTCGAGCTGGTGCGAATCCGGATCGACGAACAAGGAGACCCGTATGCCCGCCTGCAACAGCTTTTCGCAGTAAGGCCTGAGCGCCTCCAGCCCGCCGGCCACGTCGAGGCCACCTTCGGTGGTCACTTCCTGGCGCTTCTCGGGAACGATGCAGGCCGCGTTGGGCCGGTGGCGCAGGGCAATCTCCAGCATTTCCTGCGTGGCGGCGATTTCCAGATTGAGCGGCAGGTCGATCTGCTCGGATAGGCGCCGGATGTCGGCATCCGAAATGTGGCGCCGGTCCTCGCGCAGGTGCGCCGTGATGCCGTCAGCGCCGGCCGCGGCGGCTAGCCGCGCCGCGCGCACGGGATCGGGGTGACCGCCCCCGCGCGCGTTGCGGATAGTCGCCACGTGATCGATATTCACTCCTAGGCGCAAGTACTCCATCGTCAACTCCCAATCTGGTCTCGCTCAGTGGCGTTTGCAGGCTTTCCCGCCTGCGCCGCGCCCGGATCTTCCGGCGCATCAGCTTTCGCCGGCCGCGCTGATATTCCGCGACCATGCCGCGAACTGGCCAGAAAAACGCAAACCAAGCCACCAGGGCTACCGGCACACCGCCGACGGTCATCGGCCAGAGCACCGCCATCGGGCGGTCGAAAATGTAGTCCAAACTCAAGTGCTCGGGAAGCGTTGAGATCGTCCCGCCCAGAATCCATTGGCCGAGGGTATAGATGGAGGCCCAGATAATGGGGAAGGTCCAGGGGTTTCCGACCACGGTCCCGAGGGCCGAAGCGACCAGGCTGCCCCGCAAGGCCAGAGCGAGCAGCGCGGCAACCACGAAATGGAGCCCAATGAAAGGGGTGAACGAGACAGCCGCTCCGCAGGCGAATCCGGCGGCGATCCGATAGGGCGTGCCCGGCAGGCGGCGCAGCCGGTGCGCGAAATAGACCGAGGCCCGGCGCCAGCCCGACCTGGGCCAGATCGCTTGAGCGATCCTGAGATAAATCGGCAGCGGGTTACGTCGAGCGAACATCGGATACGGAGATCAAGGGTTTGGCGCCGAACCTGCCATCCTAACGTTGCAACGTTAACGATTTGGTATCGCAAGGGAAAGGCCGAGCGTGACCCCCCTCAACTTCGGGCACGCTCGACCGAGGTGATAACGGGGGTGGCCCGGAGCGCGGCAATGATGTTGCTCAAGTGCTTGGCGTCCTGCACCTCCACATCCACCTGCATCTCGAAGAAATCGAGCGAGCGGTTGGTGATCTTGAGGTTGCTGATGTTGCCGTGATTCTTGCCGATGACCGTGGACAGGCTGCCCAGGCTGCCCGGCTCGTTGGCGACGACCAGATGCAGGCGGCCGGTAAGCCCATCGACCTCCTCGCCCACGTTCCAGGCCAGGTCCACCCAGCGCTCGGGAGTATCCTGGAAATTGGCCAGAGTCTCGCAGTCGATGGTGTGGACCGTCACCCCCTTGCCGGTGGTCACGATGCCCACGATGCGCTCGCCCGGCAGGGGGTGGCAGCACTGGGCATAATGTACCGCCATGCCGGGGATCAGCCCCCGGATAGGCACGGCTGAATCCTTGCCCTTCTTGCGCGCGGCACGCGCGCGCCCGAAAGGCCAGACGCGCAGGTATTTCGCGGAATCCTTCACCCCTGGGAAAACCGCGACCAGCACCTCGCGCGCCGTGTGGTTGCCTTTGCCCACCCAGGCGCAGAGATCGAGCACGGAATCGCATTTGAATTTCTTGAGCACGCCCTCAAGCGCCTTGTCGGTGAACTCGTAGCCCTCCTCGCGAAAGGACTTTTGCAGCATCTGACGGCCGAGCTCGCAGTACTGCTCGCGCTCCTTCATATGGACGAAGCGGCGGATGCGGGCCTTGGCCTTGCCGGTAACGACGAACTTTTCCCAGTCCGGCGAGGGCGTCTGCGCCTTGGAGATGAGGATTTCGACCTGATCGCCGTTCTTGAGTTCGGTCCTGAGCGGCACGATGCGCCCGTTGACCTTGGCGCCGACGCAGGTGTCGCCGACTTCCGAGTGCACGGCGTAAGCGAAGTCCACGGGCGTCGCCCCGCGCGGCAGGGCGATCAGGTCCCCCTTGGGCGTAAAGGAGAAGACCTGGTCCTGGAACATCTCGAGCTTGGTGTGTTCGAGGAACTCCTCCGGGTCGGTCGCGTGTTCCAGGATATCGAGCAGCTCGCGCAGCCAGCGGTACTGGCGGCCGTCAACCTTGATGTCTTCCTGTTTGTACATCCAGTGCGCGGCTACCCCGAACTCGGCGATTTCGTGCATCTCCTGCGTTCGGATCTGGATTTCGATGCGCTGGCGCTCGGGCCCGATGATGCTGGTGTGCAAGGAACGGTAGCCGTTCGGCTTTGGCGTGGAGATGTAATCCTTGAAGCGGCCGGGCACCACGGGATAGCGCCCGTGCAGAACACCCAGCGCCTGATAGCATTCGCCCAGCGTATCGACCACGACGCGGAAGGCCATGATGTCGGAAAGCTGCTCGAAGGTGACCGCCTTCTTCTGCATCTTGTTCCAAATGGAATAGGCGCTCTTCATGCGCCCGGACGCGGCGGCCTCGACCCCCTCCTCCGACAGGGCCTGCTTCAGCTCTTCGATGATGATCGGCGGCAGGGCGTCGCCCCGGCCCCGGAGGAATTCCAGGCGCGTCTGGATCGACGCCCGGCCGTCCGGGTTCAGCTCGGCGAAAGCCAGATCCTGCAGCTCGTCCTTGAAGCGGTGCATGCCGATGCGCTCGGCCAACGGCGCATATATCTCCATGGTCTCGCGCGCGATGCGGCGGCGTTTCTCGGGCGATGAGATGTAGTGCAGGGTCTGCATGTTATGCAGCCGGTCGGCCAGCTTGACCAGCAGGACACGGATGTCCTCGGACATGGCCAGGACCAGCTTGCGGAAGTTCTCCGCGTCCCTGGTCTGCTCGGACTGGAGTTCGAGCCGCGACAGCTTGGTCACGCCGTCGACCAGGCGGGCGATCTCCTTGCCGAACACCTGCTCTATGTCGTCCAGCGAGGTCTCGGTGTCCTCGACCAGGTCGTGCAGGAGCGCGGTAATGATGGAGCTGCTGTCCAGCTTGAGGTCGGTGAGAATGCCCGCGACCTCGATGGGATGGGAGAAATAGGGGTCGCCCGAGGCCCGCTTTTGCGAGCCGTGCAGCTTCATGGCGTAGACGTAGGCCCGGTTGAGCGCGTCTTCGTCCGTGCCCGGATCGTAGGCCCGGACCCGTTCGACCAATTCGAACTGCCGCATCATGGGAGATATTTACGGCAGCCTGGCGCCGCCTTCAGCCTCATGACCCCATCGCCCGCGCTCGCGGCCACTCGCCGCCGGACCCCAGTACAAACCGGACAGGGCGAACGCGCGAGCCTGGCTGGCCTCAGGCCTTTTCGTCTTCGCTGCCGTCCGGCGTATCCTGGACCTCGGCCTCGCTCTTGGCCGCAGATTCTTCGCCTTTGTCTTTGTCGTCCTCTTCGGCGCTGATGGCCAGGGCGTCGATCGCCACGCTCTCCTCGCCATCGGCCGTCATACCGACGATCGTCATCTCGAAATCCGGCTGATCCTCTTCCGGTTCGTCGATCTCCACATGCTTCTGCATGCCCTGGACAAGGGAATCGTGAAGCTCCTCCAGGCCGACGGTCTTCTCGGCGATTTCCCGCAGGGCGACCACGGGGTTTTTGTCGTGGTCGCGCTCCACCGTCAGCGGCGAGCCGGCCGAGATGTCCCGCGCGCGCTGCGCCGCCAGCATGACAAGATCGAACCGGTTCGGAACCCTAAGCACACAGTCTTCAACCGTTACACGGGCCATTTACGTCAAAGCTCCGGAAAAATTTGAAGGAATCGCGGCTTTCCGCTCTAAATCGCCTGGAATATATGGACGCCGCCCCGGGATGGCAAGGCGATTTGCTCGGCTACTCGATCGGTTGAGCAACCTGGTCCGGAGGCAGTAGCCCGGCCATTTCCGCCGCCGTCAGGCCGCTCACCGGGTGGCGCCAGCCTGGCGCGATCTCGGCCAGCGGCAGGACGACAAAGGCCCGGCCGGCCAGGCGCGG
>JAZGBC010000183.1:0-6716 GCA_036444495.1 Kiloniellales bacterium
GTACCCGGTTCCTCTACGATGCGAAAAGCGGCGTGGACAAGTACCAGGCCGATTTCCTGTACCAGGGCATCGCCATCAAGCCGGGCCAGATCACGGAAAGCCGCAGCTACCTGTTCGCCGGCGCCAAGGTGGTGACCCTGCTCGACGATTACCGGGACAACCTGGGGATCGTCCATTTCGACCTGTCCGTGGACTTCGGCTGGTTCTACTTCCTGACCAAGCCCATTTTCTATGCCCTGCACTACCTCAATGGGATGTTCGGCAACTTCGGCCTGGCCATCCTGATCCTGACCGTGGGCATCAAGCTGGTGTTCTTCCCGCTCGCCAACAAGTCCTACGTCTCCATGGCGAAGATGCGCAAGCTGCAGCCCGAAATGCTGAAGCTGCGCGAGCGCTTCAAGGAAGACAAGCAGCGGCTCAATCAGGAGATGATGGCGCTGTACCGCAAGGAGGGTGCCAATCCGGCCTCGGGCTGCCTGCCGATCGTGATCCAGATTCCCGTCTTCTTTGCGCTCTACAAGGTGATGTTCGTCTCCATCGAGATGCGCCACGCGCCTTTCTACGGCTGGATCAAGGACCTTTCGGCGTCGGACCCCACCTCGATCCTCAATCTCTTCGGCATCATGCCCTGGGACGTGCCCGCGCTCGGGCCCCTGCAGATCATCAGCCTGGGAATCTGGCCCATCGTCATGGGCCTCACCATGGTCCTGCAGCAGCGCCTGAACCCGCAGCCGACGGACCCGGTGCAGGCCAAGATATTCCTCTTCATGCCGCTCATGTTCATGTTCCTGCTGGCCCAGTTCCCCGCGGGGCTGGTGATCTACTGGACCTGGAACAACGTGCTCTCGATGGCGCAGCAGATGTTCATCATGCACCGTGCGGGCGTGCCGATCGGCAGAAACCCGAAACCCAAGCCCAAAACTTCCTGAAATACTAGGACAGGAAAACATGATCACGCGGGCCGACGCTTCCCCTGCCGGGCCCGCGGCGGAGGCCGCGGGCGACGGGCAACCTGCGCCCACGCCCGAGGCCATCGAGGCGGGACGCCTGCTCTTCGCCCAGGACTGTGTCTTCCTGGCCGGGGTGGCGGGCGAGGCGCAACTGCCCGAACTCGGCCTGCCCGAGGTCGCCTTCGCCGGCCGCTCCAACGTAGGCAAGTCGAGCCTCGTCAACGCGCTCACCGGGCGCAAGACCCTGGCGCGCACCTCGCACACACCCGGCCGCACCCGGCAGCTCAATTTCTTCGAGTTGGGCGAACGGCTGATCCTGGTGGACCTGCCGGGCTACGGCTACGCTCGCGCGTCCAAGAGCGACATCGCCCAGTGGACCGCCCTGATGCGCGCCTACCTGCGCGGCCGGCCGCTGCTGCGCCGGGTCTGCCTCCTGGTGGATGCGCGCCACGGCCTGAAGCCGGGCGATGAGGCGATCATGGCCGAGCTGGACGGGGCGGCGGTCTCCTATCAGGTCATCCTCACCAAGGCCGACAAGACCAAGCCGCCGGCCCTGGAGGCGACCCGCGGGCAAGTGCAGAGCGCGCTCGCGCGCCGCCCGGCCGCCCATCCCGAGCTAGCCGTGACCAGCGCGCGTGACGGCCTGGGCATTCCCGATTTGCGCGCCGCCCTTGCCGCCCTGGCGGCCCCGGCGGCGCAAAGCTAAACTGCGCCTCATGGCCAAGCAAAGTTTCTCCGACGCCAAGCACTGGCTGCGCACCGCCCGGACCATCACCGAGGCGCTGCCTTTCATGCGCCGCTATGCGGGCCGCGCCTTCGTCATCAAGTACGGCGGCCACGCCATGGGCGACGAGGAGCTCTCGGGCATCTTCGCCAACGATATCGTGCTGCTCAAACAGGTCGGCATCCATCCCATCGTGGTGCACGGCGGCGGGCCGCAGATCGGCCAGATGCTCGATCGCCTGAAGATCAAAAGCGATTTCATCGACGGCCTTCGGGTGACCGACGCCGAGACCGTGGAGATCGTCGAGATGGTGCTCTCGGGCAGCATCAACAAGCAGATCGTCAAAGCCATCAACGCGGCCGGCGGCAGCGCCATCGGCATCTCGGGCAAGGACGCCAACCTGATCCAGGCGACCAAGCTGCGGCGCAGCAAGCGCGACGAGAACTCCAACATCGAGAAGCTGTTGGACCTTGGCTTCGTCGGCGAGCCGGAGCAGATCAACCCGCGCATCCTCACCTCGCTCGAGCAGTCGGGCATGATCCCGGTGATCGCGCCCATCGGCGTGGGCGCGAACGGCGAGACCTACAACATCAACGCCGACACGGTGGCCGGCGCCGTGGCCAGCGCCATCGGCGCCTCGCGGCTCCTGCTGCTGACCGATGTCACGGGCGTGCTCGACAAAGAGGGCGAGCTGATCTCCGAGCTGACCGTGGATCAGGTGCGCGCGCTGCGCGAGGACGGCACGATCAAGGGCGGCATGATCCCCAAGCTGGAGACCTGCACCAAGGCGGTGGAGAACGGCGTGGACGCCGCCGTCATCCTGGACGGGCGCGTGCCTCACTCCATGTTGCTGGAGATCTTCACCGACCGCGGCATCGGCACGCTGCTCAAGCGCGCGTGAGGCGACGCCTAGCCCGACAGGCTCTGGAAAAACTCGATCTGCCAGTCCATATCGCCCGGGCTGAGCGGATAGTCGGTGCCCGCGCGCGGGTTGAGCACCTGCGAGGGCGGGATGCCCCCCATGCGGGTCTGCAGCTGCTTGGCGAAGCGCATGGAGCAGCCCGCCCTCCACGCCAGCGCGGTCACCCCCTTGGCGCTGTGCGCCGTAAGGATGTGATCGATCAGGGAAAGCGGTAGTTTAGCGCGCAGGGCAAGCGCGTTGCGCACCAGGTCCCGGTCGCCGCTGTTGAGCGCGCGCAGCATCGCTTTGTCGTCCAAGTCGCCGCTCTCGATCAAGCGCCGGGCGCGCGCCTCGGCGCTTTCGGCCGGCGTGCAGTTTTTCCGGGACTTCTTCTTCGCGCGCTTCTTTTCCTTCTCTTCCTTGTCCAGGCGGCGCTTCACCTCCTTGGCCACGGCGCGCGAGGTCTTCTTGTCCAGGTCCTCACGGCTTTCCAGAAGATCGAGCAGCACGCTGGCGACGAAGCTGGCCAGCTTCTTGATCGCCTTGAGCGAGAGTGCCGGACGCTCCACGAGCGGCTTGTGCCAGGCGGTCACTTCGAGCGACGCATTGACCAGACCATCGAGCGTTTCCTCGCGAATCTGCGCGGACTTGTTCTCGAGCAGCGCCGTGATGGCGGCGCTGTCCTTGACCGCGACGATGGCGTCGGTCACCTGCTCGCCCACGCCGCTGCGTCGTGAGATGGCCGTGAGCTTGCCGGAGGCACAGCCCTCCTCGATGATATCCAGGAGGTCCTGGTCGGTGAGCAGGGGCGAGAACTCGAGCACCGGGCAGGAGACCGCCTCGGCCATGTCGCGCGCCAAGCGCCGGATGACCTGCGGCGGGGCGGAGGCCACATCCTTGAGCGTCTCGGCGATGATCTGGCGCACCCGGGTCGCCTGGTCCTGGGCCAGGATCTCGATCACATCGAGAACGTATTCCCGCGCCTCGGCCTGGGCCTTTTCGTCCAACTCGGGGAGCAACTCCGCGATCTTGCTGGCCAGGCGGCAGCGCACCGCCTCGTTCTTGTCGCGCGCCAGGATGAGGTCGGCCTGGCAGGGCGTCTTGAGATTGCCGGCGATACGGCAGCGCACCTCGGCGGAGGAATCCTCGGCCAGGTAATAGAGAACCTCGGGGCGCACGTCCTGGCGCGCGGCCAACTCGGCGCGTATGGCTGGATCGTTGTCCCGGGCCAGGCGCTTGGATTCCTCGTAACTGAGGGCGGCCGCCAGCGTGGACTTCTTGTGGCTCGCCCCGCTCACGATCCGCCTCCCTCGCCGGGCAGGGAGACCTTGAAGCCGCCTTTGCCGTCCTGCTTGACCCGGTACATGGTCTGGTCGGCGCGCTCGAACAGAGCCTCCAGGCTCTCGCGCGCCTCGCCGTCGCACAGCGCAATGCCGATGGAAAGACCCAGCGGCGCCTCCGCGCTGCCCGAATAGCGTTGCAGCTCCCGCCCCGCGGCGAGCAGCTCGCAGGCCTTCTGCTCGGCGGTCTCGGCGCTCATGTCCTCCATGAAAATGGCGAACTCGTCGCCGCCCAGGCGCCCAATAAGATCGCGGCCGCGCGTATGCTCCTGCAGGATGCTGGCAAGCGACATGAGCGCCAAGTCGCCCTGCTGGTGGCCGTGGCGGTCATTGACCAGCTTGAAGTTGTCCAGGTCCAGGTAGAACAGGGCCCCGCTGCCGCCTGGCCGCGCGACCGCACCCAGATAGATCCGTTCGACCGCCTGGGTGAAGCTGCGCCGGTTGAGCAGGCCGGTCAGGGAATCGGTGGAGGAAAGCTGCTCCAGCTCCTCCTCGCGCGCGAGCTGCCGGTTGGCCAGGCCGAGCTGTCCAGCCACCTCCTTGAGCAGGAAGTGGTCGGCCTCGTTCCAGGGGCGGCGCTTCTGACCGGCGCGCCAAAGCAGGAGCACGCCGTTACAGGCGCCCTGAAACCGGGTCGCCTTGGCGAACAGCGAGCCTTCCCGGCAGTTGAGTTCCAGCTCGTCCTCGGCGCCCATCTCGGCGATATCGCGCAGCGCCTCCTGCACCAGGTAATCGGGTCCCAACTCGCCCGACTGGGCGGCGCAGAGGATCTCGCCATCGCGCTCCAGGCGGTAGATGCAGGCCCCGGCCACCGGCAGGGCGGGAACCAGGACATCGGCCGCGGCGTTCAGCATATGGGCCGGATCCATCTCGTCGCGCACGATACCGAGGATGTAAGCCAAAAGACGCTCGCGGTGACGGTCGCCGGCGAGTTGGACTTCCTGGCGGCGCTCGTCGGTGATGTTGCGGCACAGGCCGCGGGCGCCGCACCAGGCGCCTTCCGCATCGGTCAGCGGCAGCGCGGTCACGGTCAGGCAGGCGGACTCGCCGTCGGTCCGGCGCACCCAGACCTCGATCTCCTCGAGCGGCACGCTGGTGGTAAAGGGCGTCTCCGTGAAGCCGGCCCGGTCGGTCACCAGCTCGTCGGCGCGGACGCCGATCAGCTCCGCCGCCGAATAGCCCAAGGCGCCCTCGGCGGAGACGAAGGTGAAGTGGCCCTCGGCATCGGTTTCCCAGGCGAAGTCGCTCGCCGCTTCCACCAGGTCCTTGTAGCGCTGGCGCGATTCGATGAGCGCCGAGCGCAGGCTGCGCTCCAAGGTGATGTCGCGCCCGATCACCAGCGCCGCCGTGCCGTCGACCCAGGGCAGGACGGCCACGTCGAAGGCCTTCTGCGTGACCACCGCGCCGGCCGCCGTGGCCCGTTCATTCCCGGGCTCGCCTTCCAGCACCAGGGGATTGATCTGCGCGGCCTTGCCGGCCACCGCCGAGTTGATCGCCTCGCGCAGCTCGATCGACCGGCCGCGCTGCAACAGCCGCGAGATGGAATCGGCGGCCTGGTTGGCGGCGAGCACGATGCCGTTGCGCCCGGACAGGAGCACCGCGCCCGGATAGTGCTCGAAGGGCCCGCCCGGGGCGAAGAGGCTGAGGTCGCTGGTCTGGCCGACCGCGCGCTCGATATCCTCTTTGGAGACTTTGACGGCGGGCAGCCGTGACATGACGAATCCTTGCCGGAAGGCCAAACTGACGCGGAGAATCCCGGCCCGATTATGCCCCGGCGCGCGTAAACAGCGGCTTAATCCTGGCCTGTTTTTTCGCTGTTTTCCGCCATTTTTTGCCTTTTTCCGGGCTCGGAAGCCGACCCCTCCGGTCCGCGCCCGGCGTTGACAGAGGACCGGGCCTTCGCGCATCTTGCCGCCCGCGACTTGGGAGAGCGAAGGGAAGCCATGACCAGCGAGGACCTGCAGGGGATCATCGACGCCGCCTGGGAGGCGCGCGAGGAGGTCTCGACCGATACCGGCGGCGAGCTGCGCGCCGCCGTGGAGGCCGCCTTCGAGGGCCTGGATTCGGGCACCTACCGGGTGGCCGAAAAGGTGGCGGGCGAATGGCGCGTCAACCAGTGGCTCAAGAAGGCTGTGCTGCTGTCGTTCCGGCTCAACGACATGGCCACGATTCCCGGCGGCCCGGGCGAGGCCACCTCCTGGTGGGACAAGGTGCCCTCCAAGTTCGCCGGCTGGGGCGAAAACAGGTTCCGTGCCGCCGGCTTCCGCGCCGTGCCCGGTTGCGTGGTGCGCCGCTCGGCCTATATCGGCCCCGGCGTAGTGCTCATGCCCAGCTTCGTCAACGTGGGCGCCTACGTGGACAGCGGCACCATGGTGGACACCTGGGCCACCGTGGGCTCCTGCGCCCAGATCGGCAAGAACTGTCACATCTCGGGCGGGGCCGGCATCGGCGGCGTGCTCGAGCCGCTCCAGGCCGGCCCGGTCATCATCGAGGACAACTGCTTCATCGGCGCCCGCGCCGAGGTGGCCGAGGGCGTGGTGGTGGAAGAGGGCTCGGTGCTCTCCATGGGGGTCTATATCGGGGCCTCGACCAAGATCATCGACCGGGCCACGGGCGAGGTCCACATGGGCCGGGTGCCGGCCTATTCGGTCGTGGTCTCGGGCAGCCAGCCGGGCAAGCCGCTGCCCGACGGCAGCATGGGCCCCGGGCTCTACTGCGCGGTCATCGTCAAGCGCGTGGACGAGCGCACCCGGTCCAAGACCTCGATCAACGAGTTGCTGCGCGACTGACGGCGCTCGCCT
>JAZGBC010000184.1:0-12351 GCA_036444495.1 Kiloniellales bacterium
TCACCAGGCTCATGTCGGCGTCGATGTTGACGCCGAGCGCGGTCAGTACATCGGCCGCGCCGGCCTTGGACGACAGTGCCCGGTTGCCGTGCTTGGCGACCGGCACGCCGCAGGCCGCGACCACCAGGGAGCCGCCGGTCGAGATGTTGAAGGTGCCGGTGGCGTCGCCGCCGGTGCCACAGGTATCGACCGCGCCCTCCGGCGCCTCGATGGTCAGCATCTTGGCGCGCATGGCGCGCGCGGCGCCGGTGATCTCGGCCACGGTCTCGCCGCGCACCCTGAGCGCCATCAGGAAGCCGCCCATCTGGGCCGGGGTGGCATCGCCCGACATGATGATATCGAAGGCCTGCTCGGCCTCGGCCGCGTCGAGCGTGCGGCCGCTCGCGACCACGCCCAGCAGCCCCTTGAGGTCGCTCATGTCGCCGCTCATGCCGTGGCCCTCGCCGCCCGCGGCGAGGCATTGTGCCCCGCCAGGCGCAGGAAGTTCTCGAGCAGCGCATGGCCGTGCTCGGAGGCGATGGACTCGGGGTGGAACTGCACGCCGTGGATCGGCAGCTCCCTGTGCCGCAGGCCCATGATAACGCCGTCCTCGGTCTCGGCGGTGATCTCCAGGGCCTCGGGGAAGCCCTCGCACGCCACGGTGAGCGAATGGTAGCGGGTGGCCGAGAAAGGCGAGGGCAGGCCCTCGAAGACCCCGCTGCCCTGGTGGTGCACCTGGCTCAGCTTGCCGTGCATGCAAACGGGCGCGCGCACCACTTTGCCGCCGAAGGCCTGGCCGATGGACTGATGGCCCAGGCAGACCCCCAGCAGGGGCAGCTTGCCCGCCGCCGCCGCGATCAAGTCCAGGCAGATGCCAGCCCGGTCCGGGTCGCAGGGGCCCGGCGAGATGACGATGCCCTGGGGGTTGAGCGCCAGGGCCTCCTCCACCGTGACCGCGTCATTGCGCCGCACCTCGACCGCCGCGCCCAACTCCCCCAGGAAGTGGAACAGGTTGTAGGTGAAGGAGTCATAATTGTCGATCAACAGAAACATTGCAATGCCTTAGCGGCCTATCCTCATGTCCGCTTTTAAGTCGTTCTCATCCCTTATAACAGCTTGCCGGTTTAGACGGAAGCAGCGCCCACCGCCGCCGGCGTGAGGCCCTGAATACCGCCGGGCAACCCCGCCGGGACGCGGAAGTGGCCGCTACCGATGCCCGGAAAGCGGCCGATGGGCGGGCCCGGGCCGGCCCCGAACTAGGCCCAAAACCCAGGCCCCGAAAGAAAATTTCGCTAAAACCTTGACCTTCCAGTAACTGGAAGCCTTATATAGGGCTGTAGCGAGGATCGCAAGCTACACACGGCCAGGGCCCGGGATCCTTCCGCTGTCCGGGCGGGCCATCAGAACGAGGTTGAAAATCATGAACGACCTATCACACGAGGGCCGGCCCAGCGCCGGGACAGGAAGCGAAGGTGGCCAGCTGGTTGAGCTGGCGGTGGAGGGCATGACCTGCGGCGGCTGCGTCAAGCACGTCACCACGGCGCTGGAAGCCGTGCCGGGGGTGACCTCGGTCCAGGTCGAGCTGGAGCCCGGGCGCGCGCGCGTCGAGACCGCCAATGGGGCCGATGCGCTGATCGAGGCCGTCGAGGCCGCCGGATATCACGCAAAGCCCTGGCAGGAAGCGTCGTGAACGACGTGAGTCCCGAGGAGCGGCCGGGGGCCGGAGAGGGGACCGGAGAGGGGACCGGAGCCTCCCATGTGGTGGACCTGGCGGTGGACGGCATGACCTGCGGCGGCTGCGTCAAGCACGTCACCACGGCGCTCGAGGCCGTACCGGGGGTGACCTCGGTTCAGGTGGAGCTGGAGCCCGGACGCGCGCGGGTCGAGACCGTCAATGGCGCGGCCAATGGCGCGGCGGAGCTGATCGAGGCCGTCGAGGCCGCCGGATATCACGCGAAACCCTGGCAGGACGCGTCCGCCGGCGCCATCGAACTTTCGGTCGAAGGCATGACCTGTGGCGGCTGCGTCAAGCACGTCACCACGGCGCTGGAAGCCGTGCCGGGTGTTGCGTCGGCGGATGTGAATTTGGAGTCCGGCCGCGCCGTTGTGGCCGTCGGCAACGGGTCCATCGATGCCGGAACCCTGATCGCGGCGCTGGACGAGGCGGGCTACAAGGCCGCGCCCGCCGGGCAGGCCGCGCCCGCCCAGGCCGAGCCGGAGACGGAGCAACGGCCCAAACCCGAAAGCCGCGAACCCGAAAGCCCCGAACCGGCCGAGGCGGCCGGGGGAATCGGGACACTCGATTTCGCCATCGACGGCATGACCTGCGCGAGCTGTGTCTACCGCGTGGAAAAGGCGCTTATGGCCGTGCCCGGCGTGGCCGATGCCACGGTCAACCTGGCGACCCAGCGCGCCCACGTGATCTGGGGCGACGGGGCGGCGGACGAGGCCGGACTCATCGGCGCGGTCGAGGCCGCCGGCTACGGCGCGCGCCGCGCCGAGGGCACGGTGGATGTAGAGGCCGAGGATCGGGCGCACGCCGTCGCCCTGCGGCGCGATCTCATCGTGCTCGCCGTCGCCGTCGCGCTCACCCTGCCGCTCTTGGCGCAGATGATCCTGGCGCTCTTCGGCGTCGATTTCTCGCTGCCGCCGCTGCTGCAGATGGCGCTCGCGACACCGGTGCAGTTCTGGGCCGGCGCGCGCTTCTACAAGGCCGCCTGGCCGGCGCTCAAGGCGCTCACCGGCAACATGGACCTGCTGGTGGCGCTGGGCACCTCGGCGGCCTATGGCTTGAGCGCCGTGCTCACGCTGGCCGCGGGCG
This sequence comes from Kiloniellales bacterium, assembly GCA_036444495.1. GTDB lineage: Bacteria > Pseudomonadota > Alphaproteobacteria > Kiloniellales > J153 > JAZGBC01. The sequence goes on from JAZGBC010000184.1 coordinate 2,801, forward strand.
CGGAGATGCTGACCGGCGGGGCGATGGAGCTCTACTTCGAGGCCTCGGCCGCGGTCATCACGCTGGTCCTGCTGGGCCGCGTGCTCGAGAGCCGGGCCAAGCGCAAGACCTCGGCGGCGATCCGCGCGCTCATGGCGCTGCGGCCCGAGACCGCACGGGTGGAGCGCGACGGCGAGGTGGTCGAGATTCCCCTGGACGAGCTGCGCGGCGGTGACGTGACCGTCATCCGCCCGGGCGAGTGCATCCCGGCCGATGGCGAGATCGTCTTCGGCGAGAGCCAGGCCGATGAATCCCTGCTCACGGGCGAGTCCATGCCCGTGGACAAGTTCCCCGGCGATCGGGTGACCGGCGGCGCGATCAACGGCTCCGGCCTGTTGCGCGTCAAGGTGACCGCCGTGGGCACGGAGTCCACGCTGGCCAAGATCATCGATCTGGTGCAGTCGGCCCAGGCCTCCAAGCCGCCGGTGCAGCGCCTAGTGGACCGCATCTCCGCGGTTTTCGTGCCCGTGGTGGTCGCGATCGCACTCATCACCTTCGTCGTCTGGCTGGTCCTTGGGGCCGAGTTCAGCACGGCCGTGCTCAACGCGGTGGCGGTCCTGGTCATCGCCTGCCCCTGCGCGCTCGGGCTGGCGACGCCGACGGCGCTCATGACCGGCACCGGCATGGCGGCGCAGCGCGGCATCCTGATCAAGGACGCGGAAGCCCTGGAGCGGGCGCGCGATCTCACCGTCGTTGTCTTGGACAAGACGGGGACTTTGACCCGCGGCCGGCCTGCCGTGCAGGAGACCCTGATCGCCGAAGGCGAGGACGTGCTGGCGCTTATCCGGCTCGCGGCCTCGGCGCAGCAGGGCAGCGAGCATCCGCTCGCGCGCGCCGTCCTGGAACGGGCCGAGGCCGAGGGCCTGGCGCTCGAACCCCTGGACGAATTCCAGAGCCTGACCGGGCGCGGCATCGCCGCCGCGGTCTCCGGCCGGAGCCTGCGCATCGGCAGCCGCCGCCTGATGACCGAGGAGGGGGTGGACACGAGCGCGCTCGATGCCCGCGCCGTGGCCTTGGAGGAGCGGGGTCTCTCCGTGATCTGGATCGCGGAGCTGGACGGGACCCCAAAGCTCCTGGGCGCCATGGCGCTGGGCGACCAGATCAAGCCGGGCGCCAAGGAGGCGGTCGCCGGGTTGCACCGCCTGGGTATCGAGACCGTATTGCTTACCGGCGATAACCGGCGGGTCGCCGAGGCGGTCGCCGCCGAGGTCGGCATCGACCAGGTGCTGGCCGAGGTGCTGCCCGGGGACAAGGCATTGGAGGTGCAGCGCCTGCGCGCCGAAGGCAAGGGCGTGGCCATGGTCGGCGACGGGGTCAATGACGCCCCCGCGCTGGCCGCCGCAGATATCGGCATCGCCATGGGCGAGGGCAGCGACGTGGCCATGCACACCGCCGGCATCACGCTCATGCGCGGCGACCCGCGTCTGGTGACCGAGGCGGTGGCGCTCAGCCGCAAGACCTACGCCAAGATCCGCCAGAACCTGTTCTGGGCCTTCATCTACAATGTCATCGGCGTGCCGCTGGCCGCCGCCGGCCTGCTCAGCCCGGTCGTCGCCGGCGCGGCCATGGCGCTGTCCTCGGTCAGCGTGGTCACCAACTCGCTGTTGCTGCGGCGTTTCGATCCGCGCCGCGCGGTCAGCCTGCGAGGAGAGGAAACGTCATGAACATCGGCGAAGTGGGCCGGCGCTCGGGCATCAGCGCCAAGGCGATCCGCTATTACGAGAGCATCGGCCTGATCGGCCCGGCGGATAGGACCGAATCCGGCTACCGGACCTACGGCGACCACGACCTGCAGACCCTGCGCTTCATCCAGCGCGCTCGCAGCCTGGGTTTCTCGGTGGAGGAGGTGTCCGGCCTCTTGGCGCTCTGGCGCGATACGGACCGCCAGAGCGCCCAGGTCAAGGCGCTGGCGCAAAACCACGTCGCCGATATCGACCGCAAGATCACCGGGCTTCAGGGCATGCGCGATACGCTCACCCACCTGATCGAGCGCTGCCACGGCGACGAACGGCCCGACTGCCCCATCCTGGAAGACCTGGCGGGCGCGGCGGGGCCGGGTTCGCGTTAAAGAAACCCTAACCGCAAACGCCCTAAATAGACGGTGAGACCGCTACCTGCCGCGGGGTGGCCCGTGGTAGCCTTTGCGGTCCGAGTCTTTACCTTTGGGAAAAGGCATGGCAGGGGTCAAGCCGCGTCGCAGATCGACGGCCGTCGAGCGCGCCAGGGAGCGCAGGCGCTGCCGCGAGCAGCGCCGGAAGAAGGCGCAACGGCAGAAGATCGCCAGGATCGCCCTGCTTTGCACCGGTTGCCTGCTGCTCGGCGGGGCGGCGGGCGGATACCTGGGCGTGTCCGGCTATCTGGGCGGTCCGGTGGCCGCCACCGTGGCGCTTCAGTTGGACGCCGTCAGTCCGGCCGAAGCCTCGACCGAGGCGACGCAGCCGGCGCCGTTGATCACTGCGGCGGCCCCTATCATCCTGCCGCTCGACGATCCCATCGCCGATGAGGACGCCTCGCTGGAGCGCGAGGCCCTGGAGGCGGCTTTCCTCCAATCCTACGACCCGCTGCGGGAATCCCAAGCGGACCGAGGGCGGCCAGGCGCGGACAGGCATCCGCCCGTTTATCTGGCGGCGATCCCGGCCAGCCACGTTCCCGAGGAGCCGAAGTTAATGGCGCCGCCGGAGGAAGTTTCTCCTGCCGAGGACGCCGTCCTCGCTGAAGCGCCAGCCACCGCGCCATCCAGCGCGCCAGCCGTGGCCCCTCCCGCCGAGGAACGGCAGGTTGCCGCGGAGCCGAGTCCGGTGGCGGCGCAGGCCAAGGAAGCCGTCCCTGTTGCCGCGCCATCCGCTGCGCCAGCCCTGGCCCCTGCCGCGGAGGAACGGCAGGTTGCCGCTCTCACGCCCGCCTTGATGCCTGTGGAACCGCCGCTGCAGCCCCGCTGGCAGGAGTTCTCCGTGCCCATCCTGAACCCGCGCAGCCGGCCCATGATCGCCATCGTGCTCGACGATGTGGGGCTCAACCGCCGTGGGGCGCAACGCGCCATCGGCCTGCCGGGACCGCTCACGCTGGCCTTCATGACTTACGCGGAAGGTCTGGAGCGCATGACCGAGAGGGCGAGCGAAGCGGGCCACGAGCTGCTGCTGCACGTGCCCATGGAGCCGCGCAGCAAGAGCCACGATCCGGGCCCCAACGTGCTCTTGACCGGCCTGGATACCAGTAAGCTGCAGCGCCGCATCGAGTGGGGCCTGGGCCGCTTCGAGGGCTTCGTCGGTATCAGCAACCACATGGGCAGCCGCTTCACCACCTCGCACACGGGCATGACCCAGGTCATGCACGAACTCAGGGCCCGGGGCCTGCTGTTCCTCGATTCCATGACCGCGACCAGCAGCGTGGGCGCCAGCATGGCGCGGGCCGCGGGCGTGCCCTATGCCCAGCGCGACGTTTTCCTGGATAACGAGTGGAACGACCGGGAGGCCATCCGCCGCCAACTCGCCAGGCTGGAGGCGGTCGCCCGGCGGCGCGGCTACGCCGTGGGCATCGGCCACCCGCACCGGGCCACCCTCGACGTGCTCACGGAATGGCTGCCCGAGGCCGAGGCGCGCGGTTTCGCGCTGGTGCCCGTCAGCGCCATCGTGCGCCACCGCTTCGGCATCGCCCAGGACGTGATCAATCCCAAGGGCTGAGGCCACCCATCCGGCGGCCTACCAGACCTGAACGATGGGATAGTTTTGCGCGAGTAAGCGATATGTATGCTCGATCACAGGGCCGAGCGGTTGATCTGTTTTCCCGCTTTTATAGGCCTGCCATTCCGCGACGACCTCGTCCCAGGTTTTCAGCTCGTAATGAATCTCGTCGCGGACCGCCCGAATGAGTTTCACTTGAGATTCCAGGTCACATAGTACCGCCAGTATGTCCTGATTCTGCTGATCCACTAAATCAAACTCGCTAAGGATTTTCTTGGCGGCGTACGACAGCAGGATGCTAACCCTCGTTATGTTGTCTTGAATAAGAACGGATTGCCCGGGTTGAGATTTCGCTTCGTCGACCATCGTCTCAATCTGCCGAATGGCCCCGAAACGCTCGCGCAGGCCCTCGATGTAGGAAAGTTCATGGGCGAGAAGCTCCATCTTTCTCTCAACGGTTTTTACCGCCTGTTCGCTGGGCTCGAGCTGCTGCGAGATTCTCTCGATCGCTTTCTTGATCTTTTCCTTGATCCTGGGGCTCTCGATACTCTGCTGAAACTCGTGAAGATCGAGCGCTGGTTTCTTTTTTCCCGTCACCCAGGTTACGAGGCGCAGAGCTATACGACAGCGCGCGATTTCGAGATGCCGGTCCTCCACCGACCAGGAAGCCGAACCGTCCAGAAGCTCGTTAGGAATCTCGTCCCCTGTTCGGATGACTCTGACATACTTGAGTGCCGCTTCGACGATACCTAGCAGCCGGCCATCGTCGGAATCGTCCGGTATGTCGAATTCCTTGCGAAGATCCTCGATTGGAACCGACGCCACGACCTCGCCCATGGGCAGGTTGAAGCAGGGGTCCCTTCCGCTCCTTTGTGAAGTGAAATAGCTTTCCTCCACATTGAACAGCTTGTGGTGGAAAATGAAATGCGTGCTGGCGCTCATATCAAGCCGTTGCTTCGCAATGATTTAGTGGATTTTGTCCGAAACTGGTTAACGCTTAATATCACGTCCGCACGGGCCGGGCATGCGGCCCGTCAGTGCCATCGTGCGCCACCGCTTCGGCATCGCCCAGGACGTGATCAATCCCAAGGGCTGAGGCCGGAGCCGGGCTCCGCTATGGTCGCGCGAGGTTAGGTGGGATGGCCGTTAGAGCGGTGAGCCCGCCAGGTAGAAGTTGTTCAGCACCAGGAGCACATAGGCCGCGCTGACCACGGCGCCGGTCGCCAGCATGCGCTTGGACGGCATCCAGAGCACCAGGTAGGCGAGCGCCAGGTGAAAGGCCATTTTCGGGACGGCCCAGGCCGAGCCCAGGGCCGTTTGCAGCGAGCGGACCAGGAGATTGCCCTCCATTTGCCCGGCGGCCAGCGCCGCGTTGGTCGAAAAGAGGTCCAGCCCGCCCAGGATCACGATGGCGATGGCCAGCCTGCGCCCCCAGCGCACGAGCTGGCCGTTGTTCCTCGCCCTGATGGCGATACGCCTCGGAAGGTCGAAAAACATCAGTTCCCTGGTAAATATTTGTTAACGGGTTTGGTTAAATTTCATTAACCATATGCTGCATGGCAAGAAGAGAAGAGTCAATCATCTCTTTCCCTGCAGTAGTGAAATTCAGCCAATTACATGTCGAAAAAGGTTTTTTCTCTTGGGGACGGGAGGGCTGACGGTCCGCGCGCGTCCGGGAGACGCGGCCCCGGGCCGGCCCCCGATTCGCTTCCGCCTGAGTAAAAGGGGACAGTAGTGAGCCGCGCCGCTTTTTCAACTGTTCCGAAAGATAGGCCCGGCCCTTGTCGCGTGCCTCCCGATAGTCCGCCCGGCATCACTTACTGCCCCTGATTGCCTCAATCGCCTGTTCCCGCGAAACGCACGGCCTCCTCCGCCGCGCGCATCAGGGCCCGGGCCTTGTTGCGGGTCTCCTGGTATTCGGCCTCGGGATCGCTGTCGGCCACGACGCCGCCGCCGGCCTGCACGTACATGATCCCGTCCTTGATCACCGCGGTCCTCAGCGCGATACAGGTGTCCATGTCCCCATTGGCGCCGAAATAGCCCACCGCACCGGCGTAGATGCCGCGGCGCTCGGACTCCAGCTCGTCGATGATCTCCATGGCGCGCACCTTGGGCGCACCCGAGACCGTGCCGGCGGGGAAACCGGCAATGAGCGCGGTCACCGCGTCGTAGGCCGGGTCCAGCTCGCCCTCCACGTTGGAGACGATGTGCATGACGTGGCTATAGCGCTCGACGAGGAAATCCTCGGTGACCTTCACGCTGCCTACCTTGGCGACACGGCCCACGTCGTTGCGCCCGAGATCGAGCAGCATGAGGTGCTCGGCCCGCTCCTTCGGGTCGGCCAGCAGTTCCTCGGCCAGCGCCCGGTCCTCGGCCGGGGTTTTGCCACGCGGCCTGGTGCCGGCGATGGGCCGGATGGTCACGGTACCCTCGCGCAGGCGCACCAGGATCTCGGGGCTCGAGCCCACGATGGTGAAGCCGCCGAAGTCGAGGAAAAAGAGGAAGGGCGAGGGATTGAGCCGGCGCAGGGCACGGTAGAGCGCAAGCGGCGGCAGCTCGAAGGGCAGGCGGAAGCGCTGGCTGGGCACCACCTGGAAGATGTCGCCGGCGCGGATGTACTCCTTCGCCCGCTCGACGATGCCGTGATAGGCCTCGCGCGTGATATTGGACTCGGCTTCGGGCAGGGTGGCGGCCTTGTCGTCCGGCGCGCGCTGGAAGGAGAGCGGCCGCTCGAAGTCGGCGACGGCGGCGGCGAGGCGGGCACTCGCGGCCTCATATGCCGCTTTCTCTGCCACCCCCTCGCGCGGCCAGACCGGGGTGACCAGGGTCAACTGGTCTTCCAGGCGGTCGAAGACGGCCATCACCGTGGGGCGGAGGAACATGGCGTCGGGCACGCCGAGCACGTCGGGGTTGGTATCGGGCAGACGCTCCATCAGACGCACCGTGTCGTAGCCCATGTAGCCCACGACCGCGGCGGCCATGGGTGGCAGCTCGGGCGGCAGCTCGATACGCGATTCGGCGACCAAGGCGCGCAGTGAATCCAGCGCGCCCGCGTTGAGCGTTTCGAAGGCCTCCGGGTCTTCGCCCGCGCGCCGGTTGATCTCGGCCTTGTCGCCGGAACAGCGCCAGATTACGTCGGGCTTTATGCCCAGGAAGGAATAGCGCCCGATGATCGCGCCGCCCTCGACCGATTCGAAGAGGAAGGCGTTGGGCTGGCCCTTGGCCAGTTTCATGAGCGCCGAGACCGGCGTTTCCGTGTCGGCCACCAGCGTGGTCCAGACGACCTGTGCCCCTCCTGCGCCGTAGAGCGGCGCGAAGGCCTCGAATGCCGGAGTGAGGCGCATGGGACCCTAGAAAGAGGCGAGCAGGGTGTCGAGTTGCTGCTCGTTGACCCTGACCCCGAACTCCTGGCGCAGGGTGATGACGAACTGCTCCAGCATGTCGCCCTTCAGGGACGAGGCCAGGTTCTTTCGCAGCTCGGCCACTTGCTCGGCGTCTTTCGCCGGGTCCGCGGGGCGAATCTCGATCAGCTTGGCGACGATATGGGCGTTGGCGGCCGTTACCGTCGTGATCTCGCCTTGCTTGATCTGGAACAGCCTGGAGGGCAGCACGGGCGAGGGCGTGCGCGAGGCCGCGGTCTCGAAGCGCGTCAGCGGCTCGGTCGTGGTCACGCTATAGCCATTCTCGGTGGCCAGAATCGCAAGATCGACACCGACCTTGGCGCGCTCGGCCAGGTACTCGGCCTTCTCGCGCGCCCGTTCGGCGCGCTGCGCGTTGCGCCACAATTCCACGACCTCCTCGCGCACCTTGGACAAGGGGCGCACCTGCGCCCGCGTCACGCCGTCCACCCGCAGGACGAAATAGTCGCCCTCGCCGGTCTCGGTGAGCAGGCTTTCCTGGCCCGTCTCGGTTTCGAAGGCGACCTGGATGAAACGCTCGCCGGGAAGGTCTTCGACCGGGCCGCCGAAAGGCGTCTTGCCCTCGCGGGTTATGGCTTCGATGCGCCTGAGCGCCAGGTTGAGCCCGCCCGCGGCCTCTTCGAGGGAGGCGCCGCCGGCCAGTTCGTCGTCCAACTGGTTGGCGAACGAGATCATGGTCTCCACCGCGCCGCGCATGGCGATGTCCTTGGCCAGCTCCTCGCGTACCTCCGCCAAGGTGGCTTCCTTGCGTGGCGCGATCTTAGTGACCCGCAACAGGTGCCAGCCCAGTTCGCTCTTGACCGGCGCACTTACTTGGCCGCTGCCCAAGGTAAAAATGGCTTCGGCCAATTCCTCGGGCAGACTGTCCCGCTCCACTTCGCCCAGGTCCACCGGCGGTCCACCGGTCAGCTCCTGGGCCACGGCCGCGAAATCGGCCCCGCCGTCCAGGCGCGTGCCCGCGTTCTGGGCGGCCGCATCGCTATCCAGGAGGATCTGCTCCACGCCGCGGCGTTCGGGGGTGACGAAGTCCTCCTTCCGGGACTCGAACTCCTCCGCGAGCTCGCTCTCGGACACGGAAATCTCCTCGGCCAGCTCCTTGGCGCGCAACTGGACGAGCGAGACGGCCCGGGATTCCGGCGCCATGAAGTTGTCGGCAAATTCCTTGTGGAAGGCCTTGAGCGCGGTCTCGTCGGGCTCGGGCAGGTCCGTGATGCTGTCGTTGGGCACGGTGATGAACTGTGCCACGCGGCGTTCTTCCCGGTAGCGGTAGAGCGCCTCGGCCATCTGGCGCGGCGCGGCCGCGCCCTCGCTCACGGCGCCGGCGAGTTGCTGCCGCTGGATGTCGCGGCGCAGGGTCTCGACGTATTCCTGCTCGCCCAGGCCGCTGATCTGAAGGGTCTGAACGAAGAGGCCGCGGTCGAACTGGCCGGCCTGGTTGCGAAATGCCGGCTCCTGCGTGATCCGCCTGCGGACCTGTTCGTCGGTGACCACCAGGCCGAGCTCGTCGGCCTTGAGGTCGAACAGGGTGCGGCCGATCATTTGACCCAACACCTGGTCCACGATGCCGAGCGCCCGGGCCTGCTCCATCTCGATCTGGCCGCCGAAGCGCGCGCTCAGCCGATTGACCTCGCGCGACAGGGTGCGGGCGAAATCCTGCCGCAGGATCTGGGTGTCGCCTACCTCGGCCACCGACTGGATCTGACCGCCGCCACGGAAGATGTCGCCGATCCCCCAAACGGCAAAGCTGGCGATCAGCAGGCCGAAAAGGGTAAAGGTCACGATCTTGACGAGGAAATTGCGCGGTCTTGCGGCCATAGGGCTCCTCTGGGGTTCGATCGAGCCCGGCCTTTGCCGGCCGGGCCCCGGGCGCGCGGCATCATATACCAATAGCCGACAATATCGAGCCGTTTCATGGTGGTGGACCGGGGGACAGGGCGGGCCTGGCGCTGCCTTGGCCTAATACCAAGTCTCGTTGATACGGACCCATTTTACCGCCGATCATTTTGTCCGCCGGATAGGCGCGGGTTGCACCGCGGTGCCGGTACCGCAAGCAGCCCGCAACGACGCTGGCGGGCAAAGGATGGCGGCCTTCGGTGGGGCGGCTTGGCCCTCCGGCCGCGTTGCGCGGCTTGCCCGACCCGTCCTCCGCAGCAGCGGCGCTGCCGCTGCGGAGGGTGGATGCCCCGCATCGTGGCCAGCGCCGCGCGCCTAACCGGGAGGGCCGATCCGTCGCCATGAAATGGGCCCGTATCAGCGAGATTTGGTATAAGTGGGCCCCCGTGTTACCTAGGCGCTGCGACCACCGAACTCACGCTGAAACCCCATGCGCCGCAAGCTGATCGCCGGAAACTGGAAGATGAACGGGCTCAGGGCCTCGGGTGTGGCCCTGGCTCGGGACCTGGCCGGACGCGCC
>JAZGBC010000185.1:0-17075 GCA_036444495.1 Kiloniellales bacterium
AGGATATGCAGGGGCGGCATGAGCGAGCCGGTCTCCCGCGCCGCGCCGCTGGCCTGATTGAAGGCCCGGTAAGCGGCATTCGACTTGGGCGCGCTGCCCAGGTAGATCACCGCCTGGGCCAGAGCCAGCTCCCCCTCGGGCGTGCCCAGTCGCTCGTAGGCGTCCCAGGCGGCCAAGGTCTGGGTCAGGGCCTGGGGATCGGCCAGACCCACGTCCTCGGAGGCGAAGCGCACCAGGCGCCGGGCGATGTAGGTCGGGTCCTCGCCACCGGCCAGCATGCGCGCCAGCCAGTAGAGCGCGGCGTCGGTGTCCGAGCCGCGCAGCGACTTGTGCAATGCCGAGATCAGGTTGAAGTGCCCCTCCTGGGCCTTGTCGTAAAGCGGCGCGCGCTTCTGGACCACGGCGGCCAGGCTCGCGGTATCGAGCGGCGCCTCCCCGGGCAACTCGAAAAGCTCTTCGGCCAGGTTCAGCAGATAGCGCCCGTCCCCGTCGCTCATGGCGATGAGCGCGGTGCGCGCCTCGGGATCGAGCGGCAGGGCGCGGCCCGTCTCCGCCTCGGCCCGCCGGAGAAGCTCTTCGAGCGCCGCCTCGTCCAGGCGCCTGAGCACGAGGACCTGGCAGCGCGATAGCAGTGGCGGGTTCAACTCGAAGGAGGGGTTCTCCGTGGTCGCGCCCACCAGGATGACCGTGCCGTCCTCCACATAAGGCAGGAAGCCGTCCTGCTGCGCCCGGTTGAAGCGGTGGATCTCGTCGATGAAGAGCAGCGTGCCGCGGCCGGCCAGGCGCAGCTCCTTGGCGCGGGCGAATACCTTGCGCAGGTCCGCCACGCCGGTGAAAACCGCCGAGAGCGGCTCGAAGCCCATGTCCGTCACATCGGCCAGCAGGCGCGCGATCGTGGTCTTGCCGCTGCCCGGCGGCCCCCAGAGGATCATGGAGGCGAGCCGCCGCCCCGCCGCCATGCGCCCGATGGGCGCCTCGGGACCGATCAGGTGATCCTGGCCGACGACCTCATTCAGCGCCGCCGGCCGCAGCCGGTCGGCGAGCGGCCGCGGAGCCTGGCTCTCGAACAGTCCGGCTGTCGGGCCGCGCCCGGCCCGGTCAGCGGTTGAACTCGACATGACGCACGCGCCCCTTGCGCTGGAGGCTGATCCGCCACTGCTTCGCCGGCCGGGCGAGTTCCTCGGCCAGACCCTTCACGCTACGGACCTCATGGCGGTTCACCGCAAGGATGATGTCCCCGGGCCTGAAGCGCAAGCGGCGGGCCGGGCTGCCGCGCACCACCTTGAGGATGATGACGCCGTCCCAGGCGCCGGGCTTGTCCAGCTCTTCGGCCAGCGCCGGCGAGAGGTTGGCCACCACCGCGCCGGCCAGCGGGTGCCGGCCGTCCAGCCGGGTCTCGTTACGCGGCGGGGTTTCGAGTGCCGCGGCAAGCGGCAGCTTGAGCGCAACATTGCGCCGGTCGCGCCATACTTCCAATTCCGCGGTGCCGCCCAGCTCGCGCGTGGCCACGCGGTAGCGGAAAGCGTCCATGTCGGCCACCGCCTGGCCGTCGAGCGCACGGATGATATCGCCGTTCTTCACCCCGGCCCGGTCGGCCGGCCCGCCGGGGTAGATCTTGGACACGACGACCCCGCCCGGCGTTTCCAGCCCGAAGCCTTCCGCCAGGTCCTGGGTCAGGGGCTGACCGGTGAGGCCAGTCCAGGCGCGCAGCAGCTCACCGCCCCTGAGCGCGCCGGCGACCACGGTGCGCACCATGTTGGCGGGTATGGCGAAGCCGATGCCGATGGAACCGCCGCTCTGCGAATAGATCGCCGTGTTGATGCCGAGCAGCTTGCCGTCGAGGGTGACCAGCGCGCCGCCGGAATTGCCCGGATTTATCGCCGCATCGGTCTGGATGAAGAAGCTGAAGTCGGAAATGCCCACCTGGGTGCGCGCGGTAGCCGAGACGATGCCGCTGGTGACCGTCTGCCCGACGCCGAAGGGATTGCCGATGGCGAGCACGATGTCGCCCACCTCCACCTCGTCGGAATCGCGGAACTCGACGTGCGGCAGGGCCTTGCCGTTCGGGTCGATGCGCAGCACCGCCAGATCGGTGCGCTCGTCGCTGAGCACCAGTTCGGCGGGAAATTCGCGCCGGTCGGCCAGCACCACGGTGATTTCGTCGCCGCCCTTGATGACATGGTGATTGGTCACGATCAGCCCGTCCGCGGAGACGATCACGCCGGAGCCGAGAGAATTCTGGATGCGCTCGCGCGGCACGCCGAAAAGGCCGAAGTCTTCGCCGAAGAAGCGCTTGAAGAAGGGGTCGTTGAAGAAAGGCGAGACGCCGCGCTGCCGCACGATCCGCTTGGCGAAGATGTTGACCACGGCAGGGGCCACCTTCTTCACCACCGGGGCGAAGGAAAGCTGGACCTGGGCGCGGGATTCGGGCACGGCCTTGCTCTGCCCAAGCGCCCCTTGCGGGCCGGCGAGGGCGAGTGCAAGGCCGAATAGCACGGCGGTCAGGCGGTGGAGCATGTTCCCTGGTTCCTCCCCGGCGGCATGGCTGGAGTCGGACCGCCGCTTATGATTTAGATAGATTTTAGGGCGATACCAGGGCGGAGGCACGCCCCTTTCCCCGGCCCGCGCGCGCAAGCCCCCGCGCCCAAACGAAAAGGGCAGCCCCCAGAGCGAACTGCCCATTTATTCTGCGGCACCGAGGGAGGGTTTACTCCTCGTCCTCGGCCGCTTCGCTTTCGTCCTTGAACATGGTCGGGCCGGAGTCCTGGCCCTTGGCCTCGAGGTTGCGGTCGATCAGTTCGATAACGCCCATGGCCGCCATGTCTCCGTAGCGGTAGCCCGCCTTGATGACCCGCGTATAGCCGCCCGGGCGGTCCTTGTATCGCGTGGCCAATTCGTCGAACAGCTTGGCCGTGATCTTCCTGTCGCGCAGGCTCGAGAGGACTTGGCGCCGAGCGTGCAGTCCGCCGCGCTTGCCCAGCGTGATGAGGCGGTCGACGACGCGCCGCAGGTCCTTGGCCTTGGGCAGGGTGGTCTTGATCTGCTCGTGCTTGAGCAGGGCGACCGCCATGTTGGCGAACATGGCCTTGCGGTGGGACGCGGTCCGGTTGAGCTTCCGGCCTTGCCGGGCATGGCGCATCGTTCTGTCTCCTCATCCTCCGGGCCTCGCGCGCGAGACCGATTCAGGCGGCCCGCCGCCGCGACGCGCCCCGAGGGGAGCAAGGCCGTGTACGGCGGGATGGGGCCGGGCGGCCCCGAAGCTATGCCGCGTGCGCCGCGGCGCTCAGTAAGGCTCCTCGAGCTTCTTGGCCAGGTCCTCGATATTCTCGGGCGGCCAGTTGGGGATCTCCATGCCCAGATGCAGCCCCATGCCGGTCAAGACTTCCTTGATCTCGTTGAGCGACTTGCGGCCGAAGTTGGGCGTGCGCAGCATTTCGGCCTCGCTCTTCTGCACCAGGTCCCCGATGTAGACGATGTTGTCGTTCTTCAGGCAGTTGGCCGAACGCACGGAAAGTTCCAACTCGTCCACCTTGCGCAGGAGGTTCTTGTTGAACGGCGGCTCGGCCACCTTCTCCTCATAGTCGCGGACCGCCGGCTCATCGAAGTTGACGAAGAGCTGAAGCTGGTCCTGCAGAATTCGCGCGGCCAGTGCGACGGCGTCATCCGGGGTAACCGAGCCGTCGGTCTCGATCTCCATGGTCAGCTTGTCGTAGTCGGTCACCTGCCCGACGCGGGTATTGTCCACCTTGTAGGCGACCTTGCGCACCGGCGAGAACATGGCGTCCACCGGAATGAGGCCGATGGGCGCATCCTCGGGCCGGTTCTGGGACGCGGGAACGTATCCCTTGCCGGTCTCCACCGCCAACTCCATGTCGATGCGCGCGCCGTCGTCGAGCGTGCAGAGCACCATTTCGGGGTTCATCACGTCGATATCGTGCCCGGTCTCGATCTGCCCCGCGGTGACCTCGCCCGGCCCTTCGGCGCGCAGCCGCATGCGCTTGGGCCCCTCGCCGTGCATGCGCAGGCCGATCGCCTTGATGTTGAGCACGATGTCGGTCAAGTCCTCGCGCACGCCCGCGATCGACGAGAATTCGTGCAGCACCCCATCTACGTGGATGGAGGTCACCGACGCGCCCTGCAGCGAGGAAAGCAACACCCGGCGCAACGCGTTGCCGAGCGTCATGCCAAAGCCACGCTCGAGCGGCTCCGCCACCACGCGGGCGAAGCGTTTCGCATCGGTCCCCGGCTGGATGTCGAGCTTGTTCGGCTTAATCATTTCAGTCCAATTTTTCTGAAGCACTGCTGCGCCCTCACGAGTTCAAAGCTGTTTCGGGAACGACGCGATCCGCAAGCCGCGTGCTTCCCTCATTGCAAAATGCCGGACCCTTCGGTCCTTGGCGTTGCGGCGGCCCGCCTGCCGCCCCGCGGCGCTGTGCGCCCTGGCGGCCGGGGCCGCGGTTCCTAGACCCTGCGCCGCTTCGGCGGCCGGCAGCCGTTGTGCGGGATCGGGGTCACGTCGCGAATCGCGGTGATCGTAAAGCCGACCGCCTGCAGCGCACGCAGCGCCGATTCGCGGCCGGAGCCCGGTCCCTTGACGTTGACTTCCAGGGTCCGCATGCCGTGCTCCTGGGCCTTGCGGCCGGCGCTTTCGGCGGCCAGCTGCGCGGCGTAAGGCGTGGACTTGCGCGAGCCCTTGAAGCCCTCCGAGCCCGCCGAGGACCAGGCGATGGTGTTGCCCTGGTCGTCGGTGATGGTGATCTTCGTGTTGTTGAACGTCGCGCTCACATGCGCGACCCCGGAAGTGATGTTCTTCTTCTCCCGGCGCCGTACCCGTGCCTGAGGTTTAGCCATTAGCGTTCCGATCCGTCCTTAAACCTGGGTTACCTACTTGGCCTTGGCGACTTTTTTCTTGCCGGCGATCGGCCGGGCCGGACCCTTGCGCGTGCGCGCGTTGGTGCTGGTGCGCTGCCCGCGCACCGGCAGGCCCTTGCGGTGCCGGATGCCCCGGTAGCAGCCAAGGTCCATCAGCCGCTTGATGTTCATCGCCACCTCGCGGCGCAGATCGCCCTCGACCAGGTAGTCCCGATCGATGGATTCGCGTATGCGCACCAACTCGTCGTCGGTCAACTGGTTGACCCGGCGCTCGGCGGGGATTCCGACCTTGCCACAGATGTCCCTGGCCTTGGTCCGGCCGATACCGTGGATGTAGGTCAGCGCGATCTCGACGCGCTTCTGTGTTGGAATATTTACGCCAGCAATACGTGCCACGGGGCGATCTCCTTACCTAAGACCTTGGATTTCTTGCTATATCCGGACAGACAAAAAGGTCCGGTCGCGGTCGCGCCGGAGGCGCCAGGATTATAGGTACCCCAAACCGCGAGTCAACCGTCATGCCGACACCAGCATGTGCCCGATCTCCACGCTCACCCGGTCGATGGGGGCCATGCCGTCCACCGAGCGCAGAAGACCCTTTTCCGCGTAATAGGGCAGGATCGGCGCCGTCTGGGCCCGGTAGGCCTCCATGCGCCGGCGCACCGTCTTCTCGTTATCGTCCGCCCGGCGGGTGAGCTCGCGCCCGCCGCAGATATCGCAAACCCCCTCCACCTGGGGCCGGTTGAACTTGTCGTGGTAGCTGGCCCCGCAGTTCGCACAGGAGAAGCGGCCGGTGATGCGCTCGACCAGGGCCTCCTCGTCGACCTTCATCTCGATCACCGAATCCAGCCTCAAGCTCTTGTCCGCCAGCATCTCGTCCAGCGCCTCGGCCTGACGGGTGGTGCGCGGAAATCCGTCCAGAATAAAGCCGCGGGCGCAGTCCGGCTGATCGATCCGCTCGGCAATCATCCGAATGATCATCTCGTCGGGCACCAGCTCGCCAGCGTCCATGATCTTCTTGACCTTCGTACCCAAGTCTCTGCCCGATGCGACCGCTTCGCGCAGCATGTCACCGGTCGAGAGCTGGACCATGTTGCGGCTCTCCTCCAGGCGCTTGGCCTGGGTCCCCTTGCCCGACCCCGGCGGGCCTAGGAGGATGATGTTCAACGGCGAGCCCCCTTGAGCTTGGACTTCTTGATCAGGCCCTCGTACTGGTGCGCCAGCAAGTGCGAGTGGATCTGGCCCACCGTGTCCATGGTCACCGAGACCACGATGAGCAGGCTGGTGCCGCCGAAGTAGAAAGGCACCGAAAACCTGGAGATCAGAATCTCCGGCAGCAGGCAGACCAGCGAGAGATACATCGCGCCCACGGTGGTCAGGCGCAGCAGGATGAAGCGCAGGTGCTCTTCCGTGTTGGCGCCGGGCCGGATGCCCGGAATGAACCCGCCCTGCTTTTTCAGGTTATCGGCCGTGTCCGCCGGATTGAACACGACGCTGGTGTAGAAGTAAGTGAAAAAGACGATCAGGCCCACGTAGATAAACAGGTACGCCGGCTGGCCCCGGCCCATAAGCGAGCTCACCCAACCCAGCCAGTCCGGCCCGCCGCCGCCCGCGAAGCCGACGACGGTGAGCGGCATCAGGAGCAGCGAGGAGGCGAAGATCGGTGGAATCACGCCCGAGGGGTTGATCTTCATGGGCAGGTGCGTGGACTGTCCGCCGAACATCTTTTTGCCCACTTGACGCTTGGGGTACTGCACCACGATCCGGCGCTGGGCCCGCTCCATGAACACGATGAAGCTGATGACCGCGACCGCCATGACCAGCAATAAGATGATGAAAGCGGCCGAAAGGGCGCCGGTCCGGCCCAGCTCCAGGGTGCTGGCCAAAGCGATCGGCAGATTGGCGACGATGCCGGAGAAAATGATCAGCGAGATCCCGTTGCCCACGCCGCGCTGGGTGATCTGCTCGCCCAGCCACATCAGGAAGATGGTACCGCCGGTCAGGGTGATCACCGTGCTGAAGCGGAAATAGAGACCGGGATCGAGCACCGCCGAGCCGCTCGGTCCGCTCGCGCTCTCCAGCCCGACGGCAATGCCGTAGGCCTGCAGGGAGGCCAGGAACACCGTGCCGTAGCGGGTGTACTGGTTGATCTTTTTGCGCCCGACTTCGCCCTCCTTCTTCAGCGCCTCGATCTTCGGCGAGATGGCGGTCATCAGCTGCATGATGATGGCAGCCGAGATATAGGGCATGATGTTGAGCGCGAAGATCGCCATGCGGCCCAGCGCGCCGCCGGCGAACATGTTGAACATGCCCAGAATCCCGCCCGACTGCGCCTCGAAGATCTGCTCCATGACGACCGGATCGATCCCGGGCACGGGAATGTAGGTGCCGAAGCGGTAGACGATAAGCGCGGCGAGCGTAAACCAGATACGCTTCTTCAGCTCGGTCGCCTTGGAAAGCGCCCCGAAGTTGAGGTTCGCTGCGAGCTGCTCGGCGGCGGAAGCCATTCAACCTTCCTCGATCAGGCGCCTTCCGGGGCGCTTTCGGTTGGCCCGGCCGGCGTATCGGCCTTGGTTTTGGCCGGCGTCTTGGCCGGGATGGCCACCGTGAGGCTGCCGCCGGCCTGCTCCACGGCCGCCACCGCGGCCTTGGAGGCGCCGGCGACCGAGATATTCACTTTGGTCTTCAACTCGCCGTTTGCAAGAAGCCGCACACCGTCGCGGGGATGCTTCACTACGCCCGCCGCGCTCAGCGCCGCGACGTCAATGGGCTGCTTGGGGTCCAGCTTGCCCGCGTCGATGGCGGCCTGCAGCCGGCCCAGGTTCAGCACGACGAAACGGCGGGCAAAGATGTTTTTGAAGCCGCGCTTGGGCAAGCGGCGGTCGAGCGGCATCTGGCCGCCTTCGAAGCCCTTGAGCGCCACGCCGCTGCGCGAATTCTGGCCCTTGTGGCCGCGCCCGCAGGTCTTGCCCATGCCCGACCCATTGCCGCGGCCCCGGCGCTTGCGGTCCTTGCGTGCCTTCGCGTTATCGGACAAGCGGTTCAGTTTCATCGTTCTTGTTCCTTAGAATTTCGGCCCCGGCAGGAAGGCGCGTCAGTCCTCGCCCTCGACCCGTATCAGATGGCGCACCTTGTCGATCATGCCGCGGACGGCCGGCGTGTCCTCCAGCTCGCGGCTGCGGTTCATCTTATTCAGCCCCAGGCCGATCAGGGTGGCGCGCTGGTCCTTGGGCCGACCGATCGGGCTCCTGATCTGGGTCACCTTCACTGTCTTGCGCTCGGCAGCCATGACTGCCTACTCCTGCGTCTCGGCCGCGGCCGCGCGCCGATCGCCCTGCAGATCGGAGACCTTCTTGCCGCGGCGCTGGGCGACCATGCGCGGGCTGGCGCTGCGCTTCAGCCCTTCGAAAGCGGCCTTGATCATGTTATGCGGATTGGAGCTGCCGATCGATTTGGCCACCACGTCCTGCACGCCAAGCGCCTCGAATATGGCCCGCATGGGACCGCCCGCAATGATCCCAGTGCCCGCCGAGGCGGAGCGCATGACCACCCGGCCCGCGCCATAGCGCCCGCGAACGTCATGGTGCAGCGTACGGCCCTCGCGCAGCGGGACGCGGACCATGTTGCGCTTGGCCAGTTCGGTCGCCTTGCGGATGGCCTCGGGAACCTCCCGCGCCTTGCCGTTGCCGAAGCCGGCCCGGCCTCGCCCGTCGCCCACCACCATGAGCGCGGCGAAACCGAAGCGGCGCCCGCCTTTGACCACCTTGGCCACGCGATTGATGCTGACCAGCTTTTCGACGAGATCGGACTCCTCGCGCGAGCCGCGATCGTCCCGCTTGCGCCGCCCGTCTCTTCGGGGTTGTGCCATAGCCTAATCCTTCAGAACGCTAAACCGCCCTCGCGTGCGGCCTCGGCCAGCGCCTTGACGCGGCCGTGATAATGATAACCACCGCGGTCGAAGACCACGTCCTTGACGCCCGCCGCCGCAGCGCGCTCGGCGATCAGCTTGCCGACCTCGGCCGCGGCCGCCTTGTCGCTGCCCTTGGCCAGCTTGCCTTTCAGCGACTTGTCGATGGAAGAGGCGGCTGCCAGCGTTACCCCGCGCCCGTCGTCGATGACCTGGGCGTAGATATGCTTGCTCGAACGGAACACGCTCAGGCGCACACGGCCCCGGCCCTTCCGCTTGATGTTGCCGCGCACCCGGTTCTTCCGGCGCGCGCTCAAATCCTTGGCGCTCGACATGGCCTTACTTCTTCTTCCCTTCCTTGCGCAGGATGATCTCATCCGCGTACTTGATTCCCTTGCCCTTGTATGGCTCGGGCTTGCGGAAAGCGCGAATCTCGGCCGCGACCTGGCCGACCTGCTGCTTATCGGCGCCGGAGATCGCAATGTTGGTGGGCTTTTCGCATTTGATCGCGATCCCTTCGGGGATCGGATAATTGATTTCGTGGCTGTAGCCGAGCTGCAGGTTCAGGCTGTTGCCCTGCACCGCCGCCCGGTAGCCCACGCCGTTGATCTCGAGCCGCTTGGCAAAGCCCTCCGAAACCCCGATCACCATGGATTGGATACGCGAGCGCGCCGTGCCCCACATGGCGCGGGAGCGTTTCGACTCGCTGGTCGGCTGGACCACCACCTTGCCCTCCTCGAGCGCAACCGAGACATCGTCGGTTGCCTCGTAGGAGAGCTGGCCCAGCTTGCCCTTGGCGGTGATCATCCGGCCGCTGATTGCGACCTCGACTCCGCTCGGCACTTCCACGGGATGTTTGCCCACGCGCGACATAATCGTCAGTCCTCTAGAACACCCGGCACAGGACCTCGCCGCCTACATTGGCGGCGCGGGCTTCCTGGTCCGACAAGACGCCCCGCGGCGTGGACAGGATGGTGATGCCCAAGCCACTGTAATAAGTCGGTAATTCCTTGATTTTCGAGTACACCCGCTGGCCCGGCCGGGAGATGCGGGAGATCTCCTGAATGACCGGCGCGCCGTCGTGGTACTTGAGTTCGATCTCCAGCTCGGCCAGGCCGGGACGCAGCTCGTGCTTGCTGAAACCGCGAATATAACCCTCGCGCTGGAGCACATCGAGCACGTTGGAGCGCAGCTTGGAAGCCGGCGCCCGCACTCTCGACTTGCCCACCCGCTGGCCGTTGCGTATGCGGGTCAGCATATCTGCCAAAGGATCGCTCATCGCCATCGCGCGTGTTCCCCTTCTTCCTACCAGCTCGACTTCACCATGCCGGGAATCTGGCCGATAGAGGCCAGATCGCGCAGCGCGATACGGGACAGCTTGAGCTTGCGGTAATAGCCGCGCGGCCGGCCGCTCAGCAAGCAGCGGTTCCGGATTCGCACCGGGGCGCCGTTGCGCGGCAACTTGGCCAGCTTGAGGTAGGCCTGGAAGCGTTCCTCGGGCGGCAACGAACGGTCGCGTGCGGTCTCCCTAAGGCGCGTGCGCTTGGCGGCCTGGTTCTTCGCCATCCGTATGCGTTTCAGGTTTCGATTAATGGCGCTCTTCTTGGCCATGGCTCTCCCGTTCCTTATGCGCCGCTCAATCGGTGAACGGCATGTCGAAGCCCTTGAGCAGGACCCTGGCTTCCTCGTCCGTCTTGGCCGTGGTGCAGATCACGACGTCCATTCCGCGGATTTCTCCGACCTCGTCGTAATTGATTTCCGGGAACACGATCTGCTCCTTCAATCCCAACGCGAAATTGCCGCGCCCGTCGAACGACTTGGGCGAGATGCCGCGGAAGTCGCGCACGCGCGGCAGCGCGATGGTGACCAAGCGATCGAGAAACTCGTACATGCGCGTCTGGCGCAAGGTGACCTTGCAGCCGACCGGCATGCCCTCGCGCAGCTTGTAGGTAGCGATCGATTTCTTGGCGCGGGTCACGACCGGCCTCTGGCCCGCGATCAGCGTGAGCTCGGCCGCCGCCTGCTGGACCTTCTTCGCGTCCACCACGCCTTCGCCGACGCCCATGTTGACGACGATCTTCTCGAGGCGCGGCACCTGCATGGCGTTCTTGTACTTGAACTCCTCTATCAGGGCCGGCTTCACGACCGTCTCGTAAAGCTCTTTCAGGCGCGCTTTCATGTTCCAGCCCCTCTACAGATCGATCGCTTCGCCGGAGCGCCTGGCGATGCGCACCTTGCGGCCGCCCTTGTCCACCTGATAGCCGACGCGCGTCGGCCGGTCCGTCTTGGGATCGATCAGCGCCACGTTGGAAATGTGAATCGGCAACTCCTTCTCGATGATCCCGCCCGGATCGCCCGGTGTCGGGCTCTGATGGCGCTTGACCTTGTTGACGCCCTGCACCAATACCCGCAACCTCTTGGGCAGGACCTTCAGCACCTCGCCGCTCCTGCCCTTGTCGCGTCCGGTGATCACCGTGACGCGGTCGCCCTTCCTGATCTTGAACTTCACCGCCATCACAACACCTCGGGCGCCAGCGAGATAATCTTCATGAACTTCTTGGCCCTGAGCTCGCGGGTCACGGGGCCGAAGATACGCGTGCCGATGGGCTCGCCCTGGGGGCTGATCAGGACCGCCGCGTTCTTGTCGAAGCGGATGACGCTGCCATCGTCGCGCCGAATCTCCTTGGCCGTGCGCACGACGACCGCCCGGTGGATATCGCCCTTTTTCACGCGGCCGCGCGGGATGGCCTCCTTGACGCTGACCACGATGACGTCGCCGATACCGGCGGACTTGCGCTTGGAGCCGCCCAGCACCTTGATGCACTGGACCCGGCGGGCGCCGGAGTTGTCGGCGACGTCGAGCTGTGTCTGCATCTGAATCATGGCTGGCTGCTCCCGCTGGGCCCTAGGCCGATCCGGCCTCGGCGCCGACAACCTTCCAGGTTTTACTCTTGGAGATTGGGCGGCATTCCTCGATACGCACCAAGTCGCCGATCTTGTGGCTATTGTCCGCGTCGTGGGCGCGGTACTTCTTGGAACGCCTGATGATCTTCTTGTAAAGCGGATGCATGACCCGGCGCTCGACCAAGACGGTAATCGTCTTGTCGGCCTTGTCGCTGACCACCACTCCTCTCAAGACACGACGGGGCATGGTTTGCGGTCTCCTAAGATACGGCCTGCCGCATATCGCGCAGGATCGTCTTGACACGGGCGATGCCGCGGCGCACCTCGCGCGCGCGCGCCGTGTTCTCCAGCTGGCCGCTGGCCTTCTGGAAGCGCAGGTTGAACTGCTCCTTGCGCAAATCCATGAGCGTATCCTGCAGCTCGTCGGCGGTTTTGCTTCTGAGGTCGGCGGCCTTCACCGGTCTAGCCCTCCTCGCTCAAGCGGCTGATGAACTTGGTCTTGACGGGCAGCTTGGCGGAAGCCAGCGTGAAGGCCTCGCGCGCCAGATCCTTGGACACGCCGTCCAGCTCGAACATGATGCGGCCCGGCTTGACCCGCACGGCCCACCATTCGGGGTTGCCCTTGCCCTTGCCCTGGCGCACCTCGGCCGGCTTCTGCGAGACGGGCACGTCGGGGAAGACCCGGATCCACAGCTTGCCGACGCGCTTCATGTGGCGCGTGATGGTGCGCCGCGCGGCCTCGATCTGGCGCGCCGAGACGCGGCCCGGGCTCATCGCCTTGAGGCCGTAGGCGCCGAAGTTGAGCGCATAGCCGGCCTTGGCGTGGCCGTGGATGCGCCCCTTGTGGGCCTTGCGGTATTTGGTCCGCTTTGGCTGTAACATGGCTTACTCGTCCTCGCTGAACCCGGGCGCCTTGGCGCTAGCGGGTCTGATGCGTCTCCTTCAGGCGATTTTCATGGGCCATGGGGTCGTGCTCCATGATCTCGCCCTTGAAGACCCAGACCTTGACCCCGCAGGTGCCGTAGGTCGTCTTGGCGGTGGCCTCGCCGTAGTCCACGTCGGCGCGCAGGGTGTGCAGAGGCACGCGGCCCTCGCGGTACCACTCGGTGCGCGCGATCTCTGCGCCGCCCAAGCGGCCGCCGCATTGGATCCGGATGCCCAGCGCGCCCAGGCGCATGGCGGATTGCACCGCGCGCTTCATGGCGCGCCGGAAGGCGACCCGGCGTTCGAGCTGGCTGGAAATGTTCTCGGCCACCAGCTTGGCGTCGATCTCCGGCTTGCGGATCTCGACGATGTTCAGGTGCAGGTCGCTGCTGGTCATCTTCTGCAGTTCGCTGCGCAGCTTCTCGATATCCGCGCCCTTCTTGCCGATGACCACGCCCGGCCGCGCCGTGTGGATGGTGATCCGCGCCTTCTTGGCCGGGCGTTCGATGATGATGCGCGACACTCCGGCCTGCTGCAGCCGCTGGTGCAGGAACTTGCGGATGGCCAGGTCCTCGTGCAGCAGGTCGCTGTAGTTGGAGTCCGCGTACCAGCGCGAGTCCCAGGTCCGGTTGATGCCGAGCCGCAGCCCGATCGGATTGACTTTCTGACCCATTAGGCTCTTTCCTCGCGTTCGCGCACCACTAGCGTGATCGTGCTGAAGGGCTTGATAATTGGCCCCGCCCGGCCCCGGGCGCGGGGCCGGAAGCGCTTGATGACGAAGGCTTTTCCCACCGTCGCCTCGGCCACATAGAGCCGGTCCACGTCGAGCTGATGATTGTTTTCCGCGTTGGCGATCGCGGACTGCAGCACTTTCCTGACCTCGCCGGCGATGCGCCGCTTGGAGAAGGTGAGTTCGGAGAGCGCGGCCTCCGCGCTCTTGCCGCGGATCGTCTGAGCCACGAGGTTCAACTTCTGCGAGCTAGTGCGCAGATTCTGCCCGATGGCCTTGGCCTCGTTGTCCTTCAGGCGGCGCGGATGCTTCGGCTTGCCCATGGCGCTTAGATCCTTCTCGCCTTCTTGTCCGCCGTGTGCCCGTGGAAGGTGCGGGTCGGCGCGAACTCGCCGAACTTGTGCCCGACCATGTTCTCGGTCACCAGCACGGGCAGGAACTTCCTGCCGTTGTGCACGCCGAAGGTCAGTCCCACGAACTGTGGAATGATGGTCGAGCGCCGCGACCAGGTCTTGATGATGTCGTTGCGGCCCGAAGTGCGCGACCGCTCCGCCTTCTTGAGCAGGTAGCCGTCGACGAACGGGCCTTTCCATGTTGAACGAGCCACCAGAGCCCTCCGTTAACGCTTCTTTTGGCGACGGCGCACGATCAGCCGCGACGTCTTCTTGTTGCGCCGCGTCTTGGCGCCCTTGGTCGGTTTGCCCCAGGGGGTCACCGGATGACGGCCGCCGGAGGTGCGTCCCTCGCCGCCGCCGTGCGGGTGATCCACCGGGTTCATGGCCACGCCGCGCACCGAGGGGCGCTTGCCCAGCCAGCGCTTGCGCCCGGCCTTGCCGAGCTTGATGTTGGCCTGGTCCGGGTTGGACACCGCGCCGATGCTGGCCATGCACTCGGCGCGCACCATGCGCACCTCGCCCGAATTGAGGCGCAGCAGCGCGTGACCGGCGTCGCGTCCGACGAGCTGCACGTAGGTGCCGGCCGCGCGCGCGATCTGGCCGCCCTTGCCCGGCTTCATTTCCACGTTGTGCACGATTGTGCCGACCGGAATGTTAGCCAGCGGCATGGCGTTGCCCGGCTTGATGTCCGTCCGCTCGCCGGAGACCACGGTATCGCCGGGGCCAAGGCGCTGCGGGGCCAGGATGTAGGCCTGCTCGCCGTCCTCGTACTCCAGGAGCGCCAGGAAGGCGGTGCGGTTCGGGTCGTATTCCAGGCGCGTCACCTTGGCCGGCACGTCGAACTTGCGGCGCTTGAAGTCGACCACCCGGTACAGCCGCTTGTGGCCGCCGCCGCGCCGGCGCGCCGTGATCCGGCCCGTGTTGTTGCGTCCGCCCTTCTTGGTCAAGCCCTCGGTCAGGGCCTTGACCGGCTTGCCCTTCCACAGGCCCGCGCGGTTGACCAGAACGAGGCCGCGGCGGCTCGGCGTGACGGGTTTGTATGTCCTCAGCGCCATGGCTCTAGATTCCCGTGCTCACGTCGATGCTGTGGCCCTCTACTAGGGTCACATAGGCCTTCTTGTAGTCCGCGCGTTTGCCGATGCGGCCGCGGAAGCGCTTGGTCTTGCCCTTCTGGAGCACGGTGTTGACGGCCTTGACCTTGACCTCGAAGAGGCGCTCGATCGCGGCCTTGATCTCCGGCTTACTCGCGTCCACCGGCACCTGGAAGGTGATCTGGTTGTGCTGCGAGCCAAGCGTCGACTTCTCGGTCACGAGCGGCCGGCGCACCAACTCGTAGGCCCGCTCGCGCGACACGCTCGCCGTCTGCGGCTTATATCTCCGGGCCCTGCTCATCGCAGCCGCGCCTCCAGCGCCTGGACCGCGTCCTTGGTCAGCACCAGGGTATCGCGGCGCAAAATGTCGTACACATTGGCGCCGCCCTCGGGCAGCACGTCGAGGCCCGGGATGTTGCGCGCGGCGCGGGCGAAGGACTCGTCCACGGCCGCCCCGTCGATGACCAGCGCCGAGCCCCAGCCCAGCTTGCCCAGCTTCTTGGCCAGCTCCGCGGTCTTGGCTTCCTTCACCTTGGCGGCCTCGATCACGATCAGCTTGCCGTCGGCCGCTTTGGACGAGAGCGCCGTCTTGAGAGCGAGCTTGCGCACCTTCTTGGGCAGCTTGTGCGAATGGTCGCGCACCTTGGGTCCGAAAGCGCGCCCGCCGCCGCGGAACAGTCCCACCTTGGGCGGCCCGTGGCGGGCGCGGCCCGTGCCCTTCTGGCGGTACATGCGGGTGTTGGTGCCGACGATCTCGCTGCGCCCCTTGACCTTATGGGTGCCGGCGCGGCGCTTGGCGAGCTGCCAGTTGACCATGCGCGCAAGAAGGTCGGCGCGCGGCTCGAGGCCGAAGATGGCCTCGTCCAGCTCGATCTCGCCGGCCGATTTGTTATCCAGGGTCGTGACGGGGCACTTCACGGTCGTCACTCCTTCTTGTCCTCGGCCTCAGTCTCGGCCGGGGATTTCTCTTCGGGCGCGGCCTCTTCAGGTGCGGCTTCTTCCGCGGGCGCCTCTTCGGCCGGCGCATCATCAGCCGGTGTCCCTTCGGCCGGGCCGCCCGCCCCGCGCAGCCCCGCCGGGAAGGGCGCGCCTTCGGGCAGGGCGTGCTTGACCGCATCGCGAATACTCACCCAGCCGCCCTTGGCGCCGGGCACCGCGCCGCTCACCAGGACCAGCCCCTGCTCGGCGTCGGTCGAGACGATGCGCAGGTTTTGTATCGTGTTCCGCTCATCGCCCAGATGGCCGGCCATCTTCTTGCCCTTCCAGACCTTGCCGGGGTCCTGGCTGTTGCCGGTCGAGCCATGGGCCCGGTGCGAGACCGAGACGCCGTGGCTGGCGCGCATGCCTTTGAAGTGGTGCCGCTTCATGGAACCGGCAAAGCCCTTGCCGATGGAAATGCCGGTCACGTCCACGTACTGCCCGGGCACGAAGTGCTCCGGCGAGAGCTCCTGACCGACCTCGAGCAGGGCGTCCCCGGAAACGCGGAATTCGGCCAGCTTGCGCTTGGGCTCCACCTTGGCCTTGGCGAAATGGCCGCGCATGGCCTTGCCCACGTTCTTCACCTTGGCCCTGCCGTTGCCGAGCTGGACTGCGTCGTAGCCGTCCTGCTCCTGACGGCGCACCGCGACCACCTGGCAGTTGTCCACCTTGAGCACGGTTACGGGCACGTGGTCGCCGTCCTCGGTGAAGACCCGCGTCATGCCCAGCTTCTGTGCCAACAATCCGGTACGCATTGTCTCGGTCCCAGTCCTAGCCCTTCAGCTTGATCTCGACGTCCACGCCCGCGGCCAGATCGAGCTTCATCAGCGCATCGACCGTCTGCGGCGTGGGGTCGACGATATCGAGCAGCCGCTTGTGGGTGCGAATCTCGAACTGCTCGCGGCTCTTCTTGTCGATGTGCGGCCCGCGCAGCACCGTGAACTTCTCGATGCGCGTGGGTAGCGGGATGGGCCCGCGGACCTGGGCGCCGGTGCGCTTGGCCGTGCCAACTATCTCCGTGGTCGACTGGTCGAGGATCCGGTGATCGTAGGCCTTGAGACGGATGCGTATGTTCTGGCTTTCCATGGTCATTCAATCCGCGCTTTTTGATCCAAATCCGCTCCGCCAGCGCCTTGCCGTTCCCGGCGCCTACTGAATAATCCCGGCGACGACGCCGGCGCCCACGGTGCGTCCGCCCTCGCGGATCGCAAAGCGCAGGCCCTCTTCCATCGCTATCGGCGCGATCAGCTCGACCTCCATCGACACATTGTCCC